>JAKQPY010000127.1:0-27916 GCA_029564465.1 Bacteroidota bacterium | reverse complement strand
AAAAATTAAATCGAATAATGTGTTGCCGCAAAAAGGCAGGGCATTAATTGCTGAACCCCTGTTGCCCGATTTTTTGTTCGGCAGAAGTGTTATTTTGCTCACCGACGATACCCGGAACGCACATGCCGGTCTTATTTTGAATCATCATTCGGGAATGAAAGTGGGCGAGGTAATGTCGGATTTCGAAAATACAAACGCTGAATTATACATTGGAGGTCCGGTCGAAAACGATGTACTTTTCTGGCTGCATCAGTATGGCGATATGATCCACGGCAGTAAACGCATTTTTGGTTCGGTCTATCTGGGTGGCGATTACGAGCAGATGGTCGAATTGTATAAACACGGTTTTATCACCGATGATAAGATTAAATTTTTCATTGGCTATTCGGGATGGGATTTTGGTCAGTTAAAAAGCGAACTCAACGAAAACTCATGGCTTGTAACCGATGTTGACGACCATTTCGTTTTCAGCGATGCCAATAATTTGTGGGAGCGTTCGCTGGGATATGCAGGAAGTCGCTACGACATTTGGAAGAATTTTCCGGAAGATCCCGAATGGAACTAACTATTCAGTTTCGATTACAATAAAAACAT
The DNA here is from genome assembly GCA_029564465.1 of Bacteroidota bacterium. Taxonomy (GTDB): domain Bacteria; phylum Bacteroidota; class Bacteroidia; order Bacteroidales; family ML635J-15; genus JAGOEF01. The sequence continues at coordinate 27,322 of JAKQPY010000127.1, read as the reverse complement.
CTTCGTTTTCGGTTTTCATCAGGTATTGCTCCCTGGCAAATTTTTCAAGGTTTTTCTTATCCGAAAATAATTCTGCTATCTGACGGTTGTATTCTGCAATTTCCTTGATAAAAAACTCTTTTTCCTGCCGCAATTTCTTGAGTTCGTTAATGCGTGCAGAGCGTTCCAGAAGATTATAGGTATCGAAAAGCCCGATCCAAAGAATAAAAAACACAATACTGAACAAATATTTGTTTTTTATCAGCCGGAATACCACCTGCCATATTTTCTTTAAAACAGCTTTCATCAGTACGATAGGTTACAACAAAAATATACTATGCTTCGAACAGATATTTTCAAAATTAACGATAGATATTCACATACCGATGTGAGTAAACGCGGTTTTATTCACATTGTTAAATACTTTTCGCGATGTTCTTCACCGTTTCGAGGTATTGATTGCGCGTTGCAGCATCAACCACCGACACTGCATGAAAATAATGATGTCCTGCTACTTCCATCCCGCAAAAGTTAAAAATCGATTTCTCGGTTATTAAACTTAATGCTTTACGTTCTTCATCGCTGGCGAAAACAATCTTTGACCCCGTGGTATTAAACAACATTACCTTTTTCCCATGAAGCAAAGGTCTGGGTTTCCCGTTCTCATATTCAAAAGCAAAGCCGTCGACAAACACCCTTTCGATATAGCCTTTCAGAATAGCCGGCATGCCAGACCACCAGATGGGGTACACAAAACAAATCAAATCGGCTCTTTTGATGTATTGCTGTTCTTCCATTATATCGGGTGGATACATCTGCTGGTCAATCATCTCAAGGTCTTTCCGGGTTAACACCGGGTTAAAGCGAATGTTATACAGGTCGCGAACCACAACCTCGTGCCCATTCTCGTGCAGTGTATTGGCCAGAATTTCTTTAATGGCAAAGTTCAGGCTGTGATTTTTATAGTTTGCGTAAACAATAAGCGTATTCATTGTATTCTTGTTTTTAATGCATCGTCGCACAAAAATAACAAACCCATAAATCATATTGTTTAAATCAATGTTATTTTTAGTAACAAATTGGGTGAAAATTAGTAACGATTTCAAGATGCACTTTTTGAAATAGAAATTAAATGTCAGGAATCTAAGTTAAAATAGAATATTGTATATTTATACCAAAATCGAGTAAAATGAAAAGAATCTTCATCGCATTGCTTTTAGTGTGTCTTACAGCATTTCTCGCACATCTCAATGCGCAGACGACCGGATGGAACTACAATGCTACATCTGAAAAAGCTGATGCAAAACCGGCAAAACAAACCTATAAAAAACTTCCCCGAAATGCCCGAAAGCAGTTCGATGGAATGACGTTTGTACCTGCAGGCACCTTTGTAATGAACCGTTTGGAGCATTATATCACTGCCACTGCCAACGATACCTGTCTGCTGCTTGGTAATGTTCCACGTCGTGTAAGTGTTGATGCCTATTTTATCAGCAATCACGAAGTGTCAAATAGTGAATACAGGGCTTTTACGTCTTGGGTAACCATGAGAACAGCGATGGATATACTTGCATCACACTACCCTGAGCGCTGTCTGCCCAATGGTCATTATAACGAAGCAATTCCTGTTGACTGGAATGATTCATTACTCAATGGGAGTTTGTATTTTGCTGATGAACAGCGATTTATTTATAAAAACATGCTCAATACCGACAAGCTAATTTATAATTATCCTGATGCAGATACAGGTATGATAGGTATTCCAATATACCCTGATACCCTGTGCTGGGTCGACGACTTTCGGTATTCTTATAACGAACCCTTCAGCCGCCTGTATTTTCAACACCCAGCCTACGATAACTACCCCGTAGCAGGTGTTAGCTGGAATCAGGCAATGGCTTACTGCCAATGGCGCACCGACCGTTTGAACGAAGATATTCTTGTTTCGAAGAAAATTCTAAGGCAAAAATCATATTATTTTTCGACTCAGGCTTTTTTAGCTGATTCGGCAAACTCAAATTATGCCCGTTATCTGTATCCTTCGTTCCGTTTGCCAACCGAAGCCGAATGGGAATATGCCGCCCTGGAAGTAGACCCCAAAACCAACAAACAATCGGTGTATCCCTGGTGGGGGAGTGCATTGTATAATAATAAAGGACAATGGCTTGCCAACACAGGACCGATTTTCGATGCAAACGGAGTTTGTTTTAAATCGTATACCGACGATGGGGCTTCGTTAACAGCTCCTGTATTGAGTTATTTCCCCAATAGTAAGGGGCTGTTTAATATGGCCGGGAATATGGCTGAGTGGGTGCTCGACGGCAGTCAGTCTGCCCGTAACGATTTTGGGATTACCGCCGATGATAATTATTCTTCCGCTTTTGTTAAAGTGGCTACTTATCTGGCTAAACAAGGCGATTATATGCTCGATACACTGAATCAATCCGACAAAAATCAGGTTCAAATTATTGCAGGGGAGGTACTTCACAATGCTATAACAGCAGAAAGATTCGCTCCCGCAAGGATGGTGAAAGGCGGTTCATGGTGTCATTCAGCGGTATATATGTTGTCGGGAACACGATGTTTGGTTAACGAAAATCGACAGAGCTCTTGGATTGGATTCCGGGTGGCGATGACAAATGTGGGGGCAGGGTATTAAAAGGTTTTATTCGTTTTTTAAGGTTTCTGTAATTTGATTGGAGGGCGTGATAGCCATTGATGTTGTTACAAAATAATTTGTACATCCACTAAAAATAATGTATCTTTGTTAAGGGAAATATATTATCAATTATGTGTTAATTGAAAAATACAAATGAAAAAAGAACTTTTCAAAAAAATTATACGCGATAATCAGGAGTATATTCCTGCACGTTTGCCGAGAGAGTTGGAACTGCCATTGGACTCATCGAAAATAATTTCGCTTATCGGAAGCAGAAGAAGCGGAAAGACCAGCGTTTTTTATCATACAATTCATAAGCTAAGAACGTTGGTACCAGCCGAGGGTATTGTTTACATCAGTTTTGACGATGATCGGATGTTTGATTTTACGTTGAATGATTTTCAGACTTTAATAGACGCTTATTACGAAATGTATCCTTCGAAAAAGGGCGAAATAGTGTATTACTTTTTTGATGAAATTCAAAATATCCCCAATTGGGAACTTTTTGTAAGAAGAATTTATGATACCGAAAAATGCAGGATTTTTCTCACAGGTTCTTCTTCCCGCCTGCTAACTAAAGAAATAGCAACGGGTTTGAGAGGACGAACTATAACATACACGCTCTTTCCGCTGAGTTTTACCGAGTATCTGAGTTTTAAATCTGTCAAGGCCGATATATACAGCTCTGCACAAACAGCGCTAATACGAAATGAGTTAAACAATTATCTCGAAACAGGAGGCTTCCCTGAATTGCTCCTTGAAAACGATTTAAAGGAAAAAATTCTCAGGGAATATATCGATATGATTATTTACAAAGATCTGATTGAACGCTATAATGTAAGTAATCTGTTTCTTATAAAATACCTGGTAAAGTATTGTTTTACAAACATTTCTACTTTGTTGAGCATCAACCGTGTTTACAATATTCTGACTTCGATGGGAAAAAGTGTTTCGAAAAACACATTGTACGATTACTTCGGATATCTCGAAGATGCCATGATACTTTATCAAATACCGGTATTTTCCGATTCTGCTTCTGTTCAGCAGCGCAATTCAAAAAAAATGTACGTTGTGGATATCGGATTAAAAAAAGCAATTTCGTTTGAGGAAGACAGAGGAAAAATATTTGAAAATATTGTTTTTAATCAGCTAAAAAGAAGCTATGATGACATTTATTATTTTAAAAACGGACAGGAAGTCGACTTCGTATTTATGGACAAGGGCAAACCTCATCTGATAAATGTATCACGCGATATCGACAATGCCGAAACCTATAAAAGAGAAGTGGATGGTTTATTTGCTGCTATGAAACAACTCAATTTGAAAGAAAGTTTATTAATAACAGACTATCAGGAAAAAGAGGAAATCATTGAAGGTACAGTTATACACATTGTGCCACTTTGGAAATGGCTTATTCAGTAAAGAATTGTGGCATTCTTGCAGCGGATTAGCCCGTGTTTTTAAATGCAACCAGCCGGAAAGAGAATCTTGAGTTCGATCGGAAGATGTTATAACATAAGCATAATGGTTCATGAAGAATACCTAAGTATAATGTTTTAAAACAAAAAGCCGCTGACTAAATATCAGCGGCTTTTTCGATTTGAACACCTCTTACGCCTATGCTGCTCCGTTCAGGTATTCTTTTTTGATGTGTTCGAGAAGGGCTTTTTCCGCTGGGTCGAAATCGTTGTCGATGTTGGCTGCCTTTTCCATCAGTTTGTAAATCTTCTCGCGGTCTTTCATGTCTTCAGGCATTTTGATTGTCAGTTGATTGGTGCGTGCGAGTTCAATCATGCCCTGAATTTTATCGGTATTATAGCCCCATTTTTTTGCCAGATCGTTAGCAAATTCAACTTCTTCCTGGGTAAATTTACCATCGGCTGCAATCATAATCAACACGTTATTGAAGGCAAAGTCGCGTACCTTATACAGGCTGTCGATTTTTCCGGGTTTAACTCCGGCAGCAAACTTATCATAATTCTCTTTGTAGAAATTGGTGTAAGCACTCAAATCCATTACATCCGAAATAATCCACTCATACATGGTGCTGTTCACAGTGCTGCCGCAATACGGGCAGTTCAGGTCAGTAGTATCGCTGAGTGTGCCACCGCATGAGGGGCATTGGTGTGCATACAGCGAAGCTTTGGGCTGCTGTGCCTTGGCGTCGCGGCTGAGTATTACAATTCGGGTTTGAGTGGTAACCTGTGGATCTACAATCGTCAGGGTTTTATTGTCGATGCGCACGCGCTGATACGACATTTTTACCGATACCGTGAGCTTGTTCTGATTTCCGTCGGTGAGGCCGCCAATCAGTGTCACGTCGTTCAGGAAAATACGGTTATACAGGAACGGGGTAGCGTTTTTAATCTCATTGTCGAGGCGTTCAAACAACTCGTTGCTGACAAAACGGCGCATCATTTCGGGTTTACGCAGTACCCTGGCGGTTTCTATCTGCAGGAAACCATTGCTGGTGATGTCTTCGATATGTTGAACCGAAAAATCGGGATAATCATCGGCAAGGCCGGCAACACGGTCTCCCAGATTGCGGCTCAGGTCGTGCAGTACATTGGTAGATTTGTAGTCATCAACCTGAGTAATTTCGGCAAGAACCCAGTCGTAGGCTCCACTGTTGGTGATGGTTCCGCAATAGGGACACTTGCTCACTTCGCCACCGTCGAGGGGTAATTCGCCACCGCAATTCGGACAGTTCAGCGTGTGATACATATCGCGCTCAGCGACTCCTGTTTTACGGATAAACGACCAGTACTCAACAAATTCCTCGCGGCCTCCCGATACCAGTTGTTTGTATTCTTCCGATATAAATTTATCGGTGATAACAGCATGCACAGCCACATGCACCACATCGTTTCCACCATCCTGATAGGCTTTATCGAGGTAAACTCCTTTGACTTCAATTTTAGTAATTTCGTTCCGCTGCTTCAGCATGTCCATCATCTTAAACTGAATATTCAGCCGCTGATACATCCCATCGCTGATATAACGCCGTACTTTACCCATATTTTTGGCAGCCCATGCTTCCTGCAACTGAACGAAGGCTGTTTTCACCTTCTCGGTAAATACCGGAACATCGAGTCCGGGCAGCGATACGTTTGAAGCACCACTTTGTCCTACTTTTGCAGCCGTCGGTATTGAGTTGAGAATGGAACGTTGCTTGGCTTTTTTCTTGGCAATAAAGTATAATACGATCAGCGCAGCAATAACCACCAGATTCCAAGGGAAGGGAATCAACATGATAATGTAAAATATCAGCGCTCCGATTCCGTCACCACCGCCACCGCCACTATCGCTGCCACCACCTGCTCCACCCATACGGGCTTCGGCAATCAAAGGCAGAAAAACAGCCAAAAGTGTAAAAACGAAAAATACCAGCAATCGGCGATTGCGCAACAAAAATTGGAGGGTTTGTTTCATGGTGCTCATTGTTTTTGGTTCATCAGTAAAAGTAGTAAACATTTTTTTGAATTTTTAAATCTGCTTAACTTATTTTTGTAGCGTGTTGTGATATTGCAATGAGAAAAACAGATTTATTCAGGAGTTTACTCCCCGGTTTATTGCCATTACTGGTGTTTATTGTTGCCGATGAAATTTGGGGAACCATTATTGGCATGTGGGTGGCGGTTGGTCTGGGTATAATCGAATTCACCTATATATATATAAGGCAACGAAAACCTGATCGCTTTGTTTTATTCGATACCTTACTTATTGTGGCCATGGGTTTGGTGTCCATCTGGCTCGAAAACGAAATTTTCTTTAGATTGAAGCCTTTTATTATCGGTATTATTTTATGCTCTATTCTAGGTATATCAGCCTTTTCAGGTAAAAATATCATGCTTTTAATGTCGCGTAGATATCTTAAAAATGTTTCGGTAAGCCCGGTGGCCGAAAAACGCCTGCATTTTACCTTACAAATAATATTCTGGATTTTTTTATTGCATACGCTTCTGGTTCTTTACGCAGCGTTTTACATGAACTCACAGGCTTGGGCCTTTATCAGCGGGCCACTGCTTTTTATTTTGTTTGGTGTTTTTCTCGTTTTCGAGATCGTTAAAACACGGTTTAAAACCAAAACTAATATTGTTGAAAATGCTGAATGGGTTCCGCTGGTTGATGAACACGGCAAAATTACAGGCAAGGCTACCCGCGATGCAGTGCATAATGGCAGCAAATTATTGCATCCCGTAGTGCATCTTCATGTAATCAATGGTAATATGATGCTTCTTCTTCAGAAGCGAAGTGCATCAAAATTCATTCAGCCGGGAAAATGGGACACGGCTGTCGGGGGTCATGTCGATTTTGGTGAAGATGTTCTTAACGCTCTGCGTCGCGAAGCTGCCGAAGAGCTCCATATCGAAAATCCTGAACCGATACCCTTGAAGTCGTATATTTGGGAAAGCGAAATCGAAAAAGAACTGGTTTTTAGTTTTGTCGAATTTCGGGATCACATTTTTTCATTCGATAAAAACGAGATAGAGGAGGTGAGGTTCTGGAGTTTTTCCGACATAAAAAACGAAATTCCGAAGGGTATTTTTACTCCGAATTTTGTGACCGAATTCGAAATTCTTCAACAAAATATTGCGATGCTGAGAAAGAAAATAGGGAAAACACCAACCCGTTAGAACTAATTTTTAGCCTGTTTTCAGGCCTCTTTTTTTTACCGGAGAAAAACATCGTTCCAAACGAAATAAATCGCTACAAGCAAAGTCTGTTTTTAAATAAAAATCATGATATTTACAAATGTGAATAACGAAAGAACGTAAATTTACATAATTTACAAAAGTAAATCCATGAAACACATCAATATTTGGCATTGATATTTACATATGTAATCGTATTATAGAGCCTGAATATTCATTAAATTTAAGCTTTTCAATGATTTATAAGTTACTTTATTTCAATAGATTAATATTTTATATTGAAGCAATAATTTAATTATTTGAATTACAATGGTGAATATGTTGCTTAAATTGATAAAATAAGCAATTTTACACTTATTATGTACTTATAAATCAGATAAATAATAAATATATCTGAAGTAAACATTTAAAATAAGCATTATGAATTGTGTTGATTTTTCATACCTTGCTATGAGAGCAATTTAACGTCGGATGTCAAGTTTTGCTTTCCATGTTAATATTTACAAATGTAAATAATTAAAAAATTACAAATGTGAATAGTATTTGATTTACATTTGTAATCTCAGAAAAATTGACAAAATGAAAGACAGAATTGCTAAAATTTTGCAGGAAGAAGGTTTAACCGGCGCTCGGTTCGCCGATGAAATTGGTGTACAGGCTTCCAGCGTGTCGCATATTCTTTCGGGTCGAAACAATCCGGGTACCGATTTCCTTATTAAAATTCTGGAGCGTTATAGGGGCATCAATCCTGAATGGTTACTCATGGGAAAAGGCGAAATGTATAAAACAGCAAGTCCTGTGAAAAACGACCTGTCTCCTGTTAACAGAGAGCCTGATTTGTTCAATCAGGATATTCCAAAAAACAGGCAGATTGTCAATGAACCTGTGGCTAAAATTACAACGGTTGCCGAAAATGCAGCGGAAATTGAGAAAATTATTGTCTTTTACCGCGACAAAAGCTTTGTAATCTATCACCATCAATAGTAATTTTGTTTAAGAAACCTTGCGAAACACAAAGCTGCGATTTCCGGATCATCCCGATTTTACAATCTAATACGAAGAAAAACAAGCAGATTTTATTGTACCTATTTTCTGACAGATTCCGAATGTAATCTGATGAAATTCAAACAATTGACAATCGTTAATAATTTCAGCGACAAATTGTTAACAAAGCGAATAAAGTAATCGGTATCTGGACTTACTATTTATATATTTGCCAAAAGCTATAACCTGATGAAAAAGTACGTTCACGATTTGATAGTTTACGATAAGCAAGTACTTAATGATGAGTACTTTCTGTTAGAATTAACCTATTCCGAACCACTCCCCGATATGCTGCCGGCACAGTTTGTTGAAGTGCTGGTCGAAAACGCACCCGGTGTTTTTCTGCGTCGTCCGATCAGTATTCACGATGTTGATTACGAAAAAAATACATTGAAGTTGCTGATACAAATTGTTGGAGAGGGAACAAGGCGTTTATCGCTTCTGCAGACCGGCGATACAGTGAATCTGGTATATCCGCTCGGAAATACATTTTCAATGCCCGAAAAGCCCGGTATTTTGCTTGTAGGCGGAGGTTGTGGTATGGCTCCATTGCTCTATACAGCGCGATATTTCCGGGATTTTGGTTTTGAACCACAAATTTTAATAGGTGCACGTTCGAAACGCGGATTGCTGCTCCGTGACGAGTACCGCAAATATGGTGAGTTACTCACCTGCACCGAAGATGGCTCGCATGGTACCAAAGGCTATGTAACCGACCATCCGGTGTTTACATCCGGTAAAATCGACGTAATTTATGCCTGTGGTCCCACACCCATGCTTAAAGCAGTAGGAAACTGGGCTTTAACGAGCAATGTGCATTGCGAGGTATCGCTCGAAAACCTGATGGCATGTGGCATCGGGGCTTGTCTGTGTTGTGTTCAGAAAACCATTGCAGGCAATAAAACGGTGTGTCAGGAAGGGCCAGTTTTTAACATTAAAGAAATTGTATGGTAAACCTAAAAGTTGATTTCAACGGACTGAAGCTGAAAAATCCGGTGCTTACAGCCTCGGGAACCTTCGGTTATGGCGAAGAATTTGCCGATTTTATTGACCTGAACAGTCTCGGCGGTTTTATTGTAAAGGGCACTACCTTGCTGCCGCGCGAGGGCAACAATTATCCCCGCATGGCCGAAACACCTTCGGGGATGCTCAATGCAGTAGGTTTGCAGAATAAAGGTGTAAACTACTTCTGCGAAGTGATTTATCCCCGCATACAACATTACAGTACAGCTGTTATCGTCAACCTGAGCGGTTCACAGATTAGCGACTATGTGCAGGCAGCAGAAATGCTGAACGGGCTTGAGCACGTGCCGGCTATTGAGCTCAACATCAGTTGCCCCAATGTGAAGGAAGGAGGTATGGCTTTTGGAACCAGTTGTGCTTCGGCAGCTGCCGTTGTCAACGAAGTCCGCAAGGTGTACAAGAAGCACCTTATGGTGAAACTTTCTCCCAATGTCACCAATATAGCCGAAATTGCCCGCAGCGTTGAGGCCGAAGGCGCCGATAGTATTTCGCTGATTAATACACTGCTCGGCATGGCCATTGATGTGAATACCCGAAGACCCAAACTGAGTACAATTACCGGCGGTTTGTCGGGTCCTGCCGTTAAACCCGTAGCGGTGAGAATGGTTTGGCAGGTATTTAATGCGGTTAACATCCCGGTTTGCGGACTCGGAGGCATTATGAATGCAGCCGATGCCATCGAATTTATGTTGGCAGGTGCAACATGTGTGCAGGTGGGAACAGCCAATTTTATCGACCCAATGGTGTCGGTGAAAATTGTGGAAGGAATTTCTGAATATTGCGAAAAGTATGGCGTGAAACGAGTGAGTGAGTTGGTGGGTGCTTTACAGGTTAATTAATGAAATTATGAAAATGAAAAATCTGATTTTAGTTTGTGCAACAGCATGCATATTAGTGGCTTGCGGTGGTAACAGTGGTGGTAATAAAACTGACAATTACGATGCACAAGGAACAGGTGAAACTGCCGATAAAATGAACAATAAAACTGCCTCTGTTTCGTCAGATTACCTGATTACAACGACAGGAGCCGGTTTTGTCGTTGTGGGTGACTCGGTAATGACAAAAATCCCTGATAATATCAGCTATGAACTTAAAACCATTACCCGTAGCGAAGAAGGATACGAAATCGAAGTGAATACACTGACTTTAAAGGATATTGCGGGCGAAATCATGCAGGTTGACCTCACCGACGACGAACGGGTACAGGAAATTATGGTGTTAAGCTCAAAAGCAAGCACAGAGAAAGGAATGGGGCCGGGGAGCAAAATTACCGATTTTATAAAGGCATACCCTGATTATAAAATATGGTACACCTATGTTGCCGGTTGGATTATTCTGGAGTCTCCCTCGTTGAAATGCGTACAGTTTCTTCTCGATGAAAACGATTATATTGGTGATGCAAAAAAAATCAAACAGCCGGTTTCTGATATGGTCACACTGAAAGCAACTGATTTTAAGACAGATGCGATCATAACCAAGGTAAGGATATTTAACTATTACTAGAGAATTATTAAGCAAATTATACAGACGACTCAAGGGTCGTCTTTTTTATCCCAGCACTTTTTTCAATGCATTGAAAAAGTTTTTTTCGATACTGCTGTATTTTCCATCACTGGCCAGCAAAGCTTCAATATCGGCATATAATTTTTCGCGGCATTCGGCAGTTTTTAGGTTTGCGCTGCAATAACTGCGTATTTTTTCGAGTTGCCAGTAATCGTTGTCTTTCCCGAATTCCTTTTTAATACTGGAATAAATTTTTGTATCAACTTTTTCGATTATATATTCGCGCTCTTCGGGTTTTATTTCGAGATCTGCGTTAGCTGCATAAAACAGTACATAAGCCAGAAACTCTTCGTATGTCCAGGTATTTTCAATATTTTCCATAATATTCTTATATTTATTATCTACAAAAATAATGATATAAATTTTTTAAACAAGTTCGAACATATATTATTGCGACTTGCATAAAAAATCATTTGGCAAATTCAATATTAAGTCTATTTTTGCACCGTATTGTAAAATAATGCAATTCGATTGATATGAAACACTTATATTATTTGATAATTCTTTTTTTTGCACTTATTCTGTTATCTGTTTTTAGCTCCTGTAAACCCGATGAACCATTGCCACCCGCTATTGAGTTGCTTTTTGAATCGGGTGATATTGCCGACGGCGATACCGTTGCAGTAGGTGGTCCGCTGCGCTTTACCATTACGGCAACAGGTGCCGATGCCAATATCACGAATTTTCTTGTCGAAAAGGTTTACGACGGTAATTATAAAACAGTTCTCGACTCAGGTTTGAATTCCACAGGATTCACTGTTAAGGAAGTTTATTATCAAGGGGTAGAAGAGGAGGTAAGCTGGAAATTTTCGGTGATGGACCGCAACCGTAAATCCGCTTCGGTATCGCTGAAAGTTATTAAGGATCCCGATTCACAATTCGGAGGTATTATAGAATTTAACGAAATTGTTTTAGGCTACCAGTCAAACACTTTATTGGGCCATTTTTTCCTCCCGATTCTCGAAGAAGTGTACTTTCAGGATTCTGCTACTCTTTTTCAGGATCAGGTTGATGTGCTCACTTATTTCAACTACAGCGAGGACAACGGTGTGAATATGCCTTCTCCCTCATTTTCTTCTCCGGGAGAAGATGCCGGGGCTTATGGTTTGCTTTATACCGAATATTATCCGTTTCTCACCCAATGGACCACGCGCAACTACACCAAATACGATATACGTGCTGACCATGGTGTTAGCAGCGACGATTTTAACTCAGCCCATAACGACAGCCTGCTGATTGTTTCTTACGATGATGTATGGGGGAAAAAGAAGTACAAATGGGCTGTTGATGGAACGATTATACCCTTTCAGACAGCAGGTGGAAAGAAAGGTTTGATTAAAGTACTGCAGGCCGATACGGTAGCAACCGGAAGTATCAAATTTGCCATGAAAATCCAATTATAAACCTAAATGTAACAGTATGAAAAAACATGTATCTCTTTTAGCAATCTTTGTAATGCTGCTTGGCACAGTAGTTTTTGCTCAACAGCAAGTGATTATCGGCTTCAGCTTTGCCGATAATACCGACGCCGAATTTACTGCTGATCAGGGCTTAAGCGGAAATTTGGGTTACAATGTGCGTGCCGAAAACGCTGCCGGCGACACAAGAACTCTTACCTACGAAGCCGGAGCAGCCGATTATGCAGCTTCTGCCACCGGTTGGGATGCCGGAGAAAACGATAAATTCTGGTCAATTAAATTCAAAGCCGATGGGTTTCAGAATTTTAAAGTCTCCTCGAAACAGTATGCTGATGCAACTGGTCCCAAGGAATTTAAAATTCAGTATAAAATTGGTAACAGTGGAACCTGGACTGATATTGACAACAATACCGTTACGCTGGCCACCGATTGGACTACCGGTGTTGTAACTGAATTGCCCCTTCCATCAGAACTGAACGATCCGGGCACAACATCCATTTACCTGAGATGGATTATGACCAGTAACGTATCGGTAGAAAATGGTACAGTGGACGCCGGCGGAGTATCGCGTATCGACGATATAATGGTCTATGGCAGTCCGGTTCCGGTTCCTGATGTAATTATCGGTTTCGACTTCACCGATAATACCGATGTAGAATTTAATGCTGATTCAGGGCTCGAAGGAAACCTGGGTTACGATGTTCGCGCCGAGAATGGTGCCGCACAAACCACCCGCACCCTGAGCTATACCGAAGGTGCTTCAGGCTATGCAGCTACTGCTGTAGAATGGGATAACGGTGCTGATGATAAATTCTGGTCGATTAAATTCAAAGCCGATGGCTATCATGATTTCAAAGTATCGTCGAAGCAATATTCCGATGCTACCGGACCCAAAGAATTCAAACTCCAAACCCGTAAAAGCGGTGGTGATTGGATTGATGTTACCGATGGTAATATTACAGTGGCAGCAGACTGGACTACTGGTGAAGTTGCAGAGTTGGCTTTGCCTGCTGAAATTAACTATCCCGGAACAACATCTGTATATGTTCGCTGGATTATGACATCTAATACCAGCACCAGTGATGCTACCGTTGATGCTGCCGGAGTATCGAAAATCGATGATATTGTTGTTACGGGATTTAGTAATACTGGCATCGAAACTACATTGGTTATAAATTCAGTTGCCATGTATCCGAATCCTTGTAATGGTATTTTAAACCTGACTGCTGACGAAGAAATTGCCTTTACCGAGATTTACAACTTGCAAGGTGCTTTGGTAGCCCGCCAATTGGCCGGAAGCAATGAAGCTACTCTTTCAACTGAATTGTTGAATGCAGGTATCTATATCGTAAGGGTATATTTCAACAACGATAAGAACCCTGTATCAAACCGAATTATTGTTGAATAAAAGCGTTTAAATAGCAGAATTGCCGGAGGTCATTTTTGCTTTCGGCATTTCTTTTTTACAACATTATGCCAAGAATTGCAGCACTAATATTCCTCTTTTTTACCGCCACCGTATTTCCGGTTTTCTCGCAGCAGATTTCGGGATTTGTAAAAGATTCCGATGGAAATGCACTGCCACACGCCAGTATAATGGTTGAAGGTACAGGTTTGGGTACGGTAACCGATGCCAGGGGTTTTTACTCGCTGCAACTTAATCCGTCAAAGTATAAAATTACGGTAAGTTTTTTAGGGTATGTAACCATTCACGACAATATTCAGGTACTGAAGAACAAAAACACCACAAAAGATTACGTACTTCAACCGGTAGAATTTGTTACTGCTGAGGTCGAAATCAATGCAAAACAAAACGACGGATTCAACAAAATTGATGCACCGGTACGTGTAAGAACCATCGATGCAGCCGATATCCGGATTATGCCTGCATCAGGAACCAGCAAGCTTCTCGACAAGGTTTCGGGTGTAGATGTTAAAAGCGACTTTGGAATTTTTTCGTCACAGACGGTAGTATCTTTGCGTGGGTTGGGAGGGAGCAAGCAGACAGGTACACTTGTGGTTATCGATGGCAGTCCGGTAAATAAATCTGAATCCGGCTCGGTTAACTGGAACATGATTAATAAAGACGAAATCGAAAAAATCGAAATTATGAAGGGTCCGGGCTCTGTGATGTTTGGAAGCAATGCCATGGGTGGCGTTATCAATATCACTACCCGGAAACCACGTTCACTGCTGGCAGCCGATGTACAACTGGCTTATGGGCGCTACAATACTTTCGAATCGGGTTTACATGCTTCGGGACGTAGTAAAAATAATCTGGCTTACTGGAAATTCAATGCCGGATATCGCCGCAGCGATGGCTATGTGAACACTCCCGACTACCTGATTGCAGAAAACGACACCATTGTGGCTCCGGTGTTCCTAAGGGAATACAATCTGGGATCGGTATTTGGATTTCATCTTGACGAAGCCAGCCGACTTGAGTTTTCGGTAAATTATTACGATGATCAACGAGGAACCGGAATAAAAATTTTCGAAAACATGGGGGGCTTCGACGAACACGATACTTTTCATTCTTATATAAAATATCGGGGATTATTCCGCAAGGTTTCGGTTTTTGCCAATGTGTACTTTATGAATGAGTTTTATTCGAAACTGAATGAATACTACAGCGATGGTGAGTATAAGTTGTATGAAATAGACTCAAAGCGTTTCGATTACGGAACCAAGGCCTGGACTGAATTCAATATGTTTAAAAAGCTGGAAACTACCACGGGTTTCGAAATAAAAACCGGTAGTGTCAACGGCAAAGACATTTATTTTACATCGACTGATATTATCAGTAACCGGGGTAAAATGAGTACGATGGCAGGTTTTCTGCAATTGAAATGGAAATTTGCAACCCCTTGGATGGTATATGGTGGCTTGCGTTACGACCATGCATTTTTTTATGATGCAGCGTTCTCAATCGATTACCCATCATACTCCATCGAATATCTCAGCGAGTTTCAGTTCAGCAATGTTGAAAACAAAACGTGGAATGCAGTTAATCCCAAGCTCACCCTGCAATACGCCCGCGAAGATAAAGTGCGCTGGTATTTTTCGGCTGCAGGCGGTTTTGGTGCTCCCATTCTCGAAGATCTATGTCGGACCGGACGTAAAAAAATCGGCTTTAAAGTAGCCAATCCCAACCTGAAACCTGAACAAATAACCAACATCGAAACAGGAGGTGACCTTCTGTTATTCAATAAACTGAACCTTTCGGCTTCGATATACTACACAATCGGGCGCGACTTTATGTACTTTATTACAACCGGTGACTCTGTCAATCTGGGCTATACCATTGTTCCCGTTTACCAGGTCGATAATATCAGCAAGGTCGAAATTTATGGTTTCGAAAGTGATGCTTCGCTGAAAATGGGAAAAGGCATACGACTTTTTGCTAATTACACGTATACCCACTCACAGATAAAAGATTACCAAACAAAAACACCGGGGGCGGATAAAGACCTGACCGGTAAATTTCTGACTGATATGCCCATGCATAAGTTTTCAGCCGGTTTTAGCTTCGAAAATAAATACGTGAATTTTTCAGCTTCTACAAAATACACCGGTAAGAGATGGATTAACGATGAAAACAAAATCGATTACACATATCTGCTCACCGACAGGTATCCTGCCTATTGGTTGGTTGACCTGAAGCTGTGGAAGCAGTTTAAATCTTTTACCTGCAGTGTCGATGTCGAAAACCTTTTGAATACAGTTTTTACTGATAGCAAAGGGTATAGCTCTCCCGGGATATTCTATATGCTTAGTGTGAAATATAGCTTAAATAAAAACTAATAATTAAATCGAATGAAAATGAAGAAAATTGTTTTAATCTCGTTTGTTGCTACCATAACAGCAATGCTTTTTTCGTGTGGTGAGCCGGCAAAAACCGATAAAACCGTAAAAGATGAATCACAGACCAAAGCTATGGCCGATACATCTGATTTGACCAATAATTTCTACGATAACGCCGAAAAGTATGCTTTGAAGACCTACAACCTTGAAGTAGGCGGTGAAGTCTCAAACCCTGGAAAAGTTGATTTGTCAAAACTTCCACGTCGCAGTGTCATTGTAAAAGAAACCCTTCTCGATGGTAATGGAGATAAATTTGTAGGTGCCTATTGTTACGATGGTTACTCACTCTTCGATATTTTAAATAACTATCATATCGAAAAGAAAAACGAAGATGTTTTTAAGCCAATTATCGATTTATATGTTGAAGTCGAAAATGAAGCCGGTGAAAAGGTGGTGTTCAGCTGGGGCGAAATTTATTATCCAAACCACCTGCACGAAATAATTATTGCAACCGACGTGATGCGCATCGTTCCCAGTAAAACCAATGAACTTTGGGAGTTACCCACCGATAGTAAGCTGGTGGTGGTAAGCGATTTGATTACCGAACGCAATATCAGTAAACCTACTAAAATAACTGTAAAATCGTATGAGATTGATTTGGTCACCATAAAAGGTAAAGACCCCTTGTTTTCGCCAAAATTTGATTTTTACAAAGACGGTGAAGTTATTGCCAGCTATACTGCAAATCCGAAAAATATTCAGGAAATAAGCCTGCATACCATTTTTTACGGACGTGGCCGCGGTATTCACAGTACACAGCCTTTTACCGGCGCCCCGCTAAAACAACTCATCAACGAAAAAGTAAACCGTACTCAGCGTGCAATCCGCAACGGACTGATTCTTGCCACTGCCGACGACGGGTACCGTGGTGTGTACACCTACTCCGAAATTTGCAATCGCAACGACCAGGCGGATGTACTGCTGGTTTGTCATCCCGAAGTGAAAACCGATGGAATCTTCAGACTGTTTCCCAGTTGCGATTTCTTCTCCGACAGGGCAATTAAAGGCCTCAACGGTATTTATTACAGCGAATAAATGCGTTGACATAAAGTGTTAAGTGCAAACGCAATTTGTGTTTGCACTTTTTTTGTCCTGTTTTCAACAAAAGCCTGTTTTTAATTTCGTGGTACAATAGTTGGTTAAACCGTATGTGCTATTTATTTTTGATTGAAAATCAGTTGCTTATGAAAATATTGAATTTGGTAGTTTTTTGTTTGATCTCATCGGTTTATGCCGTTGGCTGTAACAGCAAACATAATGGAGTTTCTGAACAAATACTCACTGTAAGACAATATGATGAAAAAAACGATTCATCCATTATTACCGGAGCTGAGCGAACCGAAGCATATCTGGTGTTGCTAAAAGGCAAAAAAACAGGGGTTGTTACCAATCAAACCGGAATTTGTAAATCACGCCATATTGTTGACACACTGATAGATCTCGGTGTGAAAGTGGTAACCGTGTTTTGTCCGGAGCATGGTTTTCGCGGCACGGCTGATGCCGGGGCCGCTGTTGATGACAGCATTGATAAATCGACCGGGTTAAAAATTATCTCGTTATATGGAAAAAACAAAAAACCAAAACCCGAGCAGTTGATGGGTATCGAAATTATGGTTTTCGATATTCAGGATGTAGGAGCGAGGTTTTACACCTACATTTCGACCCTGCACTATGTGATGGAGGCTTGCGCTGAAAATCAAATTCCTTTAATTGTGTTCGACCGGCCGAATCCAAACGGTCATTACGTGGATGGACCGGTTCTCGATACCGCATTCCATTCTTTTATCGGAATGCACCCTGTACCCATTGTGCATGGTATGACCATCGGTGAATACGCACAAATGATAAATGGTGAACATTGGCTTACCGATAGCCTGCAATGCAAGCTTACGGTGATTCCCTGCCTCAACTATACCCATTCTACACCCTACCGTTTGCCGGTGCCACCTTCGCCCAACCTGCCCGATTACCGGTCGGTGGAGTTATACCCCAGTCTCTGCCTTTTCGAAGGGACTTGCCTGAGTGTTGGACGGGGTACCGATATGCAGTTTCAGGTTATAGGACATCCGGTATACAAAGACTGGGAACTGGCAGAGTTTGTTTTTACGCCTACGCCACGCAGTGGTGCTATGAAACCGGTACTCGAAGGTCAGTTGTGTTTTGGTTTCGACTTCAGCGAAAGTTTGAGTCCCTTTCCCGAAAAAAGTGACCGATTGAATATCACCGTGTTGATTGAAGCGTGGAAGCATTTTCCCGACAGGGAGAATTTTTTCAACAACAGTTTTAATCTGCTGGCCGGTGGGCGATCGCTGAGACAGCAAATCGAAAAAGGATTGAACGAAGATCAGATTCGCGAAACCTGGCAGTTTGAACTCAATAAATTCCGGAAAATTCGAAGCAAATACCTCATTTATAAAGAATAAAATTTGTCTATGAAGCAACAGTTGTTACTTTCTGCTTTTGCAGCCTGCTTAATTACAATGTCTGCATGTGGTGATGATTACGAAAACCATGCGCTCGCTTTCAAAAACCTGACTTCCGATACCATTACCATGGTGAAACATTTCGGCAGCAGCAACCCCCGTACCATAGAAATTGCACCGGGAGAATACGAGACGTTTTTCGAAACGACTACAGAATTATGGTTGGGACCAACATCTGA
The DNA here is from genome assembly GCA_029564465.1 of Bacteroidota bacterium. Lineage (GTDB taxonomy): Bacteria > Bacteroidota > Bacteroidia > Bacteroidales > ML635J-15 > JAGOEF01. The sequence goes on along the minus strand of JAKQPY010000127.1, from coordinate 8,455 downwards.
ACTGGCCAAATGCAGCGACTCGATTCAGATTATTCTCGAAGCAAAAACCATTTCGTTTGCCGAAGATTACACCATTAATACCGGAGTAAACCCTTACTCGGCTACAGCACAATGGACAGTTGTTATCGAGCAGTTCGAAACATCAGCTTTTCTTGGTACTAAGATCGAGAACAAGTACATTCATGTTTTCGATATCGACGGTAATTAGTGATTTTTTGATTTTTCGTTAAGACTGCGGCAGCATACTAATTCGAGATTTTCGCCCTGATGCAGGTGCATACCGTTTCCGAGGCATTCACCGAAATGCTTGCAGTTGTTGCAAATGCCTGTTTTTGTCCACGCACGATTGCGGAACGGTTGGAATTTTGTTTCCCAGATTTGATTTAAGTTGTCGTGATAGATATTTCCCTGTACCAACTTTCGGTTGTTATTGGGACATGCCGAAATGGAGCCGTCAGCCAGAACCGACCCGATGTTGATGCCTGCCCGACAGAAGAAGTACGAGTCGCGTACCCGGTGCTCGTACTTTCCGGTGTAGGCTTCGCAGCTGAATTGTACTTTTATTTTGGATCTTTCTCTTGTGGCTGAAATGAATTCCATCAATTGGGTAAATTGTTTGTCGTTGAGCAACAAATCACGGTTTTCGGTTGCACGCCCGATAGGAGCAATGGTAAACAGACGCCATGCCCTCACACCCAGATTTCCGAGATGTTCTTCGACCGAGGCCAGCTGGCTAAGGTTTTTGGGAGTAACACAGCTTACCACATCGAAATTAAGCCGTGTAGCGCTTGTAGCCAGAGCAATGGCATCAGCTACGCGCTTAAAGGTATTTCCACTGTTCCTGAGCCAATTGTGGCTGTCTTCCATGCCGTCGAGGCTGATGGTGAGGGCTCCCATCCCGGCATTCAGCAGGGTGTTGTGTCGTTCGGGAGTGTACAGAATTCCATTGCTGACCAAGGACCATTGCATTCCCAGTTTTCTGATTTCTTTTCCACATTCTTCGATGTCGTTGCGCAGGAGGGGTTCTCCTCCGGTCATGACTACTGTGAAATTTTTTGAAGGTCTGGGTATGGTTTTTAGTGCCCCGATAAAATCATTCAGGGGCATATCAGCGATAGCTGTTGATGTGTTGCAATCGCTTCCGCAATGAAGGCAATTCAGATTACAACGCAGTGTGCATTCCCAAAACAGGTAATTTAGCTCGTGACGCCTGATTTCAGCATCGCGGAAACGCAGAAACAGTTTTTTAGGAAATTTCAACAGGTTATTCCTCCACCAAACTTATGTTTACACGTACGGTGTCGCTTGAACCATTGATTAAGGTGTCGGTTTTGGCAAAATTGCCGGGTTGTTCTTCGGTATCTTCAAAAACCAGCTTGATGTTGTTTCGTTTTACGGTGTAAAACGAAAACCTGCCATCGGAGTCGGTGTACTGATGTTGAGAATCTCCTTCGATGCCTACCCGGATGTTTTGCACGGGTTGGCCGGAAGCGCGTGAGGTAACCTGACCTTCGACCAGAAAGTCATTATCAACAGCCTGTGGAGTTCCGTAACAGGCCTGAAAAACAAATAGGGCAGTCGTGAAGCTCAGGCTTCCGATAAGTGTTCTCAGCAATTTGTTATTCATGGTTTCAGTATCATTTAAATCAATGCAAGGTATAAAAAAAAAGTGCTGACCAAACTATTCCTCACCATTCATTTTTAACATATCGTTCTTGTCTTTTTTCGAAGAAATACCAAAGTTATATCTGATATTAATACCAAAACGTTGGTTATCGGTGTAACGGCTGCCATAGGAATATACACCCGGTTGATTCAATTCAAAATGAGTTTCCATGGTGCGCAGTACATCGCGGGCACTCAGCGAAATGCTGAGTTTTTTATTAAGTAGTGTTTGGGTAATGCTGATGTTAAGCTGACCGAAAGTGCCCAACTCGTAGAAATTCCAGTTTCCGTTTACCATCATAAAGCCGCTGACGCGAATTTTGGTTTCCTTGAACAGGGTGAGGGAGTGAAACGTAAAGAAACGCCAACTCCCACGGGTAAATTGTAAGGGTTCTCCCTGATAGTAGCCGTCGTATTCGTTTAGATCATATTGGGCACCTACGCCGAAATAGTAAATCCCACCGGGAGGCAGTCCGGCTATTCCCCTGAAATAAGTTTCGGTATTTTTACCCAGGTTGTCGTAGGTTCTTACCAACACATCTTCGTAGTCGGGATGCTGATAAACCACCTGAGAGAAAATATCATGGGTGTAGTTGCGTCCAATGGCAAACAGGGGCATGTCGTTATAGCTGAAATTCATTTCGAAATTATCGGTAAACTGGGGTTTAAGGGCAGGGTTACCTGTTTCGAACATATATTCATCATCATAGTTAATGGTGGGGTTCAGGTTTTGATAATCGGGACGGCTAATGGTGCGCCTGTAAATTAAATACGCAAAAAGCTCAAAACCTTTAACCTCGAACACCTTACGGCTCAGATAAACATAAGGAAACCAGTCTGCCCGGTTGATTACAAAGCCTGTATCCGAAGGTTGTGTCTGATGCCCGTCCATAAATGTATGTTCCATGCGGACACCCGATTTTATAATAAATTTTTTCCACAAGGTTTTCGATAACTGCAAATAGGCTGCGTTGATGTTTTCGGTATAGGTAAAAGCACTGGCGCGTTGCGGAATGCCAACCCTGATACCATCCTGAAACAGATAATACCCGGCATCGCTGCCAAAAAACTGAATCCCGCTTTTCACTCCGGTTTCGAGACTGAATTTATAGGGCAGTTTCCAGGTAAGATCCGACTGGAATACAACAAAATGCCTCCCCTGCAGGTTGTCGTTTTCCCCTTCAAGTTCAACCAGCGTCGGAAGGCTGTAGATATAGCTGAATTCCTGCAGCGATTTGCTGCGGTTGTAGCTGTACGATAATTTGGTGTCGAGTTCTGAACCCAGGGTATCAAATTTGACTACCATTCCAAAATCCTGACTGATCGAAAAAGGAGTACTGTGATAATCGGCCAGATTGGTACTTTTCGAAAGGGTATCGTTTTCGGTGCTGTTAATAAAGTTAATGTTTTCGGAACTGCTGTAATTCCATGAATAGTTAATTCGCCCGTCGTAACTGAGATTGATATTGTCGCGGGGATCGTAGTTAATACCATAACCTGCGTAGAGCGATTCGCCAAACCTTTCGCTTTCGGTGGTCTGAAATAAAAATCCGGTACCTTCGAGGCGGCGGGCAGCGTTCAGTTCATCGAAACGGCCGTTGTGGTTATAATTAATATTCAGGTAATAGCTGCTTCTCTCGTCGCTGTTGTTCAGGCTGAAACCGCCAAAATAGTTGCCAAGACTGCCCTGATTCATGCCGGTATTTACCGAACCGTGGCGCCCGAGCTTAACCCCTTTTTTCAGCACCACATTCACTATACCGCCTGAACTGGCAGCATCGAATTTGGTGGAAGGGGTTCGCAGCACTTCGATGCGCTGCACACTACCCGGAGGAAGATTGCGTAAAATAGCCGTGATGTCCTGGGTACTCATTTTCTGTTCCCTGCCGTTGATATAAATCGCCGCAGGAGCTGCTCCGTTTATAAAAATACCACCATCCTGATCGACATACAGCCCCGGAGTGCTTTCGAGCACTTCCATCGTGTTTGTACTCGAATTGGCCATAGGTTCTGGGTCGATAATCATTTTATCATCTTCCTGTGTAATCATAGGCTTTTTTGCCGTGATGGTCACTTCCTCGAGGGCTATGCTGTTTTCTTCGAGCCGGAAATCAAAATCGCGGCCATCGGGTTTCACCGAAATGGTTTTTTCGAGCGATTCAAAACCAATGTAACTGATGCGTAATATATACAGGCCGTTGAATATACCTTTAAAAATTGCGACACCATCGAGGTTGGTGGTAGTAAATACCGATACAGAGTCTTTCAGGTTTTTCAATTCGACGGTTGCCCCCGGAAGCGGCTGGCGCTTGGTGTCTTTCACCGTAATGCTTACCTGTTGCGACAAAGCCTGCCACGAGAATAGCATCAGCATGACGCCTGTCAGAAGAAATAAAACAGCAAGCTTTTTCATAGAATTATTTCAGGGCAAATGTAACAAACAAAACACTTGGTCATTCGGGTAAAATGTTAATAAAAACTTGTCGGTTGCATGCAATTTTCGAACCATAAACAATATGGCTAATCAGAATTGCAATAATTAGAATTAAGATATATTTAGAATTCTTAAAACAGATTTTTATTGGAAAGAATACCAGTCTTTGAGAGTGTTTAATAATTTATGAAAAGCAGGATCAATACAATTTCTGTAGCTTGCAGTTGATGCTATACTTTCATAAATCGAAGATGATCGAGGAGTCTTGCTTTTTTTTAGCAATGCTTCAAAAGACTCTTTTGGTTGTGTTGGCTTAAGTGAAGTTGGATTTTTTAATTGATTCTGATGTAACCAATCTAAAATTTCTGTCTGTTCTTGCCATTCGATAGCTTCCGCAATTCTTCGAGGATTTACCCAAATCCAGTTTTCAAGTTCTGGGTCAATGCATATTACACTACATTTTGCTTCCCATCCCGACAAGCTAAGCCTGTGATTAATATCCTCTTCAATTTGTGACCTGTTTTTGTTTGTAATTCCACAACCTTGGTAATCAAATATTACTATGGCGTATGAATACTTATTGATAAAATTTCGTAAGAAACTGTCAGCATCTTTAACTATGCCAGGGTCTCTATAGGAATGAATTAAAATATCATATGAAAAGGAGTCGATGTTTTCAATAATAGGAATTCTTGGAAGTAGCCCTTTTAATAAGAACTCCATATTTTTATCAGAAACTAAGAATATTATATCTTTCATATCAACCGAGAACTCCACTAGCGTATAAAACTGACAGATTTGTTTCACCTTTCCAATCCATTAGTGCAGGGTGTTCATCTCCGTTAACAATGTCTGTGATTCCTTCAATTGTCTTTGCAAAACAAAGCACCTGATTTTTCCTTACCAAACTTAATACAATCGGGGAGTGTGAAGCCAACATAATTTGAGCATTATATACAGATGATAAAGATTGATAAATCGTTTCAACTGCTTTAGGATGAATTCCATTTTCTGGCTCTTCGATTAAATAAACTCCAGTAAAATTTGGTAAATATGCAGGCAAAGTTAATGCTAATAACCGCAATGTTCCATCTGAAACAAGCCAACTTGGGATTTTAATATTGTTCTGATATATAATTTTTAAATAACGATGTTTATCATCTTCCCTTTCAATTGTTTCAATATTTTGAATATCAGGTAATGCTGTTTTAATGTGTTTAATCCATTTGTTAAATTGTTGTTCATCCTTTGCTAGATCATTGATAACCCACGGTAAATTTGATCCATCGGGTTTAAATTTCTTGCTTTGCCCAGGAGGACTCGCGTATTTAATTTTTTGGCTATCTAAGATAAACGATTGAACTCCATCTAATAAGAAGTCTCTTAACCACATAGCGGCAGGAAACTTTGAGTCATCAGCAGGAAGATTTCCTAATGCTGAGCGTTTTTCTCCAAGCTTAAAAGATGGCATAAAGCCTCCTTTCCCAGTTTCCTTATTTGATTCTGGGTAAAAGTTATCATTACCACCAGATTTTTTTCTTAAAACAAGTTTATAAGTTTGCTGTTGATACGATTTATTTATAATCGGAGTGTCTTTCTTTAAATATTCTGGGAATAAGGTTCTCTTGTAATCCTGATTATTCTTTTCAATATTTGTATTAGGTAACAATATTGCTCTTTCTTCCTTTATTGAATGTTCTTTTGTGCTTTCATTCAAACCTATGCCGATTTCATATCGAATTATACTAAATGCTCCATGATTATATAGCTTGGTTACTTTACTTGGAAGCTCTACTTCAATTGCCAATTCAATATTCCCCCCACGAGATGAAAAAGTCAAATCGGTATAGTTTGAGGTTCGATTTGAAATTGCTCCATCTATCCCCAATCTTACTATATCAGCAATAAACCCAATAACATCCATAAAAGTGGTTTTTCCACTAGCATTTGGGCCAACAAGAACATGAAAACTATCCAGTTTTTGATCAATATATACTAATGAACGGAAGTTTCTTGCTTCAATTCTTCTAATCATTTTAAATTATTTATTTAACAAAAATAGTTTAAATCTTGATAAAAAAATCAATGTAATAATTTTTAGTTCTAATCAACATATTTTCCGCAAAGGTAATACATATAGTATTTTATTTCATGAAAATAATTAACCTACATAAATTTAAGCTTATTAATAACTTGCCGATAAAATGTTGAAACCTTCGATAAATCACAAGCAATCTTCCCTATATTTGCATCCAAAACGCCAACAATGCACGAGAAAATACTGATACTTGATTTCGGCTCGCAATACACCCAGTTGATTGCCCGCCGTGTGAGGGAACTGAATGTTTATTGCGAAATACATCCTTTTAACCACTTTCCGGAACCCGACGAAAGCGTTAAAGGTGTTATCCTCAGTGGGAGCCCATTCTCGGTACGCGATGCCGCTGCTCCCCGTCCGGCTCTCGATTTTATCAAACAAAAATTTCCGTTATTGGGCGTTTGCTACGGTGCTCAGTATTTGTCGCATTTCTACGGGGGTGAGGTAGCTCCCGGCAATACACGTGAATACGGCAGGGCAAACCTTAACTTTGTCAACAACAGCAATCCCTTGCTTATGGGTATGTCGCAACACTCACAGGTGTGGATGTCGCACGGCGATACCATTGTAAAAATCCCTGTCAGCTACCAAATTATCGCGTCAACTACCGATGTTGAGGTGGCTGCCTATCAGATAGAGGGCGAAGACACCTATGGCATTCAGTTTCACCCCGAAGTGTATCATTCCACCGAAGGTATGACGTTGTTGCGTAATTTTGTGGTTGGCATCTGCGGCTGTAAGCAGGACTGGACGCCCGTTTCGTTTGTTGAAGACACCATTGCCGGATTGCGCAAGCAATTGGGTGATGACCGGGTAGTGCTGGGTCTGTCGGGAGGTGTCGATTCTTCGGTGGCGGCTTCGTTGCTGCATCGTGCCATTGGTAGTAAACTTACCTGCATTTTTGTTGATAATGGACTGCTTCGCAAAAACGAATTCCAATTGGTTCTCGATTCATACAAAGGTATGGGATTGAATGTGATTGGTGTGGATGCGCGGCAACGATTCTGGTCTGCATTGGCCGGAGTTACCGAGCCGGAACACAAACGCAAAATAATCGGTCGCCTGTTTATTGAGGTGTTCGACGAAGAAGCACATAAAATTGAAAACGTAAAGTGGCTTGCACAGGGAACCATTTACCCCGACGTTATCGAATCGGTTTCGGTGAACGGGCCCTCGGCTACCATTAAATCGCACCACAATGTGGGCGGGTTACCCGAAAAAATGAATCTCAAGGTGGTAGAACCGCTTCGCCTGTTGTTTAAAGACGAGGTGAGGCGTGTTGGCAAGGCCATTGATGTTCCCGCCCATATTCTTGAACGACATCCTTTTCCGGGTCCCGGCTTAGCCATCAGGATACTCAGCGATATTACCCCCGAAAAAGTGGCCATTCTTCAGGAAGTAGATGCCATTTTTATCAACGGACTGAAAGAATGGAAACTCTATAACGATGTCTGGCAGGCCGGTGTGATGCTGCTTCCCGTGCAATCGGTAGGCGTGATGGGCGACGAGCGAACCTACGAAAATGTGGTGGCCTTGCGTGCCGTGCAATCAACCGATGGTATGACCGCTGATTGGGTGCATTTACCCTATGATTTTCTGGCCAGAATGTCCAACGAAATCATTAACAAGGTAAAAGGCGTTAACCGTGTGGTATACGACATCAGTTCGAAACCTCCGGCCACCATCGAATGGGAATAATTTGCCAGCATTTGTAAGTTTGTCATGCTAAGCACAAAACCCCATAACTGCCGCTCAGGTTGCGCTGCCTGTTGTATCGGATTGTCCATCTCGTCTCCCATTCCCGGTATGCCCCAAGGTAAAAGGGCAGGAGAGTGGTGCATACACCTAACGCCTGATTTGCTCTGCGACCTGATAGACTCGCCCACGCGGCCCGAAGTCTGCATTAACTTTAACTTCGACCCCATTATTTGCGGCAGCAACCGCGAAGAAGCCCTGCGCATAATGGCAGAGCTGGAAAGCTGAAGTTTATCGGTCGTTGAACCGGTCATCAAGCGAAGTCGAGATGAAGTCGTGACGACGGCAAACCACAACCTCAACTCGTTTGCAACGAGGTCAAAACTACACCAAGCATTAGCACTGCGATTTATGTATCGCTATTCAACGAATGTTAAAACCTCTTCCTAAATCGCAAGGCCAAATTAACAAGCGCAATCATTACAGGCACCTCAACAAGCGGACCAATTACAGCCGCAAAAGCTTCGCCTGAGTTCATGCCGAATATGGCGATGGCAACAGCA
>JAKQPY010000126.1:0-2539 GCA_029564465.1 Bacteroidota bacterium | reverse complement strand
CCCATCAATCAACAAACAAAATACGCATACGATTGGCATTGCAATATACAAAACGAAAAAAGCAAAAGCAAATGTATTTCCATGATTTATTTCATGTTTGTATAGAAATTTAAGTTCAAAACAATGTAGATTGTCAAGTTGCATGTACTTTGGGCTTATTTGCAGGCCATTGGGCACTACTCAGATGCTTTGAGAAACCGGCAGGCGGCTTTAGGATGGTGTTTGTCTAATAGAATTTTACAGCAATACGATTTCACCCGGCATATCGGGCAAAATCACCGTATTCATAATTTTTGCAACGGTAGATTTCCCTCACCTCACGAAATGCCCATGCATTACCCTTTGCGCCTTGGCGGCTTTGCGAGAAACCACCACTTCGAGCCGGCGAGAAGAACCCCCAAAGGACCCGGCATATCGGGCAAAATCATAATATTCATAATTTTTGCAACAGTAGATTTCCCTCACCTCACGAAATGCACATTTTGCATTCCCCTTTGCGCCTTAGCGGCTTTGCGAGAAACCACCACTTCGAGCCGTCGAGAAGAACCCCATAAGGACCCGGCATATCGGGCAAAATCACAATATTCATAATTTTTGCAACAGTATATTTCCCTCACCTCACGAAATGCACATTTTGCATTCCCCTTTGCGCCTTAGCGGCTTTGCGAGAAACCACCACTTCGAGCCAGCGAGAAGAACCCCCAAAGGACCCGGCATATCGGGCAAAATCACCGTATTCATAATTTTTGCAACGGTAGATTTCCCTCACCTCACGAAATGCACATTTTGCATTCCCCTTTGCGCCTTAGCGGCTTTGCGAGAAACCACCACTTCGAGCCGTCGAGAAGAACCCCAAAATTAATCAAGGCAAATACATGCGTCTCCTGTATTCTCCGAAGTCAAAAAAAGAACACCGCACTAATTACCCCAAACAATCAAATCCCTTATTCGTCAAGGGCATCAGCCAGTTCTTCGGTCATTTCGAGGTTGTGATACACATTTTGCACGTCGTCGTCGTCTTCGAGGGCGTCAATCAGCTTGAGCACCTTACGGGCAGTATCAACATCAAGACTTTTGGTATCGTTGGGAATACGCTGCAATTCCGCGCTGGCAACCTCAATTTTGAGTTGTTCCAGTTTTTTGTTCAGGTTGCCGAAGTCTTCGAGAGCGCAATATATTGTGATATTTTCATCGTCGGTTTCAATTTCCTGGGCACCGGCGTCAATCAGTTCCAGTTCGAGTTCTTCGGGGTCGAGCCCGGGTTTTCTCACAATGCTGAAAACACCCTTGCGGTCGAACAAAAAGCTGAGGGAGCCGTTGGTACCCAGCGAACCTCCGAATTTATTGAAATAGCTGCGCACATTCGAAACCACGCGGTTGTTGTTGTCGCTCATACACTCAACAAACACCGCGATGCCATGAGGGCCATAGCCTTCGAAAGTTGACTCAAACAGGTTGCTGCTGTCGCTGCCTTTGTTAATGGCTCGTTCAATGTTGTCTTTGGGCATATTGGCACCCTTGGCATTCTGAATGGCAACACGCAAACGGGCGTTAAACTCTTGATCGTTGCTTCCGCCGGTTTTAATGGCAATGGTAATTTCTTTGGCTATACGCGAAAATATTTTTGAACGCTTTGCATCGAGTGCACCTTTTTTTCTCTTAATGGTCGACCATTTATTGTGTCCTGACATAACATTGTAATTTTATGGGTGCAAATTAAGGTGTTTTTTGCTTTTTTTCAAAAAAAACCTTTTGATAAAATTGCAATGCTTGTGTTTTTACCTCCCAGCCAGCCTGGCGCGGCATTTACCGAACCTGTCACCCTGAGGGCTGATTATTGGGGCAATTAATGCAATATGAAATGAAGAGGTGTCTGGAATCAGAATACAGAAGGCAGAATACAGAATTCAGAAGGGGCGACTGGCAATTAGAAAGCATTCATCTCTGGCTGAAATTTTCGATCTTTCTCGGATAAGCAGAATTCTATCGCCCAACCCAAAGCCCCTTCTGTATTCTGTCTCCTGTATTCTGAATTCCCAAATTTAATAACACGTCATAGCTAGTATCGTTTCTCACCAACTCATCCCACCATTCAATCAACCAAAATTCCGTATGTACCGCCTGTTTTTATCATTGTATCGCATGAATTTTCCATTGTATCGCGTGTTTTTCTTATTGTATCGACCGTTTTTGTCATTGTATCGCGTGTTTTTACCTCTGTATCGACTGATTTTCCCATTGTATCGGCCTTCATCGCCCTTGTATCGGCCTTCATTGCCATTGTTTCGCCCTACATTGTCATTGTACGACCTGTTTTTGCCTTTGTATCGCCCGTCATTGCCAACTGTTTTGCAATCATTGCCAATTGCTTGGCAATCATTGCCAATGTTTCGCCTGTCATTGCCAATGTTTCGCCATTTTCTGCCATTGTATCGGCCGTCATTGCCATTGTATCGCCCTACATTGTCATTGTACGACCGTTTTTTGCCATTGTATCGCCAATCCTTGCCGTTTGCTTTCCAATCATTGCCTGTTGCTT
>JAKQPY010000094.1:0-8155 GCA_029564465.1 Bacteroidota bacterium | reverse complement strand
TTCTAAGTACATGACAAAACATTTAAGCAAATATTGTAATCCCTTGAATTTCTGTTCAATAGAGCATGTGCTGTAAAAATCAATCCATATTTAAAAAGGCTCATTGCCCTTCTTCCGTGTTTTTTGATTTCAATTTTTTTGATTTTATCGTTCAGGAAAATACCGACATTATGCACCCAAACAAAAGCAATGCTCACCACAGCGATGAGTTTTGAGAGGCGATCAATATCTTGCAGGTGTGTATCTTCCAAATTGAAACCACTTGTTTTAAAAGCCCTAAACATGGTCTCGATTTGCCAGCGGTGTTTGTACTCATTAAGCGCACTAAAATCTCGTTTAAACGATGCAATAATTACAAATTCGATTTTGTGTTGTTTGTTCAATATTTTCACTCCACAAAGAAAAAACTCACGTCCACGATACGAAATAATTTTATCGTATGCTCTGGGTTGATTAAGCGGCAAATCGTTGAACAACCAAAACACTTTTTTAATTCCTTTTCCCGGAACTCGAACCTTTAGGTTTTCCCTTAGCCTCAAATAAAACGGAACATTGTGTAATATTAATTTGTCGAACCAATCCTCTCCAATAAATTCTCTGTCAGCCATCAGCGAGGCAATACTTTGAATGCCAAACAAGCGCAGATATATGTCTATCAACTCAGCCCTATCCTGACAATTTGAGTTGCCTCTTTTGGGCAATAATTTCCAAATCAAAGGGAATGCTACGCCATTATAAGCAACGCTTAACATGAGAATATTTATGTTGGTCTGACCAAATTTCCAATTGGTTCTATCAAGGCACAAACGATAAGAGCCCTTGCATGGCAACATCGAAAACAATAATTTCGATATTACATCCTGACTAATGATAAATTCTGCGAAAAATCGTTGTATGCGGCGTAAATTTGACTCAACCTTTGCACTACTATCAAAAGCTTGCGAAAGCTTAACGAAACTTACAGTTTGCATTTTTATCATCGCAGTTATTATGCCGGTCAAAAACTTAATTCGGGCTGTATGCCAACCTAATCCTTTTTTGAATATTGAAACTAATTCACTATTTTTATGCTCGACCTTGGTTTTCATTTCTTACAATAATTTGTGGTTACTTTATCGTAAGTTAATGATTATCAAGGTTTTAACCAAGAGTTTCAATGCAAAGTTATCAACATAATAGTCTGAATATCAACATGTTAAAGTTTTGTCATGTACTAAGCATTTTCTTAGTAATATTAGTAGCTCCGAGTCCCGTTCCGGTGACTCGGAGCGAGAGTTGCGTGGTTTCCTATTTAAAAAGTGCTTTAATAGAAAATCCCGTTGGCGTATCAACCTCCTCTCCATCCAAGTCACTCGCAGAGGACTCGGATGCAACCGAATTCTTTTTCTATTAAAGCAGCACAGAGTCCCGTTCCGGTGACTCGGTGCGGTAGGTGCGTAGTTTTTCATTTGAAAAGTGCGAAAATAGGTTCATGTTGGGTCGAGTTTACCGCAGGGGAAGAAAGTAAATAAATACTTCATCGGTTGTAATTTCAAAACAATATTGTATATTTGCATAATATACGATAAAACACAATTGTATAATAACATGAAAAGAGAAATAATACAATCTTTAATTGAATGGAAGAATAGACCGGACAGATGCCCGTTAATTGTGCGGGGTGCGCGTCAGGTAGGTAAAACATTCACTATCGAAGAATTTGCAAAATCACATTTTGTGAATCTGGCAAAAATAAATTTAGAGGAAAAACCTGAGTTTAAAAAGCTGTTTTTTGATAATGATGTGCAGCGTATTGTGCTTGAAATTTCGGTGCTGCTTAATACCCCCATAAGACCTGGCGAGACACTGTTGTTTATCGACGAGATTCAAACTTCGCCCGAAGCGATTTTATCCTTACGATATTTCAGAGAGAATATGCCTGAATTGCATGTGATATCTGCTGGATCGCTGTTAGACCATACGCTTAGCGAAATGGCTACCCCTATGCCCGTTGGAAGGGTAGAATTCTTGTATATGTTTCCTATGAATTTCAAGGAGTTTCTAATGGCAACCGGGCACGAAAGTCTTAGTAAGTATATTGGTGATTATAATCCGAAACATCCGTGTAGCGAAGCAATACACAATCAAATTCTTAAATTACTGAGGTATTACTTTTTTATTGGCGGCATGCCTTCGGCTGTAAAGGTTTTTGCTGCCGGCAACGATTTTTCCGATATACAACGCATCCATAGCAATATTCTACATTCGTTGCAGTATGATTTTGCCAAATATGGTACGCGTAAAGAGCAGGAATATCTTCAAGTGGTAATGAATTATTGTAGCCGCTACCCTGGTCGAAAAATTAAATACAGTAATATTGAAAAAGATATACGTTCGCCTTACCTGAAGGTGGCAATCAATAAGCTTGAATTGAGCCGGATTATTCATAAAATTACGCATACCAATTCCCCGAAAGTGCCCCTGACTGATTTCATAAAAGTTGACTTGTACAAAACAGCCTTCATGGATATTGGTTTTGTTAACCACATGTCACAAATTGATTTGTTTGACCTCGATAATCTGTTAACAGCCAACGAAGGTATGCTTGCCGAACAGTTTGTAGCTCAGGAATTGCTTGCAAGCCGACCGGCATTCATGACGCCATCGTTGTTTTATTGGTCACGCGAAGAAAAGAGTTCGAATGCCGAGATCGATTTTATTGTTCAACATAAAAACAGAATTTACCCCGTAGAAGTAAAATCCGGTACCACAGGGTCGATGAAATCGATGCATGTGTATTTAGCTGAAAAGAAACTGAACTTTGGAATACGATTTAATCTTGATCTTCCGGGTTACGGTGACTTTACATCTAATATTTCAGTAAAAGATTCAAGCAAGGCCATTCATTGGACTCTGTTATCGTTACCGCTTTATTTGACCTCAGAGCTCAACAGGATTTTAGATATATATGAGAAATAATTCATTTCAACCCCATTTGAGTTACAGGGGACTTGGATTTAGCTGAATTTTATTTCGATTTAAGTAGCACCGAGTCTCGTGCCGGTGACTCGGAGCGAGAGGTGCGTAGTATCCTATTTAAAAAGTGTTTTAAAAGAAAATCCTGTTAGTGTAACAACCTCCTCTCCATCCGGTTCACTTGGAGAGGACTCGGATGTAACCGGTTGCAACCGAATTCCATTTCCATTTAAGTAGCTCCAAGTCCTGTGCCTGTAACTTGAAGCGGGAGGAAATTTCATGAGCTTTAACACTGATGCTATGCGTTCGATAAGTCGTTGTACACTCGATTTAGATATTTTCAGAAGCCTTGATATTGAACTTATTCCACAGTCTTCGTTGTTCGGTTGTTTTACCCATTCATACTGTTCTTCAGGGATTATCGCTTTGACGTACTCCTGCTGTTGATAACGAAAACATTCCTTGCATTGAAATCTTTGAATGCGGTTACGTTTACCTTTTTTAATACATCTTCCTTTACAAAATCTGCACTCCATCTCTTGATATTACTAAGTTTAACACAACTTCAGGTGCCAAATGGTACACTACGTCGAAAACTTTTCGGTTTTTACAAGCTTCTCAGAGCTTAAAGATAGTTTTATCGAAACAATTGCAAGTGTTTTAAATTACGTTCATATTTAACGTAAGTATTACCCTGGAAACACTTTGTAAATTTTATCTCTCGACAAAACACGAACAAATTCAACCGTATCGGTATCAAGGTAAATGCCTATTCTGTAATCGCCGGTTCTGATTCTAAATTAGTTTTTTGCCCCTTTCATTTTTTTAATATTTGGCACTTCTGCAAGCCGGTTGCATTGTTCTACATCTTCGATAATTGCCAAAATTTTATTTAAAACAAGCCGGTTGCCTATTGTATCAATATCGTTTTCAAAGCTTTTACGAAATTTTACTTTCATGGCTGTTTTTTTAGCTTTTTTACAATGCTAGTTTTTGTTGTGAAAGAGGTCTTTCGGCCCTCGTCAATAGCTTTAATTAATGCCAAATCTTCAAGCTGTTCAGCTTTTAAATGTTTTACTTTAATCTTAAGTTTTTTTGCTAAACCTAAAAAAATATCAAGGCTTATTTTATCGTCCGGATAAATTATAATTGCTTCCATAGTTTTTTTTTGCAAATATAGCTAAAAACTTATTACTATGTGGTTTCAGGGTCTCGTGAATTATAATATCTTCTAATAAGCCATGCAATTATGATAATAACCAAAATTACAAAAAAACCTTTATAACTGGTTCCGGTTATGCCTATTTGGGAGTACTTACAGAATTTAAGTTCATGCCTATTGTTTTATGTTTGAATAAAAATGTTTTGCCATAATCTCAAAAACATCCTCAGGGCAAGTGGGAATCAATGTGTTTTCGGTTCCGTTGTCATTAAATGTAATTGGTTGCCCCTGCATCAATTCACAAAGCTTTATAAAACTTTCGTTTTTCACATATAAATCTAATTGCTCCC
The DNA here is from genome assembly GCA_029564465.1 of Bacteroidota bacterium. Taxonomy (GTDB): domain Bacteria; phylum Bacteroidota; class Bacteroidia; order Bacteroidales; family ML635J-15; genus JAGOEF01. The sequence continues at coordinate 3,688 of JAKQPY010000094.1, read as the reverse complement.
TGGTCTCTTTAGCCTGGACAATTTCGGTTTTTAGCATATCAAAAAGCTCTGCATATTTTTTCTCAGCCTCCGAGCTTTTCCCTCTCCATCCAACTCACTTGGAGAGGACTCGGATGCAGCCGAAGTCGCTCCAAGTCCCGACCCGGTAACTCGGAACGGGAGGATCGTATTAAACGCAAAAACCTGAAAGCATTGAATTTCAGGTTTTTGCGTTGTTTTGCTGGTTGCGACTGCAGTCCGGACAGGATTCGAACCTGTGACCTACGGCTTAGAAGGCAGTTGCTCTGTCCAACTGAGCTACCGGACCGTGTAATACGGCTGCAAAAATAAAAATTATTCGCTTATCACCGTATCGCCAATCAAAAAAAACATCAAATACAATTTGCTACAACCATTTAACCAGGTTAAAATCGGCTTTGTAGGGAATCATTTCGTGATGCGGAACCACACGCAGCGCATAATTAATCGTTCCGGGTTCGTGAAGCCGGGTGCTAATCTCGAAATTGTCAATACCGTTCGATTCGTTAACCCATGCCGCCTCTTCGATATTAATCAGTTCGCGCCGGCCAAAAAAGTTCTCGGTGATTATCAGCTCGAGCCTGATGTCGCCCGGTTGTATTCCGTTCAGGTTCATGGCTATTTTCATGCGTATTATATCGCCGGTTTGGGCCGGATCGCTGTCGGGTTTCGCGGTTTTTATGTCGAGCATTGCCACTTCTTTCCACCGTGACGAAATATATTTTTTCCATTTGTTCAGTTGTGCAAGCCTGCCATACGAATCAGCGCGAAGCAGACCGGTACGCTCCGCCAGTTTATGGTAAAAGCGCGAATAGTAGTCGTGCATCATGCGTCGTGTGGTAAACTGCGGTGCAATTTCGGAAATCGAATTTTTAATAAACGACACCCACTGCTCGGGTACGCCCGCCGTGTTGCGTTTGTAGAACATGGGGATTATTTCGTTTTCGAGGGTGGCATACAGGCTTTCGCTGTCGAGTTCATCCTGAAAATCCTGATTCTGATAGGTTCTTTCTTTAGGAAGGGCCCAGCCGCCGCCTTTTTTATATCCTTCTACCCACCAGCCATCAAGCACACTGTAGTGCAACACTCCGTTCAGAACAGCCTTCATTCCGCTGGTGCCGCTGGCTTCCAGAGGACGGGTCGGTGTGTTCAGCCATATATCGACACCCTGAACCAGTTTCTGCGCGAGGCTGATGTCGTAGTTTTCGAGAAATACTATTTTCCCCAGAAATTCGGGTTGCCGCGACATTTCAACAATGTGCTTAATCAGATCTTGTCCGGCTTTATCGTTGGGATGTGCCTTTCCGGCAAATATAAACTGAACCGGCATGTTGGGGTTGTTTACAATTTCGGCCAGCCGCTGGGGATTTTTAAACAACAGGTGGGCACGTTTGTAGGTGGCAAAACGTCGGGCAAAAGCAATGGTAAGGGCTTCGGGTTTCATATTGTCGAGCACCGTAATCATATTTTTCGGATTCTCGAATCGGCTTACCCAATGTTTACGCACCCGCTTGTGCAAATATTCAATAAGCAAACGGCGCTGGTTTTGCCGTAATTCCCAAATCTCGGCGGGAGCAACCTGCTGCAACTGTTTCCACTGGTCAGAATCCGAGAGCCATGCCTCCACATCCTTACCCATGTGCTTCTCATAGAAGTCCTGCCATGCAGGAGCTGTCCACGTTTTGTAGTGAACGCCATTGGTGGCATAGCTCACATGCAGCTCTTCGGGAAGAAATTCGTGATACAGGTTGTGGAATATTTCGCGGCTCACCTGCCCGTGCAGCAGGCTCACCCCGTTAATTTCCTGCGCGAAGTTGGCCGCCAGATAACTCATCGAGAATTTTTTATCGCCGGGAGTTGCTTTTCCGAAATTCATAAATTCTTCCCACGAAATATTGAACCTGCCCGGGTAGTGCGACATATAGGTACGCATCAGGTCTTCGTCGAACACATCGTGGCCGGCCGGAACCGGTGTGTGTGTGGTAAACAGGGTTGACGCCCTGATGTAGTCGAGCGATTCGCTGAATGTAAGTCCGCGCTCGTGCATCAGCACACGCAGGCGCTCGAGGCCGATGAATGCAGCGTGACCTTCGTTTATATGATAAATTTCGGGTTGTAACTTAAGCAGTCTGATGAGCCTGATGCCCCCGATGCCGAGAATCATTTCCTGACGCAGCCGGTTTTCGTTATCGCCGCCATACAACTGATAGCTGATCTGTCGGTCGTCGTCATCGTTTTTCTCATAGTCGGTATCGAGCAGATACATGTTGATGCGTCCCACCCGAACCCTCCAGATGCGGGCAAAAACCGTACGTCCCGGAAATACCACACTCACTTCGAGCCAGTTGCCGTTGTCGTCCTTAACAGCCGAAATCGGCAGGTTACTAAAACGTTGCGGCAGATATTCCGAAAGTTGTTCTCCGTGCACCGATAGTTTCTGTCGGAAATAGCCATGCCGGTAGAGTAATCCTACGCCAAACATATCCACATTGCTGTCGCTGGCTTCTTTCATGTAATCGCCGGCCAGTATCCCCAGGCCCCCCGAGAAAATTTTCAGGTTGTCGTTCAGCCCGTATTCCATGCTGAAATAAGCAATACGTGGCGGCTTGGGATTGGCTGCTGCGGCCATATATTTATCGAACTCACCGCTGATGGTTTCGTAGGTTTCGATGAATTCCTTATCGTCGAGCAATTCGGCAAAACGCAATTCCGAAACATCTTTCAACAGGGTAATTGGATTGTAACGCCATTTTTCCCACAACACCGGGTCGATATACCGGAACATCTCGAGTGCATTGTTGTTCCACGACCACCAGATGTTCATCATGATGTCGCGAAGTTTTTCGAAACGCTCAGGCAGGGCGGCGGCTACCTCAATACTTTGCCAGTCGGGTTGGTTAATTTCGGATTTTAATTGAGGAATATATCCGGTTTGTTTCAGATGGATAAAGCTTTCCTTACGCTCCTCCACCTTACCAAGTGTAATATCGAAGGCCTCGAGATAGTGTTTTACGAGGTTCTGCCACATGGCTATTTTGGCCGTTTCGAATGCCTGAAGCCGGAGTTCACGGTGTTTTCCGTTTACGATACCGGCAATTTCGTTGATATAGCTTACCAGGGCGTCGGTTGCCGGCGAATAGTTCATGTCGTCGCGTTCCACCACAAAACAGGCCTTGTTTCCTTCGGGATAATATTGCTTAATCCATGCCCCGAATCCGGCCAGACTGGTGGTAACGGTGGGAACGTAAAACGCAATACTTTCGAGTGGGGTATATCCCCAGGGTTCGTAATACGAGGCAAACACGGTGAGGTCGAGCGCCGGTAATACTTCGTAATAGGGCTTGTCGATGATGCCGTCGTTCCCATTCAGGTAGGTGGGCATGAAGATAAACTTCAGGTTTTGCGGTACATCGCACATGGCCAGCCTGCGTATCAGCGGGTCGTTGTCGTAATCGTGCAGCAGGTGGGTGCAAAAACGCACCGGATTGATGGAATGTCCGGTTTCGTTGCTTTGCATCATACACTGAATGTCTTTGTCGGGACCCATATTATAGGCAGGAACCATAACAAAGGCCACAAAGATGATGTCACTTTTATTTCTGGCAGCCATACACAACGAATCGATAAACATGTCGATGCCTTTGTTGCGGAACTCGTAGCGGCCACTGGT
>JAKQPY010000079.1:0-1580 GCA_029564465.1 Bacteroidota bacterium | reverse complement strand
AAATCTGAAATCTGACTTTCGGTTATTGAAATGCCTGTTGTTTTATCCCATGTCGAGAACACGGGGTCGGTTTCGCTGTCTAGTTTATTGTTCCAACTAGTAGTATCGGTTGCTGTAATGCCACTTGCTACTGATGCGTCGTAAACAGGGTCAGTCTCATCGGCTGTGGTAAAATGGTCTAAATCTGAAATCTGACTTTCGGTTATTGAAATGCCTGTTGATTTATCCCATGTCGAGAACACGGGGTCGGTTTCTGTTGTAATAAATTGGCTTATTTGGTATGACTGAACAAAATTCATGTCGTTGGTAAAGTCGCTCAGTCCGGTAGGTTTATTGTGCAGATCCTGATAATTACCCGAAAAACTGCTTTTCTTGTTCCACATGGCCGTGTCGGCCGCTGTAATGCCTTTGGCCACCGATTGCTGAAAACGGGGGTCGGTTTCGTCGGCATTGGTAAAATGTGTCAAATCGCTTATCTGGCTTTCGGTAATTGAAATACCTGTTGATTTGTCCCATGCGGTGAACTCGGGGTCGCTTTCGCTGTTCAATTTGTTGTTCCAGCGGGCGGTGTCGGCAGGGCTTATTTTTTTTGCCAGCGAGTTGTTCCAGCTTCTGACTCCTTCTTTAATCGATGAACTATCAGCCGTGTAGGCCGGGTCGGTTTCGTCGGCATTGGTAAAATGGTTGAGGTCGGATATTTGGCTTTCGGTAATTGAAATGCCTGTTGATTTGTCCCATGCCGAAAATACGGGGTCGGTTTCGGTAATTGTACCGGTTACCGTTTCGGCCGTTTGGGCATGCAGGGCAAAGGGCACGCTCAGTATTTGGCTGGTGCCGGTTATGCTGTAGTTGTTGCGCCCCTCGGGGTCGGTTTCGGTTTTTATAAAGTAGGGGCCGTTTTGCCAGTCGATTGCGGCAAACGAGCCCGATTCAACATAGCCCGCTCCAATTTCGATACTTACCAAGCCGTTGGCGTTGGTGGTTGGCCGCTGCGTTTCGGTATAAACGGCCGCACCGTTGGCCGAGCCTTGCAATATGCTTATTTGCATACCAACCTGGGTGTTGCGGACTAAGGCATCGCTGCTGTTGCGGATTACGGCCTGGTAACTCATTTTTTGGGGAGCCTGGGCAAAAACACTTGCCACAAGCATTACTGTTGCAATTAGAATAAATAATTTTTTCATGAATTTTAGTTTTTGATGATTTTAAAGGTTTTTACTTCTTTGTTTCCTTGAACAACTTTTACAAAATACGTTGCACGAACAAGGTTGCTCATCGGAATGTGTGTTTGGCTTTCCTTTATTGTTTGGCTTTGTAAAAGTTTTCCGTTTAAATCGTACAGTTGATATGATAGCTCATACAAGGCATGCCTTGTATGTACATCATCGTCAATGCTCAGTGTAAGATTATCGGTAGTTGGGTTGGGATAAGCCGAAACAGAGAGGTTTACCCCATTAAATTGCTCAATGCCTGTTACTACCGAAATTTCGTAGGGTTGTTGCACGCCTTGTGCCACAGAGCCATTTGACCCTGTGTTGGTGGTGTAAACAACCTGTCCTACGCTGTAAGCAACTGTACCA
>JAKQPY010000078.1:0-9349 GCA_029564465.1 Bacteroidota bacterium | reverse complement strand
ACTACCATGATTTTGGTTTTAGAATCGGCAGTCGAAATTAAACCATCGGTGCCACGTAACCCTGCATTCACTTCTGCATCGAATCCGGCGCCGATAAACGACAGGTATTTAGCAACACGTTCGCGAACAAAACATGCATTTTCGCCAATTCCTCCGGTGAAAATAATCAGGTCGATTCCATCCATGGCAGCCACATAAGCGCCAATATATTTTCTTACGCGATAGGCAAACATTTCGATGGCTGTTTCGGCGCGTTTGTTTCCTTCTTTACCGGCTGCCATCAGGTCGCGCATGTCGGACGATACACCCGAAAAACCCTGAAGTCCGCTTTTCTTGTTTATCAGATTGTTGGCCGATTCCAGGTCGGTGTTCTCCATTTTCATGATATGCAGCATGGCTCCGAGGTCGAGATCACCCACGCGGGTTCCCATCATTAAACCTTCCACCGGGGTGAAACCCATGCTGGTATCAACCGATATTCCATTGTCGATGGCACAAATCGAAGCTCCGTTGCCCAAATGACAGGTGATGATTTTCTTTTCCTTAAAGTTCCACCCCAGAATTTTGCAGGCTTTTTCGGCTACGAATTTATGGCTTGTACCATGGAATCCGTATCTTCTGATTTTGTATTTTTCGTAGTATTCATAGGGTAGGGGATAGAAGAATGCATAGTCGGGCATGGTCTGGTGGAACGATGTATCGAACACCGCTACCTGCGGTACCTGAGGCAGCAGGTTACTCATGGCATCTATACCTTTCAGGTTGGCCGGATTGTGAAGCGGGGCAAGACTGCAGCACTTCTCGATGTTGGAACGGGCTTCGGCTGTGATAAAGGCACTGGCATCGAAATATTCGCCGCCATGGGCAACGCGGTGACCCACTGCATCAATTTCGTCGAGACTCTTTAAAACGCCGGTTTCGGGTGCGGTAAGCACGTCGAGTATCAAGCGGATACCTACCGTGTGGTCCGGAATGGGTTTGTTCAAATCGAGCGCTTTACAGTTGGGTCCTTTGTGCGAAAGGCAACCTTCGGGTAAACCGATTCTTTCAACAAGTCCCTTTGCCAACAAATCGGCTTCGTGTTGCATGTCGAGGAGCTGGTATTTTATCGACGAACTCCCGCAGTTCAGTACAAGAATTTTCATTTGTATTACAGTTATGTGGTGAATAATAGAAATTTTACTTTGCGGCTGCCTGATTGGCTGTGATGGCAATCAGGTTTACAATATCGCTTACCGAGCAACCCCTCGACAGGTCGTTGATAGGGGCAGCCATACCTTGAAGCACAGGCCCGATGGCTTCGGCATGTGCCAGACGCTGCACGAGTTTGTAAGCAATGTTTCCGGTCTCAAGTGTCGGGAATACCAATACGTTGGCTTTTCCGGCTATGGGGCTTCCCGGTGCTTTTTTCTGACCGATCGACGGTATAATGGCTGCATCCGATTGCAATTCGCCCTCTATCATCATGTCGGGAGCCATTTCTTTGGCTATGCGTGTGGCTTCAACAACCTTGTCAACCATGGCATGTGCTGCGCTGCCTTTGGTCGAGAAACTCAGCATGGCAATGCGTGGTTCGAAACCTGCTATGGCGCGGGTGGTCTTTCCGGTGGCCACGGCAATCTGCGCAAGCTCGGCAGCTGTGGGATCGGGATGTACTGCACAGTCGGCAAATACCATAACGCCGTTTTCGCCAAATTCCTTGTCGTTCAGTATCATGATAAATGCACCCGATACGACCGATATACCCGGCATGGTTTTTACAATCTGAAATGCAGGCCTCAACACATCACCTGTGGCATTATCGGCTCCGGCTACTTCACCATCGGCATCACCGGCTTTAATCATCAAAACAGCCAGATACAAGGGATTCTCTACCAGCCTGCCGGCTTCTTCCATACTCAGACCTTTGCTCTGACGAATGTCGAACAACAATTGGGTGTAAGCGGCTTTTTTTGCATGTTGTTTCGGATCAACAATGCTGGCTTTGTCGATGTGCTTCAGACCAAAATTTGTAGCCATGCCCATAATCTCATCCTTATTGCCGATAAGAATAATACTTGCAAGCCCTTCTTCGATGGCCTGATCGGCTGCTTTAAGGGTTCTTTCTTCGGTGCCTTCGGGAAGCACAATGCGCATCTTTTTCGATTTGGCGCTTTCTTTGATTTGATTGATTAAATCCATTGTATTAGTAATTCAGGTAACACATTTTGTTAATAGCCAAATGTAACATTTCAAATTCAAAAAACCCATGAATTTTATAAGCTTTCCGAAAAAAATTATTCACCGCTTTTAACGCCGAAAAAACTGAATTGTACACCGGCATATTTTCGTGTCTCTCGATAATATGCCAGATGACTCAGATCAACATCATTGTTGTGCTCCAGAATGAGCAGCCCGCCTGTTTTCAAAATTTCCTTTTCGAAAACCGCTTGATGAATGTTGTCGTAACGCGCCTTACTGTATGGTGGATCCGCAAAGATTATATCAAACTTACGCGGGGTAGTTTTCAAATAGCGGTAGGCATCGGCTTTTATTACCTGCATTCCGGCGCAATCAAAATTTTTAATGCAGTTTTCGATGAACTGAACATATTTCGGATTCATCTCAACCGAACTCACCGATTTGCAGCCCCGCGAATACAGTTCAAACCCGATATTTCCGCTGCCGGCAAACAAGTCGAGTGCGTCGCAATCCTCAAAATTGAAATGGTTATTCAAAATGTTGAACAACGATTCTTTGGCAAAGTCGGTGGTAGGCCGTGCGTCAAAACCCGGAGGCGGGTTAATCTGCCTCCCCCGCAATATGCCCGAAACTATTCGCATTCTACACTGTTGAGCAGATTATAAAAATGATGTGATTGAATGTCCTGGAACTTATAGAAGTAGTTGAAGGCTGAATTCCGGCTTTCGAAATACACCAGCGAAATAAACTTCTTTAATTTGATTATCGCCAGATTGTCTTTCTCGATGATGCCCGAAAAAATTACATGGGTGCTTTCCTGATTCAGACGGTATTGCTCAAAAACACTCAGCACAAAATACACTATGTCGTTAGCCGATTTAAACCGGAAGCTATTGTACAGCAATAATTTATCGCCGGAGCAACACATCAGGTCGAAGAAATCACTGTACATATTAACGTGTATTGTATGTGCAGGTTTCTCGTTGTTGAGTCTGAGGCGCGTGATATTATTTTCGATGAGGGGCGATGCCTGATTCATCCATATTACCCGTTGGTACTTTTTCTGTATGCTTGCAAACAGGTTTTCTTCAATGGCGAAAACGCAGAAGTTTTCGGTTTTCCGCAGATGATGCCACATCACCCGGTAGCCCTGATGATCACCGAAATGCAAATCGAAAACCGACTCGCACGATGCTTCACGGAACACAGCTGCCGGAACAATCAGGCTGCGGGCTGTGCATACCACCAGGCGCAGCGAGAGGTAATCGTGCTTGGCTTCGCTGCTGTTTACAAACCATTCTTGTTGTAATTCAGGAGTGTTGCATTCAGCCAGATGACCCAGAGCCAAAAATTTGTTTTCGCTTCGGTGATAGAGACAAAAAGAAAGTCCGTCAGGAGCTACACTGACGGACATTTCCAAATTCTTTGAATCGGTGTTTCTTAACTCAATATCTTCGATTTTGAAATTGGTCATTCATACAGGCGCTAAGCTTATTCCCAGTTACCGGCGTTATTGTTGGCGGTTTCGAGGCTGCCTACCTTCAACACAGAGTCTTTCTCAGCATTATAGTTAATTATATATTGCCTTTCGAGACCTTCGAGAATGTCCCAGTTACTTGCTTTGGCTTCGAAAACTTTAACGGCCACATTCGACCCGGTCATAATAGTGGCTGTATCCATCCGAAATCTTATTTTGGTACCCACAGGAATATTTCCAAGCTCTTCAATCGGGTACTTAATGTGTTTAAATAAGGTGTCCATCACCGGAATATATATTGTGTCGCGCTGAATCAGACCCAATTTCAAGGCTTGTTTTTCGGTAAGCGTATCAGGACACATTCCAATGGCTTTTACAATAGGCATTTTTGCCGTTTTAACAAAACCAATAAGGGTGTCGAACGAAGGGGTGTAGTAGCCAAATTGATTCTTATACGCTACCTGAGCCGTTCGGATATCAATCAGTCTTTCGATGGTTTGTTTATACCTTTCGGCACGTTGTTTTTCGAAATCAATAGGTTTGCGGATGCCGCCAACAATGAGATATACCAACACAATCGCAGCTACCAGTAATAAAAGTTTAATCAGAATGTTAACTATTTTCATTGCTTCAATTTTAAAAAGTTTTGACCAACAAAATTATATTTTTTTTAATTAAAACCTCATAAATTATTTGCAATTTCGTGCAATGACCGAAAAGTTTTTTCTCGATACCCTCACCGGCAGTTTACAGCATGAACCCACCTCAGGGCAGCTCGATGCTATTGCTAAATTATTTATATTCCTTTCTTCTTCAAATCAGCAACAGATTTATATACTGAAGGGCTACGCCGGTACCGGAAAAACCAGTCTTCTCAGCGCATTAATCCGGGTATTGCCCGGTTTTGGAATCAATTCGTTGCTGCTGGCACCAACCGGAAGGGCAGCCAAAGTGTTGGCGGGTTATGCCGGTAAACCTGCCTTTACAATCCACAAAGCCATCTACCGGCAAAATAACAAAAGCGATGTGGAGAAGGGTTTTTCGCTGAACTTCAACAAATATAAAAACACAGTTTTCGTGGTCGATGAGGCCTCGATGATTTCCGACAGCAGCTACTCGGGGAGCTTCTTCGGATCGGGATGCCTTTTCAGCGACCTCATGGAATTTGTCAACAATGGTTCGGGTTGCCGCCTCATTCTCTGTGGCGACGATGCCCAGCTTCCCCCTGTCGAATCAGAAAATAGCCCTGCATTGCAGCCCGGCTACGTCGAATCGTTTGGTTACGAAGCCATTACGGTTCAGATGAACGATGTGGTAAGGCAGGCTATGAATTCCGGCATTCTCAGCAACGCTACCCTGGTGCGTTCGGTAATACAGGGCGTTGCAGATGCTTTACCCCGGATGAAAACATCAGGTTTTACCGATGTCGAAACCATCGATGGCAGCATGTTAACCGAAACCATCGAAACATGCTACAACCGCTACGGTATCGACAATACACGCATTATCACCCGCACCAACAAGCAGGCGAACCGCTACAATCAGGGAATCAGGGCGCGGATACTCCTCTACGAGGAAGAACTGGTGCCCGGCGACCGGCTGATGGTGGTGAAGAACAATTATTTCTGGTTGCCCGAAGACTCTCCTGTCGATTTTATTGCCAATGGCGATATGGTGAAACTGTTGCGCCTGCGCCGGAGCTACGATTTGTTCGGTTGCCGTTTTGCCGATGCAGTAATTCAACTTTCCGATGTGTCGGATATCGAAGCCGAGGTGAAGCTGCTCATCGATACCCTGCAAACCGAAAGCGCTTCGATGCCTCACGAGTTTTACACCCGCTTGTTTGCTGCCGTCGAAGAAGATTATGCGCACATCGATTCTAAACCCAAACGCAGCGTGGCTGTGATGAACGACCCGTACATGAATGCCCTGCAGATAAAACATGCCTATGCCGTTACATGCCATAAAGCACAGGGCGGACAGTGGCCTGTTGTTTTTGTCGATCATGGCTGGCTGGGCAATGCTCCGCCCGATATTTCCTTCTTCAGGTGGCTATATACCGCCATCACCCGCGCTACCGAAAAATTGTATTTTGTTAATTTCAATAAAGATTTTGTTGAAAACTGATTCCTCCATAATCCAAAAACAAGTGTACCTTTACCTGCTTTAATTCAGGGTATGATTAGTGTTTGTATTCCTATTTATAATTTTGATGTAAGGCCACTGGTCGCCGACCTGGTTAAGCAGATGGATAAACTCGCAGCCGGTTGCGAAATTATTTGTATTGATGATGCTTCCGACGACGATTTTAAAAACATCAATGGCAATTTCTGCGATAAACACGGCAAATACATTCAGCTTTACGAAAACGTGGGGCGTGCGCAAATTCGCAACCTTTTCGGGCCTTATGCCAAAAACGATTACCTGCTGTTTCTCGATTGCGATTCGCTGGTTGACCGACCCGATTTTATTGAAACCTACCTGAAGTGCCTCAAAGATGAACCACTGGTTGTTTGTGGCGGCCGGACCTACCCACGTGAAAAGCCCGAGTCGCACTTTATGCTTCGGTGGAAATATGGGTGGAAACGCGAAATTAAATCGGTGAAATACCGCCGCAAAAAACCGCATATTTCGTTTCAGACCAACAACTTCTTAATTCACAAACAGCTTATCCTCAAAGTGCCATTCGATGGCAGCATCACCCACTACGGGCACGAAGATACCCTGTTCGGCTTTATGCTGAAGAACTACGGTGTTCCTATTGTGCATATCGATAATCCGGTGCTCAACGGCGAAATCGAAACCAACTCCGAATTCCTGTCGAAATCGGAAGAAGCCGTGGGCAACCTGGCCTATATGAATGCCCTGCTTAATCAGAACAAGGACTTTATTCAGGAAGTTACCCTCTTGCGCTGGTATTATCGTTTGCGCAGGCTGCGTGCCTTGTTCCTTGTAAGAATGCTCAGGTTTTGCTGCAAAAAGTGTATTCGTAAACGATTGCTTTCGGGGCGCTCGTCAATGCGCGGATTTAATTTCTATAAGCTGATGCTGCTCGACGAAAAACTTAAAAAATCGAAGCTGACGCGCTGAAAACTTAAAATTCAGTTAAATCTGTCAGATTTTAACAAATCAGAACCGGAACAAGGAACTTTATTTCAAAAAAAATCTCAATTTTGTGAAGCCTGTGCCCATTATAATAATAGGTATGGATCCGGACAACGAAAATTAATGATGTGAACCAAACAATATAAACTAAACAATATGAAACGACTCATTCTGATTTGTCTGCCGCTGATACTGCTGGCAGGCGCATGTAAAAACAAAAAAGCGACCGATATGCAACCCGAAAACCCGTTCTTCACCGCTTTCGACACGCCTTATGGTGTTCCGGCGTTCGATAAAATCAAAAACGAACACTACTTGCCGGCTTTTAAAGAAGGTATCAAAAGGCAGGAGCAGGAAATAAAGGCCATTACCGACAACAAGGAAGCCCCAGATTTCGAAAACACCATACTTGCCCTCGACCAGTCGGGCGAGATGCTCACCACGGTAAGCTCGGTGTTCTTCAACCTTCTTTCGGCAGTGTCGAGCGACTCGTTGCAGGCCATTGCCAAGGAAGTAACACCCCTGGTTACCGACCACCAGAACAACATCATGCTCAACGAAGATTTGTTCAAACGCGTGAAAGCCGTTTACGATTCCCGCCTCGAAGCCGGTCTCAGTCCCGACCGCATCAGGGTAACCGAAAAATACTACAACGACTTTATCCGCAGTGGTGCTGCCCTTTCGGCTGCCGATAAGGAAACCCTGCGTACGCTCAACAACGAACTCTCGATGCTCGACCTGCAATATGGCGATAACCTCCTGGCCGAAACCAATGTGAACTTCAAACTGGTTGTTGATAAAGAAGCCGATCTGGCAGGTTTACCCGCCGATGTTATTGCCGGCGCAGCCGCTACAGCAAAAGAACAAGGTCTCGAAGGCAAATGGGTATTCCAGCTTTCGCGTGCGTCGATGACTCCTTTCCTGCAATATGCCCAAAACCGCGACCTGCGCGAAAAACTCTATCGTGGCTACTTTATGCGGGGTAACAATGGTAACGACAACGACAACAAAAAGCTCATCAGCCAGATGGTCGAAAAACGTGCAAAGAAAGCCCAACTGCTCGGTTATAAGAACTATGCCGAATATGTGATTGCCGAAAACATGGCCGAAACACCCGAAAATGTTGACCAATTCCTCATGAAACTGTGGAAATCAGCCCTTCCCGTAGCCAGTCAGGAACTCAAAGAAATGCAGGCTATTGCCAACAAAGAAGGCGCAAATTTCAAAATCGCCTCCTGGGATTGGTTCTACTATGCCGAAAAGCTGCGTAAACAAAAATACAACATCGACGAAAACGAACTAAAACCCTATTTCAAACTCGAAAATGTGCGCGATGGTGTTTTCTGGGTTGCCACACAACTCTATGGAATTCAGTTTAACAAAGTGACCAACATCCCCGTGTACCATCCCGATGTCGAAGTTTTCGAAGTGAAGGAAGCCGACGGAACACTCATTGGCATTCTCTATATGGACTACTATGTGCGCGATAGCAAACAGGGTGGTGCCTGGTGTACTGGTTTCCGCGAAGCCGGATACGACAAGGACGGCAAGAGAGAAATTCCCCTCGTAAGCATTGTGTGCAACTTCCCGAAACCCACCGCCGACAATCCTACCCTGTTGAGCTGGGACGAAACCACAACCCTGTTCCACGAATTTGGTCACGGACTGCACGGACTCTTTACCGATGGCTACTACAAACGCACCGCCGGTGTTACTCCCCGCGATTATGTGGAACTGCCTTCGCAGATAATGGAAAACTTTGCCGGAGAACCCGAAGTGTTGCGCCACTATGCCCTGCACTATAAAACCAACGAACCCATGCCCGAAGAACTGATTCAGAAACTGGTTAACTCCGGTCTCTTCAATCAGGGCTTTGCCACGGTGGAATATCTCGCCGCTTCGCTGCTCGATATGAAATGGCATTTGATTGAAAGCGGTGCCTCGGTTGACGATGTACTGAAGTTCGAAGAGGAAGCCATGAACAACATCGGCCTTATCCCCGAAATTCTGCCCCGCTATCGCAGTACCTATTTCTCGCATATTTTCAGTGGCGGATACTCGGCCGGATACTATGTGTACATCTGGGCTGCCGTGCTCGATGCCGATGCATTTGCTGCCTTTGCCGAAAGCGGCGATTTGTTCAACAAAGAACTCGCTGCAAAATTCCGTCAATATTGCCTCTCCGAAATTGGCGAAGCCCCGGCCATGGAACAGTACAAGAAATTCCGCGGTCAGGAACCCAACGAAAAATACCTCCTCGAACGCAGGGGACTCAAATAAAAAAAAGCACCCGCCACTCCGGCGGGTGTTTTTTTGCACTATTCTCCTCCGAACCGGTCACCGAGCGGAGTCGAGGTGCCCGGTGAGATTAATTTGAGATGGAGTCGAGGTGCCCGGTGAGCCGCAAACCAAGCCGCAGCCACACGTCATCGCGAGCACAGCGAAGCACCTGTACCGAGCGAAGCCGAGGTAATCTACCCACCCGGAGACGTATTCAATTCTCGCCCGTAGAATGCCTGTGCTGAACCCGTCGAATGCCTGTGCTGAGCCTGTCGAAGTACAGATGGCTTCATGTTCGTACCTCAC
>JAKQPY010000068.1:0-6125 GCA_029564465.1 Bacteroidota bacterium | reverse complement strand
ACCCGAAGATATAAGCCACGTGATAAATACCCATTACCATTTTGACCACTGTGGCGGCAACACTTGTTTCGATAATAATGGGAATACCGTTCCCGCTTTTAAAAATGCTCAATATTACATCAGTAAAAAACAGTTTCACTCGGCTTCGGAACCAAACCGTCGTGAGAAACCATCGTTTCTGACAGAAAACTTCCTTCCGGTTCAGGAAGCAGGAAAGCTCACTCTTTTGGAGCAGGAAAATTCAATTACTGATAATGTCTCAGTTCGTTTTTTCGATGGTCATACTGCAGGGTTGATGGCCGTTTCAGTTAACTATCACGGTAAAAAACTGGTTTTTACGGGCGACATGTTGCCTGCTGCCGCATTCGTTCCCCTTTCGTGGATATCAGCCTACGATATTGCGCCTCTCACAGCACTTAACGAGAAACAGGCATTTCTCGAAGAAGCCGTGTTAAATGATTACACCTTATTTTTGCAGCATGATGAGCACCACGAATGTGCGTCGCTGAAAAAAACAGAGAAAGGAATACGCATCGAAAACACATTTTCGCTACAGGAATGGCTAAACAACTGATTATATGGCTGGCATCGGTGGTACTGATGAGTTCATGCTCCACTGATAATATTCGTGAAGCAAGCTTTAGCAAGCGCCTTTGCAAACACCAATGGGTTGTAAACACGTATGTTGACAACAGCATCAATCAGGTGCTTGATGTTCCCGATGTTATTTATCAGTTTTCGGAAGATGGGGTACTTACAAAAACTTACAGCAATGGTGAAACCCACACTGCCAGTTGGTCGTTTTCGGAAGATGCCGGATATTTAACAATGGGTAATAACACTTTCAGGGTTAATACATTGACGTCGAAGGTATTGTCGCTGAGTTACGGAGAAATTGACATATTCTATATTCCTGCTGATTAATACCAGCACAACACATTTAGCTTACGCATGAAAAAACAGGAAAACAATAATCGGAGAAACGATAATAAGCCGGGAGAATTCCGCCGCAATACAAAACCACAAACAATAAAAAAAGAAAAGACTCCATCGGAATCGGACTCCATTCGGTTAAACCGGTACATTGCCAATGCAGGCGTTTGTTCACGCCGTGATGCCGATGAACACATTAAAAACGGACTGGTAACCGTAAATGGAGTGGTGGTTACCGATATGGGGGTAAAAGTTCTCCGGTCCGACGAGGTTTGTTTCAAAGGTAAACGCCTGATGCCGGAACGTAAGGTGTATATTCTGCTGAATAAACCTAAAAATTATGTTACCACTACCGACGATCCGCAGGGACGCGATATTGTTACCGACCTGATAAAATCGGCGTGCAGCGAAAGGGTGTATCCTGTTGGGCGACTCGACCGCGATACTACCGGACTGCTGTTGCTTACCAACGATGGTGAGTTGGCAAAAAAACTCAGCCATCCATCGTTCAACAAAAAGAAAATTTATCAGGTTGGTCTCGATAAAGTGCTAAAAAAGGAGGATCTCGACAAAGTACGTGAAGGCTTCGAACTCGAAGATGGCTTTATTAAGGTCGACAGTATTGAATTCATTTCGGACGATAAACGCGAACTGGGCGTTGAGTTGCACTCAGGCAGGAACCGTATCGTACGGCGTATATTTGAACACCTCGGCTATCGCATTAAAAAACTCGACAGGGTGTATTATGTTGGCCTCACCAAAAAAGACCTACCCCGGGGTAAGTGGCGTTTTCTGAACGAAAACGAGATTGCGATGCTCAAAATGGGATCTTTCCGTTAAACGGCATGAAGAGACTGATCGCTATCGTACTGTGGCTGTTGCCCCTGTTCGCCAGCGGGCAGAATTACCTAAAGGGAAAAATCACTGACAAATCGACGGGTGAAGCTCTGGCTTTCGTTAATATTGTTTACAACAACCGGCAACAGGGGACAACAACCGACCTTGATGGTATTTTTTCGATTGAAAGTCGGGAACCCATCCGGTATCTCATTATCAGCTATATCGGCTACATTAAGGACACCATTCCCGGTAGTGAAATTGCCGGAAAAAACTTCCTGAATATCACATTGGAGACTTCAGCCGAAACCCTCGACGAAGTAACCGTTCTGCCGGGGATAAATCCGGCGCACCGTATTATTGAATTGGTTATCGGAAACCGCGACATTAACAATCCCGAAAAATCAACAGCCTTTAGTTACACCTCGTATAACAAGCTGTATGCAACATTCGATATAACCTCACTCCCTGTGGTCGATACTTCCACACGTCTTGCCGACACACTGATACTCAAGACCGGAGCAGCCGATACACTACCCGACAGTACGGTAAACAGTCTTTATCAGGCCAAGCAGATTGCCGACAGCCTGTTTTTCTTTTTAATGGAATCGGTAAGCGAACGAAAATTTTCTCCTCCCGACCATAACAAAGAAGTGGTAATTGCAAACCGCATGTCGGGATTGAAAAACCCACTGTTTTTTATGCTGGCCACACAAATGCAATCCTTCTCATTCTACACCGACCTGATCAGCGTGTACGATAAAAAATATCTGAGTCCGGTGAGCCGGGGAAGCACCGATAAATATTTCTTCCAAATCGAGGATACTATATTTACCGAGAATCTTGATACAGTCTTTGTAATTTCGTTTCGTCCCCGTAAGGGTAAAAATTTCGAAGGTCTCAAAGGTGTTCTTTACATAAACTCAAACCGCTATGCAATACAGAACGTACTGGCGGAACCCTGCCAGCAAAGCGATGTTATAAATATCAGCATACAGCAGAAATACGAATTCATTGGAAAAAAACAGTGGTTTCCCGTACAACTGAACACCAATTTCAGCTTCCCGACCATGACGGTAAGTATCGACAATTTTTCGATGCCTCTGCTGGGAATAGGTAAAAGCTATATAAGCAACATAGTGCTAGACCCTGAATTCGACAAAGACAGTTTCGACCATATTGTTATTTCGAGCGAAAAAAACATTAACAATAAGCCCGAAGAATTTTGGAATAAATACAGGCCCGACAGTCTGGATTTTCGCGAAAAAAACACATATCATCTGCTCGACAGTATTGGGGATGCCGAAAACCTCGACGAAAAAGTTGCGTTTCTCGAAGTGCTGGCCACCGGACACATTCCGTTGGGTTTTATCAGTTTCGACCTCAACCGAATTATGTGGTACAACCGTTACGAAGGATATCGTCTTGGATTGGGAATAAAAACCAACGACAAAGTACTGTCGTGGGCATCGGTGGGAGGCTATGGCGCTTATGGTTTCCGCGACAAAACCTTCAAATATGGAGGACAACTTGAGTTTTTCCCGCACAAAGCTTCAGCACTGCTGATTGGATTTTACTATGCTAAAGATGTCGCCATTGCTGATTATTACAGGTTTCCGTGGAGTAATAGCTTTATAGGAACCGAAGCTTACAACGACCTGTTGGTTACCGAAATAGACCCGATTGAAAGTTATTCGGCCTGCATCGAGTTTCGAATGCTTCGCTACCTGAAAACCCGCATCTACTTTTCGCATACCGACAAAACAATACTCAGCGACCAACGGTATTTTTGGGGCGGATTCCCACAAGATACCTACGGAATCCCTATAACCGATTTTGTTCCGGACATTCTGACATACACCGAAGCCGGTGTTTCAGGTAAGCTGGCGCTGAAAGAAACCTTTTTGCAGACCCCGAGGGGAAACACATTAAGCTTAGGCACCAATTATCCTGTGCTATGGTTCAATCTGGGCGTAGGAATTCCCTTACCACACGACAATGTTTCGTCGTATCTCAAATTTCAGGCTCGCATTTCAAAAAAAATTACGACAGCCCGATTTGGCGAAACCAGTGTTACAATTACCGGTGGCTGGGCCAGCGAACACACCCCCTATTCGTTACTCTATAAAGGGCCCGGTACAGCAGGATGGCTCGATGTAGCCAATACCTTTAACACCATGGGCGTCAATGAATTTATTTCGAACCGTTTTGTACATCTGTTTCTGAAACACGATTTCGGAAGTTTACTTTTTCGGACAAAAAAATGGAGACCCGAAATTGTGTTGCTCACCAACCTGGGGTGGAGCGATTATACCATTACCGGATTTTTAGATCCGGGGACGGTGCATGGATACAATAAAATGTATTACGAATCGGGACTGCAGATAAACTACATGTTGAGGGCAATGTTTATAGGCTACGGTTTCGGAGTGTATTACCGTTATGGCGCTTATTATTTACCTGAAACGATCGATAATTTTGCTTTTAAACTCACACTAACCTATAGCTTTGAATAATTCACATCACTCGGGTGGATAGGATGGGCAGAAGTCGGGCATGATTTCTCCGGCGATTTTCAGTTTCAAATGGCTCAATATACTTAAAAGCATACTTTCGTGTAAACGTATTGTGTGAAATTGATATAATGCTTATTTTTACCCCTCAATTATTTGAGTGTTTGTAAAATATTATAACGTGAAGGGATACAGGGTGATGAAGGAAGAATTGTTTACGTACGAATATTTCGAAAAGGTACTGTTTGAAGGAGAAAAAGTAAGTATTTCGCAGTCGGTGCTTGACAAAATTGACGAAAGTTATCGCTTTGTCGAACAGTTTTCGGTCGATAAAGTCATTTATGGTATCAATACAGGTTTTGGCCCCATGGCTCCATACCATATCGATGATGCCGACCGTCGTCAGCTGCAATATAATTTAATCAGAAGTCATTGTTCAGGGTCAGGAAATCATATTCCTCCGCTATATGTAAAATCAGCCATGCTGTGCAGGTTGGTAAACATCATGCAGGCAAAGTCGGGAATTCACCCTGATTGCGCTTTGTTATTGCGCGATTTAATCAACAACGATATTACTCCGGTGATGTTTGAACATGGTGGGGTGGGTGCCAGCGGTGATTTAGTTCAACTGGCTCATCTGGCATTATGTATGATTGGCGAAGGCGATGTGTATTACCATGGCGAATTAATGCCGGCAGTTGAAGCCATGAATCAATGTGGGTTGAAGCCTGTAGACATACACCTCAGGGATGGTTTGTCGTTGATTAACGGCACATCGGTAATGACCGGTATTTCGGTGGTAAATTTACTGTACACCAATAAGCTATTTGGCTGGGCTCTGATGGCAGGCTCCATGCTGAACGAAATGGATGATGCTTACGACGACAGTTTTTCGAAAGAATTGAATTCGGCAAAACGGCATAAAGGCCAGCAAGATGTAGCTGCTGCCATGCGTGATATTCTGAGCGGCAGTCGTTTGATTCGTAAACGCCAGAACCATCTGTATAACCGCATTGTTACCGAAAAG
This sequence comes from Bacteroidota bacterium, assembly GCA_029564465.1. Classification (GTDB taxonomy): domain Bacteria; phylum Bacteroidota; class Bacteroidia; order Bacteroidales; family ML635J-15; genus JAGOEF01. The sequence goes on along the minus strand of JAKQPY010000068.1, from coordinate 815 downwards.
GTGATGAATGAAAAAGTACAGGAGTATTATTCATTGCGCTGCATACCGCAAATACTCGGAGCTGTATGCGATACGATACGCTATACTGCTGAGATTGTAAACAACGAAGTGAATTCATCAAATGACAATCCGGTGGTTGATATCACAACAAGTAACGTATATCATGGGGGCAATTTTCACGGCGATTATATTTCGCTCGAAATGGATAAGCTCAAGATCGTAGTAACGCGAGTAGCCATGCTGGTTGAACGACAGCTTAATTATCTGCTCAACCCAAAACTGAACGAAAAATTTGCTCCGTTTGTTAATCTGGGAACCCCCGGTCTTACTCTCGGTATGCAGGGAGTACAATTTACAGCCACATCAACCACCGCGGAATGCCAGACACTCAGTTACCCAAACTATGTTCACAGCATTCCCAACAACAACGACAATCAGGATATTGTAAGCATGGGGACTAATTCGGCACTCATCACACGCAAGGTCATTGAAAATGCTTTCGAAGTGCTGTCGGTGTATTACATGGCACTCATTCAAGGCATTGACAATATAAAAGCTACAGGCCAAATGGCCGATGCCACGGCTGCAGTGTACCATACCCTGCGTTCGATGGTACCTGCCTTTGCCGAAGATCAGGTACATTATAAAAATATTGCGAAAATCAAGCAATATCTGGTGTAATAGACATTTCTAATGCTTTTTTTTAGTAGTTAGTCTCTAATAGACATTTCTAATGCTTTTTATTTTCAGCAATTTCTGTTTTTAGGTTTATTTGGAGTTATATTTGTCAATCAGGTAAGCGGAAACAGGCTCTG
>JAKQPY010000041.1:0-1061 GCA_029564465.1 Bacteroidota bacterium | reverse complement strand
TTTTCGAACCGGGCGTCGCGGTTTATCAGATGAAAAACCGAAAAGAACAGCACCATGTCTATCACTGTGGTCGATTCCGGCAGATTGAGGCTTTTGATTTTCAATTCCATACGTTTGGCGAAAGCCTCGTCGTAATCGATTAGTATATCTTCGATCAGAGCCTCTTTTTGCGAAAAGCAAGTGTAGAAGTTTTTTTTTGAAATGCGCAGTTCGTTGCAGATATCCTCGATGGATACACTGCGCAGGCCGAATTTAAAAAACAGCCTGGTCGAGGTTTTAAGTATATCTTCGCGAAGTAAATCTGCCATTATGAAGTAATTTTTTGCCGTCGTGAAGTAAGTTTGTTATTAACCTAAAAAACGCGGCAAAGATAAAGTCAAAACCGATTTTCCGATATCCCGGTGCGTTAAATATGTTTAAACAACAAACAATATTTTACAACAATCTGATAAATAGATACATAATGGAAACTGAGAAAACATTAAAGTTTCCTGTTTCTATGTATTTCCAACCAAAACAAGTAAAAATCGGGCAAGCACCGAAATGCCGTGTAATCAGCACCGGAGTGTTGGGCAATCACTCGGAGTGTCGGGCAATTACCCGGAATATCAGGCAATCACCCCCAGAATGATCAGCATCATTACCAGGTAGCGCAGGGTTTTGCCAATAAGCATGGATACCGAGACTATCAAGGCATTGGCCCGTAAATAACCCAGGGCAACGGAGATGGCTTCGCCGGCGTAGGGCAACCAGGCAAAAAAGCCCAGCCATGCGCCTTTACCGCGCAAAAAAGTGGTATATTTATGCAGGGTGGTTTCTTTTACTTTCAGGTATTTGGTCATCCATTCCATTTTACCCAAACGCCCGATATAATAGCAGCTCATTCCCCCCAAAGTGTTGCCCAGACTGGTACTGATCAGACAGGCTACAGGATCGACTCCGGCCAGCAAGGCACTTCCCAACAACACTTCGGAACTAAAAGGTACGATACTGCCGGCCAAAAACGAGCCGAGAAAAAGGCCGAAAAGTCCTAAGCCTGTAAAAAAATCCATAGCTCAAAA
>JAKQPY010000013.1:0-1122 GCA_029564465.1 Bacteroidota bacterium | reverse complement strand
GTTCTCTTTTGCAGCCAACCTCTTGTTTACCCGGGCCAGCCGATAGAAGTAATATGCAGCGGTTAGTCCAATGTAGATTGCCGCTTGAAGGTAGAGCATCAGCATTTCGTGCTTAACCCCTGCCAGTCCGACACCCATATTCCGAAGCCGGTAATAAGCCGGAACCAGATTGCTTGCCGGCGATAGCTTCGACAAAACAACAAGCCATTCGGGAATAGCACTAAGTGGCCACGAAATGCCCGTTAGGAATAGTGCAATTGGCGATAAGAAAACCATAAATACAATTGCCGATTCGCGGTGTATGAACAAAGTTGAAATGCCAATGCCCAGAAAAACTACTGCAACCAGAAATGGGAATATGAGCATCAATACATGCAGAAAATCGGCTTTGTCGGTATAATTAAACCAGTGATAAACAATTATAAGCGTAAATGCAACATTAAATAGAGATGCTAAAAGGTATGCTCCTGCTTTGCCAAAAAGGTGCGGCATTATTTCGCGTTTCCGTTCTTTAGGTGCCAGCTTAAATGGCGATTTCTTCGACTCGGAAAATGAACCGCCCATAAGGCCAATGCCAATCAGCAATGTTTGTTGAATAACAATGAGCATAATGCCCGGCATCACAAAAGAACCGTATCCCGAACCCGGGTTGTAAAGTATGTGTGCCTGAGGGTCGAGCGGCGAGTTGTTTACCAGCGCGTGCTTATAATCTTGCCCCGAGGCCATGTATTTCTTAATTGATATTCCTGCACTGAAGTAAGCATTTGTATAAGTTACAGCCATCAACTCGTTTCGGTATTTCAAAAAATAAGCTGCATCGGCATAAAGCGACACATCGGCCTGTTCTCCGTTCATCAACTGTTTCTGAAAGCCTTCGGGGATGAATAGTACCCCGCTAATTTTGTTGTCTTTCAATAATTTCTCGGCCGATTGCAAATCAGTTGGGTGGGCGGCAACATTAACCTCGGCCGAAGCATCGAGCATTTGCGCATATTTGCGGCTCGAAGCCGATTGGTCTTGATCGACAACCGCAACAGGTAAACCGGTAACCGTCTCGTTTGAGTAAACTATGGAATAAATTACCGGGTAAATTACCACCGCGATAAACAAAATCAGTATTGC
>JAKQPY010000252.1:0-26858 GCA_029564465.1 Bacteroidota bacterium | reverse complement strand
GGCAGGTTTACACCCCACGCTGGGCGCACTGCGACGACAACCATGCCTGGGTTGAAGTTTGGGTCGATGGTAAGTGGTATTTTATGGGTGCATGTGAGCCTGAGGCTGACCTCAACCGGGGTTGGTTCGAAGCACCAGCGACACGCGCCATGCTGGTACACACCCGTGTTTTTGGCAAGTACACCGAAACGGAAAATCAGATGATAACCAAAAAGAAATATTCCATTATCAATGTGATTGACACCTACATCAAACCGGTGCAATATGTTGTTTTGGTAAAAGAACCGTCCGGGACCGTTGTTGAAAATGCTGAAGTCCGATTCGGGCTATACAATTATGCCGAATTCTATCCTATCGCCAGCCTGAACACCAATGCCAAGGGATTGTGCAGCCTGAACACCAATCACGGCACACTACTGGTTTCGGCAACAAAAGACAACCGGATGGCCTATGATGATTTCAGGGTAAATGAAGGAAAAAGCGCGGATACTTTAGTGTTGATTCTGGCCCCGTTTACTCCTGCTGCATTTGAGGAGAATATCGATATAATCGTTCCGGTGGAGTCGGCTACAGCCAAGCACAATACCGAAGATGACGCCCGCAACCAATGCCGGGTGAAGGAGGAAGATTCTCTGAGAAATGCTTATGCCGCAACATTCCCCGACGACAAACTGATTTTTGTTTTTGCCGAAACCCGCGACCTGAATTCGATGGATATAGGGGAACACATTAAAATGAGCTGCGGCAACTACTCCGAAATCATGGATTTTATCGATAAGGCGGCTGCCATTGATAAAGATAAATGTCTTGACATGTTGAACATTCTCAACGAAAAAGACCATCGCGATGCACGCAGCAATGTATTGCTTGACCATTTCAATCATTCAACAAACAACGGGTATAGCAACGACATTTATCTAAACTACGTACTAAACCCTCGCATTTCGACCGAAAAAATGAAAGCCTACCGAAGCTATCTGCAGGCGCAGTTTAGTACGGGCTTTGCTGACTCATGCCGGAGCAATCCCGGACTGGTGGCTGACATGGTAAAAAAACAGATTGCCGTTGACGATGAGTGGAATTACTATGGCGTTGCAATAACTCCCGTGGGCGTACACTCAATGAAAATTGCCGATAAGCGCAGCCGGAACATCTATTTTGTGGCCGTGTGCAGGAGCTTTGGGATAGCAGCCCGGTTGAATCCTGTAACCTATATACCTGAATATTACCTTGGCAGCCGTTGGCAAGAAGTTCTTTTTGATGCACCCGGCGAAACCGGTGGCGAAAAATCAGCATCACTGGTTCTGAAATCCGAAAACAAGGCATTGAAATATTACGCAGACTTCACCATTGCACAATACGAAAACGGAAAGTTTACCACGCTTGACTATGGTTGGGACACACCATTGTCAGAGTTGCCGATGCCTTTACAGCTTCGCCCAGGTTACTACATGCTTATGTCGGGCAAGCGCATGCAAAACGGGGATGTGCTTGTATGGCGTAAATTTTTTAGTGTGGAAGCCGGTAAAACCCTGAGTGTGGACATAATTGTCCGTAACGAAATAAATAATAACAAGGTGATAGGTAAAATTACCAACTTCAGCAAAATTGCCGGGGCAAAACAAGCTGACTATTATCTCACAGTCTGGATCGACACCGGCAAGGAGCCGGGCAAGCATATTTTGCAGGAATTAGCCGATAACCGCAATAGTTTCGTCAATGCCCCAATTGCGATTAACCTGCAATGTGTTAACAGCTATAAATCCGATGCGAATATTGGAAAATACAGTTTGCCGACCACGTGTACTTTTACACAGATTTCGCCCAATCCTGATTTTTCAATCATTGCTCTTGATAAACCGGCAACAAAATCCGAGCTTCCGGTGGTGGCACTATGCAATGCCAAAGGTGAAATACTATACTATCAGAGCGGTTATAAAGTAGGCATGGCAAATCAGATACTGAACCTGGTTTCGGGGAAATAAACCCGGACATTCCTTATTTTGTGCCCGAAAACCGGAACTTTGCACCCAGGTTAAACCAGGGTTCTCCGTCAATCTGCGTCAGTGCATCATCAAGGTTCTGAATATCCTGCCCCAGTATATTATATACATTGAAAAATACTTCGAAGCGCTTGTCGTACTGCAACGAAATGCCCGCATCGAGTTTCTGGTAATCGGCTAACTCAGTAATTAAGCCATTGGGATCATCAGAACTTGCTCCTGTGGCAGGCTTCCAGTTCCACGCACTTCGTCCGTGCACAGCCTTTACACTGATGTATTCTTCGATGCTGAGTTTTTTAGATACATGCTGAACTCCAAACAAACGTATGCCGGCCGAACTTCCCGGTTGATACGGTAATTGCTGGCTTGCATCAGCGTGTGTGTTTTGCGAATAAGTATAATTTAAAAACACACCATAATTACTCATGAACTGCCAACGAAGACTGAACTCCCCTGTCGCTATATTAGCCTTGAGAATATTCTGCCGCATCCATACATTTACCGCCGGGTTTTGGTCCCACGGGCCGGCATAAACCGGAACAATCATGTTATCGATAATGCTATAAAAACCGGTAATGCCGGCCACCAGTTTATCCGCATGGTTCCATTCCACACCAAGCGAAAAATTGGTGTTATACTCGGGTTTTAAATCGGGGTTACCAAAACGATAGGCTGTTCCACCATGCCCATAACCCAGTTCATACAATTCCATCAGACCGGGTGCGTGAAATCCCCTGCCCGCCACAGCCCGCAGACGTATACTTTGAATCGGGCTGTATAACACGGATAGTTTGGGACTGATAACCCCTGCAACATGCTGCACCTTGTCGTAACGAAGCGAGGCCTGTGCGATCAGGGTTTCGTTAAAACGGTGTTCATCCTGAATGTAAAAACCAAAATCGTTGCGGCTATGACCCAGCACAGATGTTCTGGTAAAATAACTAGCTGAGAAATCAGTTCCTGCAACCAGGTGATTTTTTTCTGAAATTGTGTAGTTTATCCACAATTCCGGCCGTAATAACCGGTTCTGTTCATTGTTCGTTTTGCTGTACCAGTTCGAGTAAGCCAATTTTGCGTTAACAACAGCACGACTTCCTATCCGATAATTCAAGCCGGCATCGGGCATAAACAAATGGCTGGGGTTAATCAGATTTTGCCACAACATATTGGTCTTGGTTAATCTGCTGCTGAGATAGAGTTCAAGTTTTTCGGTTGGTCTGAATGCAATGCGTTGGATACTGCTCAGGTGGGAATAGGCCATTTTGCCGACACGGCTCGCAGGCAGCAGTAATGGCAGTCCATCAGATTCATTCCAGTCGGTGAGTGAATATACCTTTACGTTTTTATTGACCGGTATTTGTAAGGATAATCCGCCATGATAAGAGTGATAACTACCTCCATCGGCATAGAGCAAGGCTTCGGTATCGGAAGATGCGCTTTTTGTAATGATGTTTACCACACCGGCCATTGCATCGCTGCCATATTGCGCCGAAGCGGCTCCGGTAATAACCTCGATGCGCTCGATACTTTCGGTGGGTATCAGGTCAAGGTTCTGTCCGGTATGCACATGGTCAGACAATACCCTGTTACCATCAACCAAAACCAGCGTATATTGTGCCGGATATCCGTTTAAACTGGCCGTTGACCGTTTCGGTTGGCCCGATCCTGTTCCGGTTTCGATGTTTACCCCGGCAATATGCTGCAATATTTCGCCCGTTGAGCCATAATTAAATTTATCGATTTCGGCACGGCTTACAACCCTGATAATTTCGGGGCAATTTTTTAACAGGTTTGATTGCTTCGCTGCGACAACTTCAACTTCATCAATATAAATAATATTATTGTTTTGTGCTTGTAGCAACAAGGACCCAAATAATAACGAGAACAATCCAAACAGACCTCTCATGTTTTTTTTCCAAAATTAGAAAACATTCGAATCAATAATGTAAAATTATCAAAAACTTAAATTTACCAATTATTAATCGAAGAACCCCAGAAAGATATCTGTAAGTCTTATTGCACAATCAGAAATCAGACAAGTTTTCAGTCTGAAAAATGACTTCTACTGACTCCTATCGTGTTGAGCAACTAAATTTTAGCTTTGTACTACCTCATATAGGGATATTCAAAATCGGTTGCAGGCAAAAATGTTTCCTTGATTGTACGCGGGCTTGTCCATCTGAGCAAATTCAAATGTCCCCCCGCTTTATCGTTGGTACCCGAACCACGGGATCCGCCAAACGGCTGTAGTCCGACCATAGCGCCCGTGGGTTTGTCGTTAACATAAAAATTACCTGCTGCATAGCGTAAGGTCTGACAAGCCTGCACCATGGCGTATTTGTCATTAGCAAAAATGGCGCCTGTAAGAGCATACGGACTGGTTTGGTCGCACAGCTTCAGGGTTTCGCTGTATTTCGAATCCTCATAAACATAAATAGTCATTACCGGGCCGAAAATTTCTTCCTGCATGGTTTTAAACTTTGGATTGGAGGTAACTATCACCGTGGGCTCAATAAAATAACCCACAGATTTATCGCCTGAACCGCCTGCAATTATTTCGCATTCCGGCGAAGATTTAGCATAGTTGATATAACCCATAATTGAGTCGAAAGCTTTCTCGTCGATTACTGCATTAACAAAATGCGAAAAGTCGTTCACATCACCCACTGTCACTTCTTTCAGCATCGAAACAATGTGATTCTTTACCTCCGGCCAAAGAGATACAGGAATATAAGCCCTTGATGCTGCCGAGCACTTTTGCCCCTGATACTCGAAAGCGCCCCGCACAATGGCTGTAGCCACTTCGCGCGGGTTTGCCGAATTATGCACCATAACAAAGTCTTTGCCTCCCGTTTCGCCCACAAGTTTCGGATATGATGTATATCCTTCGATATTTTGCGAAACCTGTTTCCACAAACTGTTGAAGGTAGCATTGGAACCCGTAAAGTGAATTCCGGCCAGGTCTTTATGTGCCAGAATTACTTTGCTCAGCACCGATCCCTCACCCGGAATAAAATTAATAACTCCATCGGGTAAGCCGGCTTCCTTAAAAATCTGCATCAGATAATAATTCGAAACTAAGGCTGTTGTTGCAGGTTTCCACACGGTTGTATTACCCAACAAAGCCACCGACATATTGAGGTTAGAGGCAATAGCCGTAAAATTAAAAGGCGTTATGGTGTACACAAACCCTTCCAACGGTCTGTATTCCAGCCTGTTCAACTGATCAAGATTCGATTTTGGCTGTTCATGGTAAATGCGGCTGGCAAAATAGGCATTATAGCGCAAATAGTCAATCACTTCACAGGCAGCGTCAATTTCGGCCTGCATAACACTTTTTCCCTGGCCCAGCATGGTAGCGGCATTTATTTTATACCGGTACTTTTTCGAAACAAGTTCGGCGGCACGTAACATAATCGATGCCCTTTCGACCCATGAGATTGCCTGCCATTGTTCCTTAGCCTTAAGGGCACTTTCGATTGCCATTTTTGCCTCGGCTTCGCCGGCCTTATGGTAGATTGCGATTACTTTTTGATGCTTATGCGGCATTACCACTGTACCGGTATTTCCGGTCTTAACTTCTTTCCCACCTATTATTAATGGTATCTCAAGCACTTTATTTTCCTGAGCCTCTAATTCCCTGATCATTTCCTCCCGTTCCGTACTTCCTTTTTCGTAGTACAGAATTTTCTCATTTACAGGGCTTTCGAAAGAAAAAATTGCATTATTCATAGTTATATTTTTTATTAATTTTTCGTATTGCAAATATTTGCATTTCGGTTTATTAAACAATGATTATTGTCATTATAACCAAATTCATGAATTGTTGTTTACAAAAAAAGGCCTGTCGCTGACAGGCCTTTATAAATATTTTGGAATAAAGTCTAGAACCAGGTAGAGCGATAGTCTTTAATTTCAGAAGCTTTTTTCATGGCGTCGTAAGTCTGATAGGAAGCGCGGGCAGTTGCAGAGCGAATCATGCTGAGCTGGTCGGCCGAAAAATCAGTTTTTTCAGGAGCCGGAACCGAAGCGGTAACCAGAATAACATAAACGCCATTGTTGCCTTCGATGGGTTTCGACATTTTTCCTTTTTCAAGCACAGTGGCTGTAGAGATTACGTTGGGTTCGATACCAAACCCGGGAATCGAGAATGTGTTGAAACTGATATTGGTGGCTGTATCAACAGGCTTGGTGTATTTAGCTGCCATCGCATCAAGGCTCATACCCGCGCTGATATCCTTATTGAATTCTTCAATAAATTTGGCAGCTTTCTTTTTGCGGATAACAATAGGTTCAATCTGGTCGCGCACATCTTCAATATCAGCATTGCCTTTATTGCGGACTGCCGAAACTTTTGCTACAATATACATATCGGCCAACTCGAAAACCTGAGAAACCGAACCTTTAACTATATCTTCACCATAAGCCCACTTAATGATTACCCGTGGGTTTTCGAGACCATTTATTTTAAAGTCATTTTCTTTGACATTGCTGGCAATGCGTTTGGTAAGCTGCAGGTCGCCACAAGCTTTGTCGAACTTAGCAGCGGTATTGTTTGTCGCCGAAAACGAACTGGCTTCTGCATATTTTTTCTGGGCAGTTGCATTGCTGTATTCTATGTCTTTGGTTAGATAACCGATAGAAAACTTTTGCGAAGGTTTTGTTTGCTCAGTGATTTTAATAATGTGTACACCAAATTGGGTTTCTACTTTCACAATGTCGCCTTTTTTACCTTTAAAGCAAGCGTCTTTAAATTCCTTTACAATCATTGCATCTTCGGCAAACCAATCGATATCTCCGCCTTTACTTTTCGAACCCTGATCATCGGAATACTGCATTGCCAACATACCAAAATCCGCATTTTTCTTAGCTACATTCAGCAAGCTATCCCCAATTACCCTGGCTCTTTCGATAGATCGGGTTGAATCGGGCCTGATAAGAATGTGACTTGCCCTCACCGAATCGGGGCGGACTGCAATATCGAGCACGCGGGCCTGCCAGTATGCACCATCGAATTCATACACAGGCGAAATATCTCCAATTTTTGTGGTTTCAGGCTTAAATCCTGTAAATAAGGTAAATTCTTCGGGTTTATAATATTTCTCAACATAGGATGAATCAGAATACCGGTTCAGAAAATTTGGCACCTCTTCGGTGGGTATTGTTGCAAATTCAGCCGCATTTTTCTCAAGATCCTTCAATGCAGCCGCAGAATCTTCGGAAGAAGCGGTTATGTTGAATACTACGAACTCAATATCACGATTTGCCTCGAGCACTTTAAACCTTTCGATATACTCATCGTAATATGCTTTAATATCGGCATCAGTAGTTTTAATTGTTGCATCATCAATATCTTTAAAGCCGCGGGTTACAAAAACAAAATCAACTTTGTTGTTCTTGCTGTAATAATCGTCTTTTGCTAAAAATACCGGTACATATAAACCTTTGGCAACCAATGTGTTAAACTTTGTGTTCAGCTTTTCGGTTTTAATCGCTTTCTTCAGATAGTTGGCAATAAACGTCTGCTTTCCGGTTTCATCCTTATCGGCATTCTGAAAATAGTTTTTAATAAATGCTGTATCAATCATTCCCGTGTTGGGATTGGTAAAATTCTGCTGAATGATTTGGTGGATATTCCGTCCCCAAAGCATATCTTCAATTTCTTCGTCACTGACTTTGATTCCAAGATCATCGTAGTGGATTTCGAGAATGTTTTCACGCAGAATATCATTCCAGGCCTGTTCCTGAACCCTCTCGGATGTTTCAGCGTCCAGCGTATTGGTCTGTTGCGATAATTTCAGAAACTCTTCGTGTTCCTGTGCAATTTCGAGATAATGTTCATATTTCACGTCATTACCGTTAATTTCTGCAATATCGGTAGGATTTGAACGAAACAGGGTATCGAACGTGGTAGGGTCAATAATAAACAGAAAGAGTGCAACACCCACAAAAATAATCACAAAAATACCTGCTCTGTTCCTGATTTTTTGTAAAATTGCCATTGTTAAAAAATTTATGTTTTAACTCATTGTTTTTTCAGGCTGCGAATATAATAATTTTATGTAAATATTTCAGCTAAGTTTTTTATTATGAGATTTGTTAAAGGAATTTTTCAATTATGGATCTTGCAGCAGATATAGGCAACACCAAAGCAAAACTGAGATATTTCGACAATCAGGGGAGTATTATTTTTTCTTACGATTTTCCCGTATCGGCGCTAAATAATTTTTCATTCAGCGAACTTCCGGTCCCCGAAAAGCTCATTGTTTCGGATGTTTCGGGCAATGCCGGGCAGTTTTGCTCATTCTGGTCACAACAAGGAGTTCAAGTGATAAAGATGAGTCACCATTTGAATTTTCCGGTTAAAATTTGCTATAAAACTCCGGAAACATTAGGCCAAGATCGTATTGCCGCTATATGCGGGGCCGCAACACTCTACGAAGGATATGCGATTATGGTTATTGACGCAGGAACCGCAATTACTTATGATTATCTTGACGAAAACCTCAATTATCTGGGCGGCAATATTTCACCTGGAATAGACCTCCGTTTTAAAAGTCTCAATCAACACACGTCGCTGCTGCCACTACTGAGCAAAGAAGATTCATACAAACCCACAGGTACAACTACATCGGAGGCAATCACTGCCGGTGTTCTGAACGGCGTTTTCTATGAAATCGAAAATTATATAAAGCTGTGGAGCAATAAATCGGAGCGGCATATTGTTATTGTTACCGGCGGAGATGCAAGTTTTTTGGTGAATTCAATAAAAAGTAGCATTTTTGTCAACTTAAATTTAGTACCGATAGGTTTAAAACGAATACTTGACTTGAATGCAGAATAGAGTATTACTGGTATTTATTGCAATTATTGCATCGCAGGCTGCTTTTGCCCAGAATGGATCTCCCTACACACGTTACGGCCTCGGCAGTTTGACGAGTTCATATTTTGGACCGGCCAGGGCTATGGGAGGAATTTCGTTTGCCTCTAGTTCGGGTAGGCACCTCAATATTTCTAATCCTGCCGGACTAGCCACCATCGACAGCCTGAGTTTCATATTCGAATTTGGCATGGAATCAGGGCTGAGGCAATTGGCTACAACAAATCCCGATTTATCGGCACTTAACAACGACACCCGGATGTCGTACCTTTCGTTCGGGTTCCCGATTACCCGCTGGTGGGCTTCTTCAATTGGCATCATGCCGTTTAGTACCATGGGTTATAATATCCGATCGGTCGACAGCCTGTATAATGTTTCAAAGTATTATTTCTACGAGGGCAGCGGTGGTGTGAATCAGGTGTTTTGGAGTCATGGGTTTGCTCCCTTTAAAAACTTCCGAATCGGTTTGAACATGAAATACCTGTTTGGGATGCAAAATCGCACCAACAGTGTAGAATTCGAAGATGAATCAGGAGCCTACGTTAATATACTTGAAGAGAACATGGTGTTTATAAACGATTTTTGTTTCTCGGGTGGTTTACAATATGATTTACGGCTGGGTGAAAAGAATTCGTTGACCCTGGGTGCCGTGTTTACGTATCCCACCCGGCTGAACAGCCGTCGTGACGCGTTGGTTACCAATTCGCTCAGCGTCGGAAGTTCTGCTGCCGTCGACACCATATATTATACCGAGGACGAAAGGGGCGAAGTTTCTTTACCCATGAGTATCGGAGGTGGTTTACTGTACAATTTTGATGACAAATTGAAACTTGGGGTTGATTATACTATGCAGGACTGGTCAGATGCTGTTTTTTTCAACCAGTCTGATTCGCTTGGAAACAGCAACTGTTTCAGGTTTGGACTGGAATATACACCTGCAGGTCTGAACCGGGCAACCAATAATTATGGAAGCAAAGTTTCGTATCGGCTGGGCTTTTATTACGACAACACCTATTTAAACTTTGCCTCCTCCGGAGAACAGATTGACGACTTTGGCATAAGTTTTGGTTTTGGATTACCACTGAATCGTTCTAAGACATCTTTTAATATTTCGATTGAACTCGGGCAGCGGGGTACCACCCGAAACAATCTGGTTCGCGAACGTTACGCGAACATCGGGTTGAACCTTACCCTGTCGGATGTTTGGTTTGTTAAACGTAAATTTGATTAAAAATGAAAACTGTTTTTTCAAAAAGAGCATTGCTGGTTTCGACACTGGTTTTAATGAGTTCACTGGTGCTGAAAGCTCAAAATGCAGCTGATTACGGGTCGGATCCCGAAACATGTAAGGTTAAACTATCGACCTATACTGAATTTTTCAAGCAGGAAAACTACAAGGATGCATATCCTGCATGGAAGTGGTGCTACACCAACTGCCCTGCTTCTACCAAGAACCTTTACATTCATGGTCCTACAATTCTGGATTACATGATCGAAAAGGCTGCTGATAAAGTAGAAAAAGAGAAATACATCGACTCATTGCTGATGATTTATGATCAGAGAATACAGTATTATGGCGAAGAAGGCCGCGTGAAAGGCCGAAAAGCCAATGACATTCTCAAATACCGCCCCGATAGTGCAATGCAAGCTTATAAACTGTATGTGGAATCTATCGGAATGGTTGGCAATAAATCAGAAAGTTCGGTTTTGGGCTATTTCACCAACGTTACCATTTTATTATTCAAAAATGGCAGCCTGCCGAAAGAAACTGTAGTTGAAAACTATGCCACCGTTTCCGGCATAATCGAAGCCCAGATTGCTGAGACCGAAGACAGTGCAAAACGCGAAAAAATCAGGGAACTGGGCGTCAAAGTCGAAGAGATGTTCGTAAATAGCGGGGCTGCTGATTGCGATGCCATTGTTTCGATATTCACCCCAAAATTCGAGGCTAACCCAAACGACATTGAGTTGCAAAAGAAAATAGCCAAACTGATGGAAAAAACGAGGAATCAGGATTGTTTGACAACCGACCTCTATGCCAAAGTTTCGGAAGCACTGTATAACGAAGAAAAAACACCGGAAGCTGCACACAAAATTGCCAAGGTTTATTTCCTGAAAAACAATTACGAAAAAGCCGAGTTTTATTATCTCGAAGCAGCCAAACTGCAATCTGACGAATCGCTTAAAGCAGACCTGTACTATGAACTTGCCAGTTTATACCTGAACCTGAAGCAATACAGCAAGGCACGCGATTATGCACGCCGGGCACTGGGTGTTAATGCAAACTATGGAAAAGCATATTTGGTTATTGCAAAAGCTTATGCAGCAGGTGGTGGCGGATGTGGCGAAAACGAAATTGACAAAGTAGCCATTTACTGGGTTGTGGTCGATCAGCTTATCAAAGCAAAAAACGCAGATGCTACCGTAGCTGACGATGCCAATGATTTAATCCGTAAGTATACTTCGTACTTCCCGACCCGCGAAAAACTCTTCTGGTATAATGTTACCGAAGGCCAAAGCTACACCGTGGGCTGCTGGGTAAGCGAAACAACAACGGTGAGGTGCATTGATTAACACAAACCGCACATCGAAATTTCAGGGAGTCACACCTGTCGCCATTAGCCTGGTGATAGGTGTGCTTTTCTTTTCGTGCACCAACGACATGGAAAAAGTGGCACAGCTCACTGCTCCAACCGAACTGCCCAGCATTATTGTAAAAAACATTGAAACCATATATTCAGACTCCGCTGTGGTTAAAGTACGGCTCACAGCCTCCGAATTCTGCCGTTACGATAAAAAAGACCAATCGTACGACGAATACCCCGAAGGACTCAAGGTGGAATTTTATAATGAACAATTGCGTGTCGCCGGACAACTTACTTGCGAGTACGCCCGGTACTACAGCTCAAAAAACCTCTGGGAAGCCCGGAAGAATGTTGAAGCTGTAAATTTTGGCCAAAACGAAAAGATTAACACGGAACTGCTTTACTGGGATATCGAATCAGAACAAATTTATTCGGATGCTTTTGTGAGAATCACCACACAGGATGAAATAATCTATGGGGATGGTTTTCGCTCGAATCAGGATTTTAGTGCATGGAAAATTATTAAACCCAAAGGAACAATAACTATACAGGATGAAGAATAATAAAGTACCCGTAATTATTGAATACGCCTGGATTGGCATGGCCGTTTTCTGCCTCGTTTTGGGCATTATCAAAACCGGAGAACTGGGCATTAAATTAAGTGCCATGTTCTACCTTCTTTCGTTTATATCGTTGGCCATGTTTTTTATGCGACGGATGAACCGTAAAAACATTGAGCGGCGCAATAAAAGAATGGAAAAATAAACATCACCCTGCGTTTATTCAAGGTGATATTTTTTGTTGTCTGAACTATTTTCGTTTTTTCCTGAAGAAACCGGTCACCAGTTGACTGCATTCCTCCTGCATGACATTTTTTCTTACCTGAGTCGAAGGATGCAAAGCTTCTACTGTAAAACGCGAAAATCCTTTTTTATCATCATCAGCGCCATAAACAATTGCATCGATCTGTGACCATGCAAGGGCACCCGCACACATCAGGCAAGGTTCCACCGTCACGTAGAGCGTGCATCCCTTGAGGTATTTTGCACCCAGATGGTTTGCCGCTGCTGTGATGGCCAGCATTTCGGCGTGGGCTGTAACATCGTGCAGCATTTCGGTTTGATTGTGGCTGCGGGCAATCACCCGGTTGTTGCAAACAACCACGGCACCAACAGGAACTTCGTCTTTGGCCAGTGCTTTCTGCGCCTCGTCGAGTGCCATTTTCATAAAATATGCATCATCAAATACTTGCATGGCTGATTTTTCGGATTTTTGATTTATCGGGACAAAGTGCTATTAACTCATCAATTTTTTTGCCAGATACGGGGTGTGTCCAGCAGGGAAAAATATCTCTCAGGGGCAAAAGCACAAAAAGCCGGTTACACAGCGCAGGATGAGGAATTACAAGCTTATGACTGTTGCGGTATAATGCACCTGCATCAAGTATGTCGATATCCACCGTACGACCTTCGTAATGTGTGCTTGTTTTCTTTGTCCGGCCCAAGTCTGACTCGATTGTCTGCAAGGTGTGCAACAGCGTCTCTATGGGCAAGGTAGTTCGTACATTCAGCACCTGATTCAGGAAGTATTTCTGATGCCGGAATCCCCAGGGCTCCGATATATATACCGGTGAAACCGAAATTAATTCTCCAGCCCTGCTGCTAACCAGTTCGCGGGTTTTCACCAGATTTTGCCATCGATCTCCCAGATTTCCGCCCGTCGAAAGCAACACTTCGTATGCCGGTATTTGGTTCTCCATCTAATATTTAATTTTCAGCCCTTCGGTACAATTTTTACAAATATCGATGTTTTTACGCTCACTGAACACCATTTCCCTGAATTTTCGGGATTCGTTGCTTTGTAAAATCTGTTGCATGGTATTAACATACAGGTTTCCATAGCGCCATGCAGCCGTTTTATCGAAGCAACAGGGCAGCACATCAGCATCGGCGCTGACTACAACCGACGAAAGCATTCGGTAACAACGATTTTTCAATGGATTTTTAATTTTAATGTCTCCATTACTACCGGAATAATACCTTGAGTATTTTGCTTCTGAAGGCAGCAGTGAAATATCATTTGCCTCAAGCTGCACCGATTTCAGACGAACTATATCGAATCCCATTTGTCTGGCCCAACGCACATATTGTTCAATTTCGTGTTCATTGTGCTTCATCACGAGGAATTGTGATTCAAGAATTGGAAACCTTGAATCCGAAATACGTTTTTCAGCAACAATTTTCTGAATTCCGCCACAAAGTTTGTTAAAATCGGAATTGATTCGGTAAGCCTGGTGCGTTTCGGGTGTAATCCCATCGACCGAGATGATTAACTTTGTGAGACCCGAGTTCACCAGTTTACGGGCAAAATGTTCCAGACAGTAGCCATTTGTCGACACGGTAACCGGTATTTTCCGGGCCGCTGCATAAGAAATAAACAAGTCCAGATTGGGATTCATCAAGGGCTCACCCTGAAAATATAAATTTATATTCCACAAATAATCCCCCAGAGTGTCAACAATTTCCTTGTATTTTTCGAAATCGAAGAACCTCCTGTTTCGGTCGATTATACCACTTCCCTGTGCACAAGCAGGACAAGCAAGGTTACATACAGCTGATGTTTCGATGCTCAGACCCAATGGTTTATGTGAAAAGATAAGTCTGCGAAACCAAATGTAGCCGATATAGTTCAGTGACACCCGCAACAGGTTCGTTACTCGTTTTACCGAGGCAGCTTTTAAATACGCGGTTAGCAGCATAGCAATCGGGTTATTGCTGCAAAGCTACAAAAATAGATGTCAGAACATCATTATCAAAACAAGCAACTAATGAAACAAATTGTACAAATCGTCCAGTTTTGGGGTAAGTATAATTTCGGTTCTGCGGTTTTTGGCTCGTGCCTCCGGAGTATTTGCATTGTCAACAGGCAAATATTGTCCCCTGCCGGCAGCTGTTAAGCGGGTAGGATCGATACTCGAATTCTCGAGCAGGATTTTTACAATGGCAGTAGCCCTCTTAACGCTAAGGTCCCAGTTGTCAGCAATATTACCATTGCCGGCATATGCGAGATTGTCGGTATGCCCTTCGATCATGATGTTTATATCTTTGTTTTTTTCAAGAACCTTGGCAAGCTCAATCAACGCGTTCTTTCCTTTGGGATCAACTTCCCATTTTCCCGATTTGAACAAGAGTTTTTCGTCGAGCGAAACATATACTTTTCCATCTTTCATGGTAACGGTTAGCCCATCACCCTGAAAACCCAGTAATGCATTGTTGACTTTTTCGCGCAAGGCATTCATTACAGAATCCTGTCGATCGAGAATTGCCTGAAGCTCAGAAACCTTTTTATTTTTCGCTTCAATTTCGCGTTCTTTTACCTCGAGTTGAGCCCTGAGGGCTTCGAGATTTGCCCTTTCCTTATTCAGTTGTGCTTCCAGCGCTTTGAGTTCATCTTCCTTTTTCTGAAGCTCATCACGGGTCTCCTGCAACATTCTCAGTGCTTTCTGAGTCTCTGCATCAGCACCTTCTCTCAGTTTTGACTGATTTTCGAGAAGTTGCTCATACAGTTGATTAATTTTATCATATTGTCCCGTAAGGGTCCTGTATGCATTCCCTTTAATAGCTGTATCGCGTTCGAGAGCACTAATGGCCAGTTTAATCCGTTCCATTTCGCTTTGAAGCTCATTATTCGAAGTGGTTAAGCGTTCGTTTTCACCCATCAAATCGGTTCTTTCTTTTTCGCATTGATCCTTTGCAGTTTTTACTTCCTCGAATTTACGGGCAGGAACGCACGAAAAAACAACAACCAGCATTGCTACTACAGCCAGGGGAACAATAATTCTTTTCTTCATAATTTTCGTTTTATGTATAACAACCAAAGATAAGCGCTTGAATAATTATTTTTTGACGCGCAATAAAATTTTATTTACAACCTGTTGTTAATCATCTGATAAACTGCACATGCGAAAAAATAGTATTTTTGCTTTGCCTAAAAATTTTGTAAGACTTGTAACTACATGGGCCTACTCGAGAAGATAAACTACCCGGAGGACTTGCGCCGGCTTGATATCAAAGAATTGCCACAGCTTTGCGAAGAGCTCCGGGCTTTCATTATCGATGCAGTATCGTGTAATCCCGGCCATCTGGGTGCTTCGCTGGGGGTAGTTGAACTTACTGTTGCTCTTCATTATGTGTATAACACCCCGGTTGATTTACTTGTTTGGGATGTCGGGCATCAGGCATATGGGCATAAAATTCTGACAGGTCGAAAGGACAAATTTCACACGAATCGAAAATATAAAGGCATCAGTGGGTTTCCGACACCAAAAGAAAGCGAGTACGATTCATTCGGAGTCGGGCATTCTTCCACTTCTATTTCGGCAGTTATGGGGATGGCTGTAGCCGCAAAAAAGCTCGGTGAGAACAGAAAGGCCATTGCCATTATCGGAGATGGCTCCATGACAGCTGGACAGGCTTTCGAAGGCCTCAACAATATGAATATCGGGAATGCCGATGTACTGATAATTCTGAACGACAACAAAATGGCCATTGACCCGAGTGCCGGTTCGCTTCACGAATACCTTACCGATATTTCGACCTCCAAAACCTACAACAAAGTTAAAAACGATGTCTGGCGGATTTTAGGGAAAGTAAATAAAATGAATCCCAACGCGCAACGTATTGCCCAGCGCGTAGATAATGCCATTAAGTCGCTGGTGCTTCGCAATTCAAACATGTTTGAATCGCTCAACATCCGTTACTTTGGACCGGTCGATGGGCACGATGTGTTTTATCTGGTTAAAATTTTAAACGATATCAAAAGTATTGGCGGTCCGAAACTTCTGCATTGCATAACCACCAAGGGCAAGGGGTATAAACATGCCGAAGAAGATCAGACCATCTGGCATGCTCCGGGTAAGTTCGACATCGCCACCGGCGAAATCTATCCCGAAACGCCGAATGTAAAAACCCCGCCACGCTATCAGGATGTATTTGGTGAAACCATAGTTGAACTCGCTGAAATAAACGATAAAATCGTTGGAATTACACCGGCCATGCCCACGGGTTGTTCCTTAAACCTGATGATGGAAAAAATGCCGGGAAGAGCCTTCGATGTGGGAATCGCCGAACAACATGCCGTAACATTTGCAGCCGGAATGGCAAAACAAGGCCTAGTGCCATACTGCAACATATACAGTAGCTTTGCACAGCGGGCATACGACCAGATTATCCACGATGTCGCCCTTCAGAATCTGCATGTTGTTTTTTGTTTCGACAGGGCCGGACTGGTGGGCAACGACGGAGCCACGCATCACGGAGCATTCGACATTGCATTTCTCAGGTGCATTCCCAATATGGTAATTGCAGCCCCGATGGATGACATCGAACTTAGAAACATGTTATTCACGGCCCAACTCCCGCACAACAATTTTCCTATTGTCATAAGATACCCCCGGGGAAGAGGTACACACCCCGACTGGAAGCGATCATTCGAAGAAATTGAAATCGGGAAAGCTCAGTTAATAAGGCAAGGCGAAAAAATAGCCATCCTTTCGGCTGGAACACCAGGGATAAAAATAATGCAGGTTTGCAATAAACTGGAACAAAATAATATATCGGCTGCCCACTACAATATGCGCTTTGTTAAACCTCTCGATACAACCTGCCTCCGCGAAGTCTGCGAAAAATTTGAAACGATTGTGACCGTAGAAGATGGGGTAATTACGGGTGGCTTTGGTAGTAGTGTTCTTGAATTCATCGCTGATAACAATTTCAAAAACAGGATATTACGATTTGGTATCCCCGACCGTTTTGTTGAGCACGGCAGCCAACAGGAATTGACTAATGAATGTGGCTACGACATCGAAAACATTGTGAATGTGATACTTAAATTAAAAATTTAAAACATTTGTCATTTAAAATAAATTATTATTTTTACAAATTGATTAATTTTGTTCAAAACTCAACCGGCATGAAAAAAATCTATGTACTGATTATTACCATGTTTTGCATTGGTTTCGTGTTTTCACAGGAAATCAAACCCGACCGTAAATTCATCAATAAGTTTTACGATGCAGAGGCATTTATGTATGAAGGGAACTTCGATGAAGCACTGCCTTTACTGCTTGAACTGCATAATATGGACCCCGACAATGCCAATGTTCAATACAAATTGGGTTATTGTTATTTGAACACCAGGTTAAACAAAAAAGACGCCCTTGAGTATCTCGAATACAGCGCAGAATACATCAATCCCGACTACAAAGCCGACAATCACAAAGAAAGAAAAGCTCCACTGGAATGCCTGCTGTACTTAGGTCAGGCCTATCGGTTCAATTTTAAATTCGAAAAATCGCTGGATGTACTCAACGACCTCATTGGCAGGCTTTCGCCAAAGAATAAAGAAGATGCTGAATTGATAAAAATTGCTGAACACGAAATCGAAATTACCAATAATGCTATTTATTTTGTTGCCAATCCGGTTGATGCGGAAGTTAAAAACATGGGCAGCGCTGTGAATACCGAGTTCTGCGACCACTCCCCGGTGCTTGATATGAATGAAGAGTTTTTGTTTTTTACATCGAAACGGCCCAGAGCAGGTGAAACAGAAATAAATCAGGATGAGGATGTTTTCATTTCACGGAATAAAAACTTTGTCTGGCAGGAAGCCAACCGCATGGACGATAACGTGAACTCCACAATGAATGAAGCTTCTATCGGACTTTCGGCAGATGCCAAAACCATGTTCATTTTCCGCAGCGAAGGTCCCAATATGGGCAACGTGATGGTAACTCACAGCAACAACTACACAATCTGGTCTGATCCGGTCAGCCTCAGTGCCGAAATTAACTCGAAGTTCCGGGAAACCCATGCCTGCTTATCTCCTGATGGAAATACATTGTACTTTGTAAGCAACCGCGAAGGCGGTGTAGGGGGACGCGATATTTATGTGATGCATCTCATGCCCGACAACACATGGAGTGAACCAAAATGCCTCGGTCCCAATATTAATACAATCTATGACGAGGAAACCCCGTTTATTCATCCCGATGGTGTAACCATGTTCTTTAGTTCCAAAGGACATAACAGCATGGGTGGATATGATGTTTTTCAGGTAAAAATGACCGGTCAGGATGAATTTTCAGAACCAAAAAATCTGGGATTTCCAATTAACACACCGGATGATGAGGTTTCTTACGTTTTAAATGCCGACGGACGAAGAGCGTATATGGCATCAGCAAAAGATGGTGGATTGGGCGACCTCGATATTTACGAAATCATCCAGTCGGGTATTTATATCAATACAATGGCCGTGTATAACGGACAAGTAACCGATATTAACAACCAGACACCTAAGAACCTTAAAATCAGGGTATTTGATAAAAATGATGGAAAAAAGGTAGGTGTTTACCGTTCAGGAACTCAGGGTTACTATCTGATTCTCCAACCAGGGACTGATTATGTTGTGCAATACGAAGCCGATGGTTATCTGATGGCCGTTACCGAGGTTTCTCCACAAAAAGAAAATGTGCAGTCTTTCCAGAAGAAATACGTTCCTATTCCGCTGGATCCCATTGTGATGATGTCGTTTAAGTACCAAAACTATGTGTATTTTGCCAAAGACGATGAGAAATTCACCGATCAGTCGGTTCCGGCCCTCGAAGATGTTATTACTAAAAATAAAGCCAGTGATAAACTCATTGTCAATGTAAATTACATACCCGGCAAAGAAAAAGAAATTTTGACCAAACAACGTGGCGAGAACATCGTCAATTACCTGGTTAACAACGGTTTCGACCGCAATAACATCTATCTGAACGGAGGCTTCCCTGCGGGCTATAAGGATATTTATTGCCTCGACATGCGTGAATACGTTGAATATGCCGGCACCAACCTTCCGGTAGACACAGCCAGAACCATAAAACATACCGGTGATACTTTGTACATCGAAAACATTTTCTTCGCATTTGATAAATTCGATATTCAGTCGCAATACTTTGCAAATCTGAATGCACTGGCCGATTATTTGAAATTAAATCCCTCGGCCAAAATAGAAATTGGTGGACACACCGACTGGCTGGGTAGTAACGAATACAACTACCTGCTGTCGTATCACCGTTCGAAAACTGTAAAAGACTATCTGGTATCGAAAGGCGCAAATGCCGAGAACCTGATAACAACCAAATATGGTGAGGGCACTCCTATTGCACAAAATGCATATCCGGGTGGCGCTGATGACCCTGTTGGCCGTCAGTATAACCGCCGCGCAGAATTCAAGGTACTGGCACAGGGTACCGAATCCATGCTGTTTGTTAAACCAATAGTTGTAAAAACCGGTACTGCTGGATCGAATGATGTGCAACACACGACGACTCAACCCGGTGGTAAATTTACCATTCAAATTGCTGCTCTGCGTTCCGAAGTTCCGGTAAATCAATTTGCAGATCTGGTTGGTGTTAAACTACATGTGGGTGCAGATGGCTGGTATCGCTATTATGTTGGTTCTTTTAATACCTATGGCGAAGCAAAGGCATCCTTCGATCATTTGAAATCGATGGGATATGAACCATTTATCCGAAAAATTAGTTTCTTCGAATAAAACATTTAAAAAAAGGCTGTCCTACTTGGACAGCCTTTTTTTTTGCTGTAATTCTTAAGCATCAACCATTCTCAGGATATTATATTCCCCTCCTCACAATACGCAGCCTTTACACAGTGAACCCTAACATCAGGAGTGAAGCTTTCTGAACCCGGCATAATAAGCTGCTATATTGTGGAAATTTTAAATTTTCAAGCAACCCGGCTTAACCAGTTGCAAGCATAAGTGTAATTCCATTAAAATAAAAAGGCTGTCCTTTTGAGACAGCCTTTTTCATCATATTGTTTATTACATACCGGCCATTCGGCGGTAGTAGTTATATCTCCATTTTGCATTGCGCTCGGCTTCTTCGAAAAGAACTTTTGATTCAGCAGGGAATGCTTTTTCGAGAGAAGAATACCGCACTTCTCCCTTGAGGAAATCCTGGAATTTCGACCATTCGGGTTCTTTGCTGTCAAGAACAAATGGATTTTTACCTTCAGCCTCAAGTAGTGGGTTGTAACGATACAGATGCCAATATCCGGCTTCAACAGCCAGTGCCTGCTCTTCCTGAGTCTTACCCATTCCACTGTTCAAACCGTGGTTAATACATGGAGCATAGGCAATAATCAGTGATGGTCCCGGATATGCTTCAGCTTCCTTAAGGGCTTTAAAGAACTGATTCTGACTCGACCCAATGGCCACCTGAGCTACATACACATAACCATAGGTCATAGCCATTGCACCCAAATCTTTCTTGCGTGTTCTCATCCCGGCAGCGGCAAATTTGGCAACAGCACCTACCGGTGTTGATTTCGATGCCTGGCCTCCGGTGTTTGAATATACTTCGGTGTCGAGTACCAGTATATTTACATCCTTACCGGTGGCAATCACATGGTCGAGACCACCATAACCAATATCGTAAGCCCAACCGTCACCACCAATAATCCAAATTGATTTCTTCACGAGATAGTCTTTGAAGCTCAGAATTTCTTTGGCAATATCGTCGTTTTTCGATTTCAGCATTTCAATCAGACGGGCTGAAGTTTCGGCTGTTTTTTCGGCATTGTTTTTATTTTCGCGCCATTCGGCAGCAATAGCTTTCGAAGCCTCATCCCAGTTTGCTTTGTCAAGCAACAGGCAGATTTTTTCGCGAATTTTATCAATACCTACCGAAATACCAAAGCCATATTCAGCATTGTCTTCGAATAATGAATTTGCCCAGGCCGGTCCACAACCCGATTTTGAATGGGGGCGATAAGGCGTGGAAGGAGCCGATCCGCCATAAATCGAAGAGCAACCGGTAGCATTGGCCACAATCATACGTTCACCAAACAATTGCGAAGCTGCTTTGATATAAGGTGTTTCTCCACAACCGGCACATGCACCCGAAAACTCGAACAATGGCTGAGCAAACTGACTGTTTTTCACAGTTTTATCTTTGGGTAGCACATCTTCTTTGTAACCAACCACTTCGTCCATATAAGTCCAGCGGGCAATTTCATCACGTTGGGAATCGATTGGTTTCATTTCGAGAGCTTTCACTTTTGCAGGGCACACGTCGGCACAGTTTCCACAACCTGTGCAATCGAGTACACTGATTTGCATACGGAACTGATATTCCTTGGTTCCTCCGATACCCTGAATTGTCCTGGTGTTTGCAGGTGCATTCTTCAATTCTTCTGCGGTGAGAAGGAAAGGCCTGATGGCAGCATGAGGGCATACAAATGCACACTGGTTACACTGAATACAATTCTCGGGAATCCACTCAGGGATGTTAACAGCAATACCACGTTTTTCGTATTTTGTTGTTCCTGCAGGGAAAGTACCATCTTCGCGGTTTATAAACGTAGAAACCGGAAGATTATCACCATTTTGTGAATTGATGACATCGGCTACATGACTGATAAATTCAGGGACTGCCGTTTCGCGGGTAACTTTAAATCCTTCGTTTTTGAGGTTCTTCCATTCAGCCGGAACATCAATTTCCACATAAGCACAGCAACCTGCGTCAATGGCGTCATGGTTCATTTTAACCACGTGTTCACCCTTTCGACCAAACGATTTAACAACCATCTTCTTCATTTCTTTCACAGCCAGTTCGTAGGGAATCACATTGGTGATTTTGAAGAATGCCGACTGCATAATGGTATTGGTTCTGTTGCCAAGACCAAGATTTTCAGCAATCTCGGTGCCATTGATAACATACACCTTCAATTGCTTATCGGCAATAGTCTTCTTCATGTGATCGGGGAACTTGTCAAGGGTTTCCTTAACACTCCAGATAGAGTTATACAGGAAAGTTCCGCCATGCTTAATCCCTTTCAGCACATCGTAGAGATAAATATAAGCAGGCACATGGCAGGCCACAAAGTCGGGCGAATTAATCAGATAGGGAGCACGAATGGGCTTATCGCCAAAACGAAGGTGTGAAGCGGTAAAACCGCCCGATTTTTTCGAATCGTAAGCAAAATAAGCCTGACAGAATTTCTCGGTGGTTTCACCGATAATTTTAATACTGTTTTTGTTTGCACCCACGGTACCATCCGATCCCAGTCCATAGAATTTACCTTCGAAGGTTCCTTTCGGAAGCACAGTAACATCGGGTTTCAGTGGCAACGATTTAAAGGTAACATCATCAACAATACCCACCGTAAATCCATTTTTCGGTTCCTTCATGGCCAGATTTTCGAAAACAGTCATCATCATCGAAGGAGTCGTGTCTTTCGAGGAGAGGCCATACCGACCACCAATAATCATGGGTGCTCCCGGTTGATTGTAGAAAATATCCTTAATATCGAGGTACAATGGTTCGCCGTTAGCTCCCGGTTCTTTGGTACGATCAAGAACAGCAATGCGTTTCACCGACCTGGGAAGTACCTTACGGAAATATTTTTCGGAGAAGGGGCGATATAAGTGAACCGTAATAAGTCCAATTTTTTCGCCATCCTTCATTTTGAAGTCAATAACCTCTTTAATTGTATCGGTTATTGAACCCATGGCCACAACAATATTCTCGGCATCGGGAGCGCCATAATAGGTGAACGGATGATATTCGCGTCCACATATTTTCGACATTTTCTGCATGTATTCTTCAACAATATCGGGCACTGCATCATAATATTTATTGCATGCTTCGCGTGCCTGGAAGAAAATATCGGGGTTTTGTGCGGTACCTTTTGTAACAGGATGTTCCGGACTGAGGGCTGTATCCCTGAAATGCTGAAGCATTTTCTGGTCGATAAGTCCGGCTACATCGTCGTTTTCCAGATATTCAACTTTTTGTATTTCGTGCGAAGTACGGAAACCATCGAAAAAATGGAGGAAAGGAACCCTGGAACTGATGGCAGCCAGATGGGCCACAGGGGCAATATCCATAATTTCCTGCACCGAACCGGTGGCCAGCATGGCAAAGCCTGTTCCGCGGGTACTCATCACATCGCTGTGATCACCAAAAATCGACAGGGCATGCGATGCAACTGTACGTGCACTAACGTGAAAAACGGCGGGCAACAATTCGCCGGCAATTTTGTACATGTTCGGAATCATCAGCAATAAACCCTGCGAAGCTGTATAGGTCGAGGTTAACGCACCGGCCTGCAACGCACCGTGAACCGCTCCCGCAGCTCCTGCCTCACTTTGCATCTCTTCGACGCGAACAGTTTGGCCAAAAATGTTTTTTCTGCCACCGGCTGCCCACTCGTCAACATTCTCTGCCATGTTCGACGATGGGGTGATGGGATAGATGCAAGCTACTTCGCTAAACATGTAGGCAACATGAGCTGCAGCATGGTTTCCATCGCATGTGATAAATTTTTTTGATTTTGTCATCGTATTAACCGATTAGTTTAATTATTTAGAAATACTTCGTTAAATTTTTAAGAGATGGCTAAAATAATAAATTTCCAGTGAATGGATTATGATTTATAATATGTTGTCGAAAAGTTTTCCGAAATAATGATTCCGAAAGTTAATCACCTTTTTGCCCTACAAAATAATTCTCTTTATCCTGAAACAACAGATTAAAAGTGGTAAGAGAGCCATAGATACGGGTGATATATTGCTGCAAATTAATTTTTTCTTCATCGTTAAGTTTCTGATGGCTGTTTATATTCTGCTCCAACACCCTCAGCCGGTCGCGCAACATGACTATTTTATGAAAGAATGCTTCAATGGGAATTTCCTTTTCCTTAAGGTCAGACTTGCCCGGCTTAAGTATGAGCGTCCCTCCCACCCATTTTTCGCCCAGTTCAACCCTTTCATCGAGAAGCCCGAATTCATCGAGAACATCACGTATCAATCCGGGAATCATAGCAACCTGAAGTTCGGGTTTTGGAGCGTTGTCGGGAGTGTAAATTACTTCTGCTTCAAGATTTCGCTTGGCGACCTGCCTTTCGCCTGCACGTGCAAAAATGATATCGTACGAGGTAATATTATCTTTCACAATGGCACCCTTGCCATACAACTCGTGTTCAATTACAGTTCCAACAGGTAAATTTTCCATAGGTTATTTTTTTAGTCAAAAATAAAAAAAAAGGCGCACCAGGGCGCCTTCGAAATATGAGTGATGATTTTTACAATTTGTCCATTGTCATGAGAAACTCGATATTCGATTTTGTATTGGGAAGTCGCTGACGCATGAAATCCATGGCCTCCAGCGAATTCATATCGGCGAGGAACTCTCTCAGTATCCAAACCCGATTCAAAACTTCGGGGGGAGTAAGCAGGTCTTCGCGGCGTGTGCTCGATGCGGTGATATCAACGGCAGGGTAAATTCTTCGGTTCGACAGTTTACGGTCGAGTTGAAGTTCCATGTTTCCGGTTCCTTTAAATTCCTCGAAAATCACATCGTCCATCTTTGAGCCGGTCTCGGTGAGGGCAGTGGCCAGAATGGTCAGAGAGCCTCCCCCTTCGATGTTACGGGCAGCACCAAAGAAACGTTTGGGTTTGTGTAATGCATTGCTGTCGACACCACCTGATAACACCCTGCCCGAAGCCGGAGCAACCGTATTGTAAGCACGGGCCAGACGGGTGATTGAATCGAGCAGGATCACTACATCGTGCCCGCATTCCACCATACGTTTTGCCTTTTCGAGAACAATAGTACTAACCCGCACGTGTCGTTCGGCAGGTTCGTCAAAAGTACTGGCAATAACCTCAGCGTTTACGTTACGGGCCATGTCGGTAACCTCTTCGGGGCGCTCATCAATCAGCAAAATCATGAGATATACCTCGGGATGGTTGGCTGCAATGGCATTGGCAATTTCCTGCAGTAAAATGGTTTTACCGGTTTTTGGCTGTGCCACTATCAGACCGCGCTGCCCTTTTCCGATGGGAGAAAACAAATCGACAATGCGTGTCGACAGTGTGGCTTTCCCTGCTCCTGTAATGTTGAATTTTTCGTCGGGAAACAAGGGAGTAAGGTGGTCAAAGGGAATGCGGTCGCGCATTACCGAGGGATCTTTACCGTTTATTTTGTTAATCTTGATGAGCGGAAAATACTTTTCGCCTTCGCGCGGCGGACGGATTGTTCCTTCTACGGTATCTCCGGTTTTCAGACCAAATAGTTTTATTTGAGACTGACTTACATACACATCGTCGGGAGAATTCAGATAATTATAATCGGACGAACGCAGAAATCCGTATCCATCAGGGACAATTTCAAGAACACCGGTTATCGAAATAATTCCATTAAACTCATAATTATGTTGCGTGGCATCCTTTTCGCCTTCCGTTTTTATAACAGGTAGGTTTTCATTCTCGTTTTCCACGGGTTTCTGCACGGGTTCGGCCGCCTGTTTTGGCTGCCATGCAGGGTTTTGCTGCCGATTATTCCGGTCGTTGTTAGGCTGATTGTTCCGGTTTTCCTGCTTGTTAAACTGGGGTTTTTCCTGAGTTTGAACCCCGGACTCAACTGCAGATACAGGGTTTGATACTTTCGATTTTTCAGCTACAACATCAGCCGGTTTTTCGGTTGTTTCACCAGTTGTTTCTGGTGAAGTGGCATTGGGGGCAACTATCTTCTCGGCACGTGCGTTTTTACGACGTTTACGACGTTTATCGGATTTTCCCGATCCTTCACCCTTAGGGTCAACTGGTTTATTTTCAGATTCTTTAACTTTAACTTCCTTCTCTTTTTCTGCTTTAATAATTAACTCGACAAAGTCTACCTCATCGTTCCCTTTTTCTCCGGGAAGTACAGGGCGGCGCTTGCGGTGCGGCAGTTCGCTCTCCGCCAGGGGAACAACCGGAATATTTTCAGCGGGTTTAGTAAGGTTTTCGGGAACCTGTTTATCGTCGGTTTTCGGATTACTAAAAAGTGTATATTCCGATTGATTGGTTACCGAAACTATTTTTGAGGCACGGCGTCTTTGCCTGGGTTGACGTGACCTGGGCTCATCGGGCATCGAAGCAGCAGCAATGGCCTGTTGGTCAAGTATTTTGTAAACCAGTTCCTCCTTCTTCAGGGTATCGGTTCTGTTGATACCCAAATCTCTTGCTATCAGCTTAAGCTCTGGTAATAGCTTTTCGTTAAGTTGATTAATGTCGTACATTAAATTTGTGTTTAAAATGTGTTTGAATAAAAAATTCTTGGATTCATTCGAACTCCCCGCAGGGAATCATAGAAATTTCGATGCAATATTACAAAATAAATCAATTCAAACAAAGTCCTTAAAAAAAATAAGCATTTAATTCGGTAAACATTTACCAAAATATATTGTTTTTATGAAGCAACCTTTTTCGAGGGGTTTGCGTTTAGATTATGTGCGACAAACAGAATTGAACTATGCGACAACTTAAAATAGTAAAACA
>JAKQPY010000249.1:0-2091 GCA_029564465.1 Bacteroidota bacterium | reverse complement strand
CTGATTGGGTACCATCCAGCCTTTACGTGCAAAAGCGGTGTACACAAAACTGTTTTGCAGGTTAATGCCTTTCAGCCGCGATATTTTGCGGGCAAATTCACGGGCACCATCGTGCATATCGACAATACCCTTGCGTTCGATAATAGCATCGAGCAAAGCTATGGCAATGTCGGCATTCTGGCGTGAGCTTTCCACCACATCGAAATGTTTGTGGTGAAACACCGGTTTACCCGGTACACAAAGCTCATCAGGAGTCAGGGCACCCGAATTGAGACATTCCATCAGCCACGACAACACCCCACCTACCGAAATGGCATCGAATCCATAAGCATCTGCATGGTGATTTACCCGCTCGGCAGCCCGCTGATCGAAAATACCGCAGAGCGGACCCATGGTCTGATAGGGTTCGTAGTCCTTTTTGTATTGCTCGTTCATCTTTTTACATACAGCAACACAGGGTTCACCGCAGTTATGCTGCTGCTTTTTCTCGATTGTTTCTTCGTTAAATTGTTTCAGGTAGTGGTTTACAACGAATTTATTACTGATTTCGACCCTTTCGGCCTCTTCCCAGAATATGCTGCTATAATTAAACGAAAACAACTTGCCGCCCAGCGTGGCATAGTTCACACCGAAAGTTCCTCCGGTGTTAAAACTCGGGTCGAAACGGTATTTGGTGGTAGCCTCCATATCTTTGGCGGCCAGTTTCTTCTGATATTTTTCTTCGAACCATTGATTGGCAACATTGCGGTCGCGGAAGTCCTCATCGAGATAGGTACCACCGTAAATGATTCCCACAATGCCATGCTCCTGATACATTTTTGAACCAAACCCACCACGACCTGCCCAGGTATCGACGAAGGTATTTTTGCCCTGTTTCACCGGAGCTGATGCTATGGCACCAAAATCGGTACTGGCTGCAGCCGGTCCAACGGCCAGAACCCGGGGCTCGGTGAGATAGCGGTCCTGAAAATGCTCAAGGCTATAGTCCATAATCGAATACACACCGGTGCGGCCTTCTTTCCACAATTTCTCAGCATCAACCGGCAGAAACTCCACTTCGATTTCTTCGCCATGCACACGGTTAAGATACAGCACCGAAGGCGTTGATGCCTTGCCGATTATCGAAACCATATTAACGCCCAGGTTATCGAACACCAGTGCGGCACCACCCATCGACGACACGTAAAAGCCTCCCCAATTGTTCGAAAATCCGTTAATTATCAATCGGTTTGAACCCGGAAAAATTGAACCGGCAAGCAAGCCGGCACCAATGTTAAGACTATTGTACTTCCCGGCAAGGTGCAGACCCAGATCTACCGGCCCGAAGTACTCGCCAATTTTAAACTTTTCGGTACGGTAAAAACTGGTCTTTGCGTCTATCATGAGAACACGCAAAAATGAGGTCATTAAGTTTTCCATGGTGATTAGGTTTTTAGTTCGTTAGTCCATTGTTTATATATCTTCTGCGTATCGGGAATCATCGTTTCGCATTCGTTTTCGAAGTAGGCCAGCATGGCTTCGATGGTCTGTTCCGAAGCACTGCCCATATTTTGTTCAATCACGGTAATGGCTTCGATGGCGGTCATCAGATCGCCTTTAACAAACATCCGCGCAAAACTCATCAACTCATTACCGAAATCAACCCTTGCCATCCAGCAGCACGACAGCAATTCGCTGAAACCCGGGCGGTCGATGTATTTCTCAAGCCCTGCTGCCCACACTCCGGCCACCCTGTTGTCCTTAACATCGTTGAACAGCATGATGATTTCGTTTTTTATAGCCGCCGAGTCACTCACAAAATAACACTCAAGCAAGGCTCCGACCGATTCGGCATTACCTTTTTTACGCAAGGCAACAATCGACTCCAGCACCAGCGATTCTTCGCGTGCCGCGAGATTGCTGATTAATTGTTTTAAAGATATTTCCATTGTTTTCAGGATAAAGCTGATTCACAAATTTACTTTATTATTTGTTTAGTTTTTGATTATTTTTGAAAATCGTTAATTGGTGTAAACGATAGCACGATTGAAATAAGAAAACATGCGTAAAACAAATACCGAACCGGTATCCGACATATTGAAACGATTTGTG
>JAKQPY010000236.1:0-1332 GCA_029564465.1 Bacteroidota bacterium | reverse complement strand
TTCCAGTTGTTTGCAAAGAGTTCGTGGCGGTATTTATTCAGAAAATGAATGGTTCCGTCCACCGAAATTCCAAATGCGACACTGAATACAAGAATAGTGGATGGTTTGAGTGGTATGCCTGTGAGCCCCATAATACCGGCGGTAATTATCATGGGAATGATATTGGGAATAAGAGCCAGCAGCATCATCTTAAATGAGCGGAACATCCACAGCAGCAACAATCCAATAATCACGAACGCCAGGGCAAGGCTGCCGAATAAATTCTTTATCAGGTAGGTTGTTCCTGTAAAATACAGGATTGTACTTCCGGTAAGCAAGGTATGGTATTGGTTGGGCGGAAAGTAATGATTTACATGCGATTCAATAGCCGGAATCAACACCTTCATTCGCTGGGTTCCCACATCTTCGATGTTGAGGCTGATGCGCGTTACTGTTTTTGTGGAATCGATAAACGATTTGATAAATCCATCGGTAAAATTGAACTTCTGTGGCAGCCGTTTAAATATTGTTTCGAAAGTGCGCGGGTTGTCGGGTAAGCGGTAGCTTTCGGGTTTTCCTTTTGAATAGGCCTGATGCAGAAACTTCACTGCATCGGCTACCGACACCGACCGCGATAATTCGTTATAAGCCAACAGGCTTTGTTGCAACGAATCGATTTTACCGATTTCCTCAATAAACTGATGCCCGGTGAGTGTATCCTTACTGCGTATGAGAATTTCGAGCGGACTCACTCCATTAAATTTAGATTCGAGAAACTTTAAATCTTTGTACATTCGGTCACTATGTGGCACATCGTCCATAATAAACCCGGTCTGCTTAATTGTAAAAATCCCGGCAATACCGACACATAGTACAACTCCCGTCGAAACATACAGCGCAATTCGGTGGCGGGTCGCTATCGTCAGTATTTTACTTAGTATGTTCCTGATCAGCGAATTTTCGAGGTGACGGGTATATTTTTCGGATGGCGGTTTCCAAAGGCTCACCAGACTTGGAACAATAATAATTGCCAGCACAAAGGTGAACATGATTCCCAGCGATGAGATAGCACCAAACTCACTCAAAATACGGCTGTTTGTAATCAGGAAGGTAGCAAAACCCACCGCTGTGGTAAGATTCGATAAAAATACCGCATTCCCTGTTTTATTGATAGTACGCTGCAGTGCCAGTATCTTGTTGGCGTGTTTTTTTGCTTCGCTGTGAAATTTATTCATCAGATAGATGGCATTGGGCACTCCTATTACAATAAGCAAAGGAGGAATCATTGCTGTAAGCACTGTTACTTTATACCCCATCAGGGCCATAAAGCCCATTGCCCAGATTACACCCAAA
>JAKQPY010000195.1:0-5944 GCA_029564465.1 Bacteroidota bacterium | reverse complement strand
GATGCCAGTAAACCCGAATAGGTTTTGTTGAAGTTTTCGTTGTCGCGGGCAAATCTGAAGAATCCGGTTTCTGTACCATAGGTGAGAATAATCAGCAGGAAACTTACATAGGCATACAATTCGGTAACCACACCATACACCTCGGGCAAAAACAGCCGCGTATAGAGTGGTACAAGCAAATAATTGAGCAAACGCCCGATGATGGAGCTCAGGCCATACACTGCCGTCTGACCTGCCAGTTTTTTTATCGGATTGCTAACCATGGCTGGATATTTTCATTACATAGTGCGGAATAGAAGCCTCAATAAACATTTCTCCAACGGTTTCGAAGCCCATTTTAGTATAAAACCCTACGGCGCTTATCTGTGAATTAAGGTATAGGATTTTGCCAGGATGGATTACAGTAACGTAATGAACAATGTGTTGCATTAATTCCTTGCCGAGGCCCTTATTCCTGTATTCCGGCAAGCTTGCAAAACGTTCAAGTTTAATTCCCAGGGTTGTTTGCCTGATTCGGGCGGTAGCAACCGGAGTATGTTCGAGAAAACCCAGGAAGTATTGTGAACAGTTTTCGTACTCATCGCATTCGAGGTGCACGGGAACCTGTTGTTCTACAACGAAAACCTGTGTTCTGATGGACAGACAGATGTCGTAATATTTTTTGTGCGATATATCGAAGCTGGCGATTATCATAAACCGGGGGTTTGGTTGAGGTTTTCGTATTCACTGTCGATGTTCGAACAATCGTTTTTGCCTGCCAATACCGCCAACTGGTCGCAACGGTTATTGAATTCATTGGTGCTGTGCCCTTTTACCCATTCAAAGCGCACATTGTGTTTACGATAAATGTTGAGGAATTCCCTCCACAAGTCCTCGTTTTTTTTGTTTTTAAAATTTTTCTGTTCCCAGTCGAATACCCACTTTTTTTCGACGGCATCGACTACGTACTTTGAGTCGGAAAAAACCAGTACCTGTGACCCTGGTTTTTTCAGGCATTTCAGAGCCTTGATTACGGCCAGAAGTTCCATTCTGTTGTTGGTGGTCATTCGAAAACCTCCACTGATTTCTTTGGTATGGGATCCAGATTTAAGTATGGCAGCATAACCACCCGGTCCCGGATTTCCGCTGGCGGAGCCATCGGTATAAATCAATATAGGAGTTTCAGTTGTCGGCAACTTTAATTAAGTTTCAGCGAAATTACTAATAGTATGCAGCAAAAATTGAAGGACTGACGGGTTTCTATCAACAGAACAATGTTGAGCGCTTTGATTTATAAGTGAGTCCTTATAGCCTTGGCTATTTCGCTGTATTCTTCATGCGAGAAACTCAGTCGGGGATTTGAGAAACGAATATCTGATTCTTTGTCGATGGGTACGAGGTGGATGTGGGCATGGGCGACTTCGAGACCTAAAACGGCCACACCTATTTTAGTGCAGGGAAAGGCTTTTTTCAAAGCAACGGCCACATGTTTTGCGAAGACCATCATTTCGGCCAACATGGCATCGTCAATGTCGAAGATATAGTCGATTTCCTGCTTCGGTACAATGAGGGTATGCCCTTTTTTTAGCGGCTGAATATCAAGAAAGGCGATGAAATTATCATTCTCAGCCACTTTGTGGCACGGTATTTCGCCGGCAATGATTTTAGAAAAAATTCCGGGCATATCACATCGATATTTCGAGCACTTCGAATTTCATCAGGCCTGCCGGAACCTGAATCTCTACAACATCCCCAAGTTTTTTACCAATAAGCCCTTTCGCTATGGGAGAACTTACCGATATTTTTTTAAGTTTCAGATCGGCTTCACTTTCCGAAACGAGGGTGTATTCGAGAATTGAATTGTTGCTCAGGTTTTTAATTTTAACCTTATTCATTATCTGAATCCGCTTATTGTCAATCCTTGAAGGATCAATTACGCGTGCATTCATGATGGTTTCCTGCAGTTTTGCTATTTTCATCTCGAGCATTCCCTGAGATTCTTTTGCAGCATCGTATTCTGCATTTTCCGACAAATCTCCTTTATCGCGCGCTTCGGCTATCTGACGACTTATGCTGGGGCGTTCAACAGTGGTGAGTTGCTCCAGATCATCTTTTAATTTCTTCAGGCCCTCTTCGGTGAGATAAATTACCTTACTCATACTTCATAAATTAATGAACAACAGATATAAAAGAAAAGAAACCCCCTTTTAGCAAAGGGGTTTCTTAATGCAAAGATACACATTTAATTTTAATAGCAAGTCAATTAGGCTATTTTTAAACATAATCGGATGTTAACAAATTGGCACAAAAAAAGGGGCATTAACCCCTTTTTATAGTTTGATAGTATGGTTACAATGTTACCCTTGCCCCAAAAGTATGTACTCCGGCAAATGGTTGTGTGGCACGATAGGAATAATCAATGGCAATAACCGATTTCTTTTCTTTATTCATCGGTATCTGAATGCTAACACCGGCTGTTGGTCCCGTTAAGGCTGTGGTGCGGGTAGTTGCGTCAGTGATACCGGCTTCATAAATATAACCTCCGCGCAGGAATAATATATTGCGGAAGCCATATTCCAAACCGATGTGGTATTGGTCTTTTGTAAACGAATTGGCAGTAAAATTGGCTGCAATGGTAAGTTGGTGATTCGAAACAACAGTTTCGCTTACACTATCAACTTTGGCATCAAGATTAATCGTGTAGCTCAATCCTATTTTAATCAACGAAGGCAACTCAAATTCCTGAGAACGGTGTTCCACAGTCATTGTGGTTCCATTGGGCACAATGCCTGTAAAAGCCATACCATCGCCTTTAAACTTCATGGTAGAACCAACATTTTTCATTGCAATACCAAAACGCAGGTTATCACGTTTACGGTTACCTGCCTTATCACGACCTAATCCGGTTACATACTGTATTCCTGCATCAATCGCAAATCCCGAAGCCGAAGCATTGGCAATACCTTCGTTTATCATTTTAACACTGATACCGCCGTAAATGCTGTTGGAAAATTCGCGGGAATATGCCAGTTGAATGTTCGAGTAGCTGGGCGAAAAGGTTCCGATACCTCCTTCGGGTAATTCGGGGGTAGTTATTTCGATTTCGCCAAAACTCATATTCATAACACCGACAGCAATAACACCGGATTCTCCGACTTTCTGGGCCAGACCGAAACTATTTATAGTAATTCCTGATCCAACCATCCATTGGGTATTGTTGAACATTAACTCGGTTTTGCGGGTAAAGGCTAATCCGGCTACGTTTTGGTATAGACCTTCGAGACCCATAACACAAGCAACATTGGCATCTCCCCAGGCGGAACTGCGTGCCCAGGGGTTAATCAGGAGTTCTGAACCTCCACTCGAGCCGGCACGCTGTTCGTTACCGGAGAATCCAAAAGTTGGCATCAGAAGCATTCCTGCTATCATGATTATTAATACTATGCCTGAAAACTTTTTCATACTATCTGGTTTTATTAAATTCGAAATAATTCTAGAAATTGTTCAAGTCAATCGGACGAAGTGCGCCAAACCAGCGTACCACTTTTTCGCCAACTCCCGGAACATTAAAATGCACTATGTATAAACCACTGGCAATCGAAATATTGCTTGAGTTTTTCAAATCCCAGTCAATATACGTGATGTCGCTGTCTTTTTCGAAACGGCGAATCAATGTACCCGATACATTGTAAATCGAAATGGTACACTTGCGTGGCAGGTTGGTGATCCTTACATAGTTTTCCAACTGATTGGTTTCGTACCAGCTGTGTCCGTAGTAGGGATTCGGCACAATATTGATTAAATCGAGTGCGCTAACTGCCTGCTCGTTGTTGTTGGTTATGGTTTTTACATCGTAGGTATTGAAAGTATACATCGGCAGGTTTTCGTTCACAGGTTCTTCTATTGCAAAATCACCTTGTGCCAAGTGTAATGGAGTGGCGACCCTCAGGCGGATTTTAACATCGGAAGCCAGAAAATCAAAACTTGGATTCTGAAGCGGTATTGCAGTCCACATGGCTGTTGTCCATGCTGTTCTTACAGGTAAAACAGAACCCGTGTTGTTGTACTGCATGAGTTGTTCATGAATAAAACGGCAGCTATCGTATGGTGTTGCCTGGAATTGTGGGTTGGTGATATTCTGGTTGTGTCCCATAATCCAGATATAGTGTTTTCCACCGAATAAGGGGCCTGTTGTTCCATAAATTCCCGAGGAGGGATTCCACTTCATATCGCGGCCGTTTTCGCCAACCAGCCAGCTGTCTTCACCGAATACGATATTCAGTCGTTCGCCTGTTCTCACGTCAATGGCATAGCCGGGGAACCAGCCCAGACCAATAGTACCATCGTTTAGGGGATTTCCTTGTTTATCAACCGAAGCCGATTTCCTAAGGGTGAAGCGTAATGCGTTACCTTCCGAAAGATAGTTTACGTTGGGTGTAACCATTACTTCGCGGCCATAGTCATCAAGTTCCCATTCGTTTTCGCACATTTCGACAACGCAACTGCGTGTCCATTTGCTGGTATCGCTGGTAATGTAGAGATCGACACTGCTCACAGGTTCAAATTTTTCGATTGATTGAATCGAACGGGCTGCTTTATATGCAGGGCCGTATTTGAAATCTGATGTCAGTTTGATGGGAGCCCAGGTTCCGCCAAGAATTTTTTCGTACACCTGTTTTTCGTCCCAACCTTTATAGTCGTCGTAATTTTTATCTTCGTTGGGTTCTCCAACTTTGTTTTCGTACATACCCGAACGTATCCAGTTGAAGGCATCGTTGCCATCCTGATCGGGAAGGAAGTACAGCCAGGGTTTGCTATCGTCGGCATACTCCATGGTGGCTTCAAGATACCCATTGTTATCGGCCTTCTCTTTGTTGGTTGCATAGTCGCACTGCCGAACATTGATGGCCAAACCCCATTCGGGAATCAGCTGCTCGTCGCCCATGAAACTAAGGGCTTTGTCGCTAAATACTGTGTCAGGTACTGTATTGTAAACAAACCATTTGGCACCGGGCTTAATTAACCCATAGCTCCATACAGCAGCTTCATACATTTTAAATGTATAGAAGTCTTCGGGTACATTGAGCGGGTCAATAACAGTAACTTTTAAGGGGCCTTTACCATTTTTATAGGTTGGTGTTTGCGATTTCCATGGTGTCCCCGACATGATCTCAGAAATTGTAGCATCGGTAAGATCGAGAACGTTATACGCATTACCATGTCCTTCGATTTGAGTTACCTGAGGACCATAACCATAATCAGCCTGTAACACGGTTCCACCATCTTCTGGATCATTAATATGAGGAACTGCCATGTACTTTTTAATATTATTTCTACCGGCCAGATAAGGTTTTTTCTGTCCAAGGAAAGTTTCCTGAATTTGTTGGTTATACAATTCGGTATTATTGAATCCGTAGGCAATTGCAGTGTAATAATATTCTCTGTGGTTTATCAGACGGTTGTCGCCGGTGGCAAAGAAGTCTTTTGTAACAACAAAAGTATGGGTAATACCTTCGTCAAGTCCGTTTACTTCTTCTGAGGGAACATTGGCTCCGAGTTCATCCGACCAGTTGAAGTTCACAATCTGATCAATACCGTCTTTCAGGTCGCACTGGAATACCTGACGAACCAAATCCTGATTGTAGCGGTCGCTGATACCGGCTGACTGATTTTTCAATTGGAATACCTGATATCCCTGAAAGCGATAGTATTCATCGCAGGGGTCCAAGTCTTCGTTGCAAACGATTGAAGGATCTTTTTCAGCATATTGTTCCAGATAGTTGTTGGAACTTGTTTTGTTCGAAATGTGGAAAATCAGTTGTTTGTCCATTTCGATAATTTTCAAATCCGGAGCATCGGGTCCATCGAGAACGCGGAAGCAGTTTTCGAACAATACCTGTGCTTTGTCGTCGGCTTTTCTAACAGCTTCCACCGAAGCCCAGGCACCACCCGAAGGGGCGCGGGC
>JAKQPY010000194.1:0-9238 GCA_029564465.1 Bacteroidota bacterium | reverse complement strand
CACAATACCATCGACGGTTTTGGGTATTTCGACAGCTTTCTTTTCGACCACTTCGTAGTTACGGATGATGTTAAAAACAGCACTGGGTGCCAGCAGGGCTATTTTGTTAAAGTCGTCGATCGATGGAAACTTATCGGTAATTTTGATAATACCCTTTTTCCCTAGTTTTTTACTATCGAGGTTGTTGCCAATAAAAACCGTGGTGTCCATTCGCTCGATTCCGATAATCGAAAGAACTTTAAACAAGTTTTTCGAGGGTATATGGTCAATCACGGTGCCATTTTCGATGGCACGCACTGTCATTTCTGTATTTTTCTGTTTCATATTACGTGTTTATTTTAATCCTAAAATTGCTGAAATAATAGCCATACGGGTATACACGCCGTTAAGAGCCTGAGTAAAATAATAGGCCTTTGGGTTGGGGTCCACATCAATATTAATTTCGCTTACACGTGGCAGTGGGTGCATTATCCTCAGGTTCTCACGACTGCCCTCGAGCATTCGGTTGTGAAGCACATAGGCATTTTTAACTTTTTCGTATTCCATAGGGTCGCTGAATCTTTCGCGTTGTACCCGCGTTACATACAGAATATCACTTTCGCGGATACAATCGGTAATCTCGCTGTGTTCGAAGAAGGGTATGTTATGGTTGTTCAGGAATATTTTGTATTCTTCGGGCAACCTCAGTGTAGGAGGCGACACAAAGTGAAATACCGGATTAAAATTGGCCATTGCCTGAATGAGTGAATGCACAGTGCGGCCATATTTGAGGTCACCCACAATGGCAATGCTCAGGTTTTCGAGCGTACCCTGGGTTTTTTGTATCGAATAGAGATCGAGCAAGCATTGTGTAGGGTGTTGATTTGCACCGTCGCCTGCATTTACCACAGGAACCGATGATACCTCACTGGCAAAACGGGCACTGCCTTCCACCGGATGTCGCATAATAATCAGATCGCTGTAGTTGGCCACAGTGAGAATAGTGTCTTTCAGCGTTTCACCTTTCGATACCGAGGAATTTCCGGCTTCCGAAAAACCAATAATTCGTCCACCCAGACGTTGTACTGCACTTTCGAAGCTTAAGCGTGTACGAGTTGAAGGTTCGAAGAATAACGAAGCAATCACATGCCCTCTGAGGATGTCCTGATTCGGATGTTTTTCGAAATAACCGGCCAGCTCTAAAATTTGCAGATAGTCCTGCTTCGAGTAGTCGCTGATTGAGATTAAACTTTTGTTTTTCATTGATGTGTATTTAGTTTAAATTGATAGTTGTTCATTTTTTTACAAAAAAAAACCGAAGATGACTTCGGTTATTCAATACTGATTAATTCAATTTCGAATATCAGGGTTTCGTAGGGTCCGATAAGTTGCCCGGCACCTCTTTCGCCATAGGCAAGATAGTAGGGGATATAGAGTTCCCATTTGGAACCGGGTTTCATCAGCTGCAGGGCTTCTGTCCAGCCTTTAATGACTGCGTTAACAGGAAATACTGCAGGCTCACCGCGTTTGTAGGACGAATCGAATTCTGTACCGTTAATCAAGGTACCGCGATAATGGGTTTTTACTTTATCGGTGGTTTTCGGTGAAGGTCCGGCACCGGCTTTGATTTCTTTATACAGCAAACCGCTTTGCGTTTTTACCACTCCGGGTTCTTTTTCTTTGGCGGCAAGAAACTCTTCGCCTTGTTTTATTTTATCGCCACTTTTTGAAGCGGTTATTTTCGAAAAATAGTCGTTAACAATTTTATCGGTGTTCTCAACAGTGATTTTGGGATTACCGGCCTGGTTGTCTTTCATCCCGGCAAGGATGGCATCCAGATTAATATCGCCAAGAATGCTGTTCTGTTCAAAATTATTGGCAATCTGCACTCCAATGGCATACGATGCCGAATCTTTGGCATTGGCCAGCGTAAACGAAGCATCCGAAGATTTTTTTTGCGACTGACAGGCATTCATAAAAATAAGACCTGCTGCTGCAAGGACTAAGAATTTAAGTGTTTTCATGTTTTTGTGTTTTTGCGCTGCTAAATAACTTCATAAATTTTAATTTACCAAGCTAATTTCATCAAGCGCCCGGATAGTTTTCAACAAAAGATTTAACAATTTTTTCGGCAACTTAGCCCTTAATTTGCGTACTTTTGATGCAGATAAAAATTGTTACATGGGCAATCAGGAGATTAATCAGCTGCGCACCCTGGCGGTATTTCATTTTGTGTGGGCAGGTCTGACACTGAGTCTTGGGATATTTGCCGTAATTATCTACTTTGCTTTTGGGGTAGGTATGATTGCCGGCTTTGCCTTGTTTGCTTTCGAAAATCAAATGGTGCTGGGAATTGTGGGTGTAGTGTTTATCGCTGTTTCAATAATGGCATCGCTTGCCGTAGGTATTTCAGCAGTGCTGAATCTGCTTACGGGAATTTTCCTGTTAAAGCGGAAGCACAGGGTATTTTGCATTGTCACCGATGCCATTAATTGTATGAACATGCCATTGGGAACAGCACTGGGAATTTCAGGCATTGTGATACTTCTAAAGCCGGATGTAAAAGTCCTCTTTAACTGACCGGGCTATACCTTCACAGCCTTCCACTTTCCTTTGGCAAAAAAGTAGATAGCCGAGGCAGTGAATGCCAGTTCGGCTGCCAGAATCGAAATGTAAATACCCGTTTC
Organism: Bacteroidota bacterium; assembly: GCA_029564465.1. Taxonomy (GTDB): domain Bacteria; phylum Bacteroidota; class Bacteroidia; order Bacteroidales; family ML635J-15; genus JAGOEF01. Next base: position 6,572 of record JAKQPY010000194.1, on the reverse strand, counting down.
GTTTAGTTTTAAAATATAGGCCAGCAGCAAGGCAAGCGAAATTTCGATAACGAGATAACATAATATATTAATACGGAATGGGGTAGTGGTGTCGCCGGCTCCGTTGAGTGCATTCATCATAACCATACCCAGCGCATAGATCGGAAAACCAACTGCCAGATAACGCAATCCACGGGTTGCTGCTGCAGCAGTTTCGGCTTGTGTAGCAAATAATGTAACAGCTTGTTCTGCAAAAATAAAACACAATACACCGGCCAGAAACATAATGGCGGCACTCACTCCTCCGGCAATTTTTACAGTGCGTACAGCACGCTCAGGTTTTTTCGCACCCAGGTTTTGTCCGACAAGTGTCGAAGTGGCGTTGGCAACCCCTGCAACAGGTAACAGAATAAAAAGCAATATTCTTAAGGCAATGGTATATCCCGCAACAGCCACACTTCCCAGACTACTGATAATACGAACCAGCAACAACCAGCTGAAGGTTGCTGCAAAATTCTGACTGATGCCACCGGCCGAAAGCTTCAAAATACTCCTGATTACATCAAAATCAAAATATTTACGGGCTTTCCGCAGCGAAACCAGTTGCGCTTCACGACTTAGCACATACAATTGATAAAATACGGCTGTTCCCCTTCCGATTAAAGTGGCCCATGCGGCACCCTCGATACCCATTCCCTGCCACGAACCGATACCAAAAATCATCAGCGGGTCCAGAATAATATTCAGCAGATTGGCAACAGCCAACGTACGCAATGCAAGTAAGGGCTTGCCGGAACTCCGGAATATTGCGTTATTGATAAATATCAGAATAATGCTGAAACTCCCGCCAAGACTTATAGCCATGTAACCCGACATGTCGCCCGAAATTGTCTTATTGCCTCCCATCAGATGTAAAATATCGCTGGCAAAGAGTATTCCCGGTATAGCAATAAGCAACGAGATGGCCGTGCCTATCCAAATCGACTGCAAAGCGGCCTCCGATGCAGCCCGAAATTTACGCTCACCCACACGACGGCTGATAATGGCCGTGGTGGCAATGCTAATTCCAAATGCAACCGAATAAACAAGGTTTATTACTGCTTCGGTTAATCCAATAGTAGCTACGGCATCGTTACCCAAACGACTCACAAAAAACATATCTGCCAACGAAAAAATAGAAGTCAGCAACATTTCGAGCACCATAGGTACCGACAATAAAAATATTGCCTTACTCAAACCTACCGAAGTGTAATCGGTATCAGAATCAACAAAAGCCTGCTTCAGCGCACCGCCTAATTGTTTAATTTTCAAGCTTTCAAACCTTCTTTTCATAATCTAAAATCAAAAAATTCATAAATCATCAATCAATTCACCCCTGCGGAATCGCTTTCACGTATTTTTATCTGATTTATCGAAGAAAAACACCTGCAAGCAAGCCTCAGGCTGCCGGAATTTGCATCGCCACGACGACGCAAAAAAATAGAAACGGTGTTTTTGTTGTTTTCATAACGCCGCAAAAATAGTTAATTCTGCGTTTTAATCAAAAAAAAAACCTGCCGGGACAGGTTTTTTTTTAATATCAGCGATAATCTTTATTTGATTGACAGCACCATATCGAGGAAACTTTGCTCGTACACATCGTAGGTATCTTCGGTTGAGAAGAAAACCAAGGCGATAATGTTGTTCTGGTCGGAAGGAATGAGCAGCATGATTGAAGTAACCATCTTTGTGCTGCTGCCATCGTCAGCAACATAATAACCAACACCATCGGTGCCGACAAAAGTAATTCCGTTATTCTCGAAATCAGTTACTTCTTCAGCCCAGGTAATGTCAGACAACAAAGTGCTCACAACCGTAGATGCCTGTTCGGCAATATCATCCACTGCCGTTTCGGAAGATGGATCCTCAGAGGCCCATATCATACAAACAAAATTGTTGGAGTGGGCTGAACTCAAAGGCGAAATTGTCATAATTCCTTCTGTATTATCGACCGACCACGTTTTTGTATCGATGGTAATATCAATAATTTTGTTTGATGAGCTGGGAAAGTTGAATACTTTCTGAGCATAATTGAAAACCGGGATCATGCTCACGAGGATTAATACAAGGAGTGTTTTTTTTCATAGGTGTTTTTTTTAGGTAAGACATTGTTTTGGTTTATTTACAAAATTAATTTAAATTATTATATTAACAAAAAATCAAATAACAGTGTTCATTTTTCAATAAACGTACCAAATTTTATTTAAACTGAAGACAAAATATTAAACACTAATAACTTGATTATCAATGTATTAATATATTTTCCCTATCAGGCAAATGTAATATGAAATATTTGTTTAGCGACTAAAATGGCAAATCATCGTCGTTAACAAGCTCATTTTCGGGTTCCGGGGGTAAGTTTTGAATTGGCGAAGAAGAAAACGATGCCGTTGAACCTTCGATGGTTTCCGACTTCCATGCTTTCAGGTCGGTGTACCAGCGGCCGTTGAACTCCCGGCTCTCGACATCGAACTGAACTTTGATTTTTTCTCCTATAACCATTTTGTCGAGTTCTACTCGATTATTCCATGTGGTTAGGCACACGGTTTTGGGGTATTCATCAAGGGTTTCGATAACAAATGATTGCTTTTTCCAACTTCCGTTTTTTCCTTCTCCACTCTGCGGTGCATGAATCTGTAAAATCTTCCCGGTAATTTCCATAGTTTTTGTTTTGTTCGTAAAAATAATAATTTCCACGGATTCTTAAAATGAAAAAATTTTAATTTTACTGCATAATTAAATAAATGCTATGGGCACTTATCAAAAAATATTTCAATATCAACGGAGGCTGCTGCTGTTCTTCTACGCTTTTTTTTGTCTCCTGATGATTTATCCGATAGTCTTGCTGCTGCAATTGATGCAAATCGATAATACAGCTTTACTAATCCTGTGTCCTCTCGTTTTCATAATAATATGCGCACTGGCCGGCAGCTACCTGTTTGTAATATCGTACATCCCGCTTAAGTTGGTTGACGCATTCGACGAAGTACGAAATAAAATTGCTTCCGAAGAAATTACAGGAGTCGGTGAATTCGCTGATTATATTAATCGTTTTACGGTTAATTTCTTTAATTTTCGTTTTTTCGATGTGATGCACAATGCCATTTTTGTTAAAAGCAAATCGAGGGTATTTTTGTCGGAGCATCTAACTTCCGATAATATAAGTGACATTGATTCTTTATGGAAAATTGCTTCTTCACAGGAGGATATCCATCCAATCGGCTGGGTCGAAATGCATGGTGAAAAAAGTTTTGCCATGCTGATTCCCATCTGGTTCGGCAAAGAATATCTTGGAATGATGATTATGTATTTGCGTCAGAAACCCGGTAAGTTTTTCACGGGAATGATTCGCGATTACGAAGAATTGTTTATCGACGACCAGTTGCTTCATATTGTCAATTTAAACCGCAAGCAGCTTTCGGAAGAATAAGCCGGGATGACTCAAACTGCCGAATCAAAATCATTAGCATCGATAAAAATGTTCGTTACCGATTATGACGGTACGCTGGCTGCATGCAATGGCAGGGTAAGTAAATTCAACACCGACGCACTGAAACTTCTGGGCAAACACAATATTGTCCGTGTAATTGCCACAGGCCGCTCGCTCTTTTCGCTGTCGCAGGTAATTGATTATGATTTTCCGGTTGATTACCTTGTTTTTTCATCGGGAGCCGGAGTTATGCAATTTGACACGGGAGAAATATTTTTCAGTCACTGTTTCGATTCCGATAGCATTGAACACATTGCGTATTGGCTGTCGCAGAATAATTACAACTACATGGTTCATAAGCCGGTTCCCGACAATCATTATTTTTATGCAAGCCCTTCAGGTGGCGGACACCCTGACTTTTCAAGAAGAATCAGTCATTACAGCCAACTTGGGGTTGAATTACTGATAAATCTGCCCGCAGCAGCTGCCCAGTTTTTGGTGATATGCGACAACCACGGGGATGATTACGAGCGTATTGAAGCATATTTTGGTGAACATAAAGTAATAAAAACAACTTCACCCTTCGATGGAGAAAGCCTTTGGGTCGAAATATTCCCCAAGGGAGTTTCAAAAGCCACCGGTATTGAATTTCTGTGCGAAAAACTGAATATTTCGAATCATGAGACCGTTGTATGCGGGAACGATTACAATGACCTCGATATGTTGGAGTGGTCGGAGCATCCTTTTGTCACCCTGAATGCTCCTGAAAGTTTGTTGTCGAGCTTTAGCAATATTCCCAAAAACACCGATGACGGTGTGGCTGTACTTATTAAAGAAATATTGAATAAAACAATCGTAGCTACCTGGCAATAATAAAATTTACGGGAGCCATCAGTTTATTTTCGAAAACTATGCAATATACACCTGTAGCCATGCTGCTCACGTCGATATACTGCGAATTGCCTGTATGGACCAGAGCCCCGGAAGCGTTATACACATAGTAATTCTCATTTTCAACAGGCATATCAACAACAATCCTGTCGCTGGCCGGATTCGGGTACACTGATGCCCATTGCTTTGTGGCAGAACCGACTCCGACACCCGCAATTACAGGCTGATAGCGCAACACTTCGGTTTCTTCCGGATTTGAGCCCATGCTTTCGACCGTAGTAACCCCATAAACCAAAACTGCACCCGTATAATCTTCGTGAAACCAGTAGTAATAATCGTCTTCTACGGTAAGTACATCGGTTGGCATGCCTTCGACAATTTCGTAAGTTCCGTTGAATATTTCGGTAATATGAATGCGCAAAACGTCTTCGAGAATTGTACCGTTGGGAAGCATCAGGGTGCCTTGTGCATCGGCATCCATTTCGACTTCGGCACCGGTAATATCCATGTCGAGACCCGATGCATACAGCATTCCGCTATAAGTACACGTGTAATTATGCCCGGCTGTAAAAGGGAATGTAAACACGGTTGCACTGTCGTCGGCATAATGCATCACCATGTCGCCGGTAACGCCCTTGCGCGCCATGTAGTAATTGCCACTTACGTAATAAAAGTATCCATCAGCCTGATCGCTTCCCTCGGCCAGTGTAGCGCTCTGAAAATTTTCATATTCGGGAGTCTCGGCAGGGTCAAGGTAAAAGAATTCGAGCGAACTGCCATCGGTTAACGCAGATAAATCCCAGACCTTCGACGTAACCGGACCGGTACCACTCAGTTCAAAACCGAATGTATTGATGTTCTTATAGCGCAGCGTATCGCCAATCTGAGGAATCTGATTGACACCCGAAATGGTGACCAATTGCGCAATAACCGGAGCTGTCAGAGCAACTGCAAGCAATAGGAGTAATGACTTTTTCATTGAATTGTGTTTTGGTTTATGGATATAAAAATACAAATTCAAATACAAATATCAAAATATTGTAAATCTGTTTACAGTCAGTTTTTTGTTTATAAATAGTTGAGGCCTGCTTTTAACTTGTAAGTTCATTTCACTATTTTTGCCCTAATCGAACAGCGTATGGATAATTTTATCGTATCAGCACGAAAGTACAGACCCGACAACTTTATGTCGGTAGTGGGGCAGGACAGCATTACGCGTACCCTGAAAAATGCAATCAAAACACGGCAGCTGGCTCAGGCTTATCTTTTTTGCGGGCCAAGAGGTGTGGGCAAAACAACCTGCGCCCGTATTTTTGCCAAAACCATTAACTGTGTAAACATAACGCCTGAGTTCGAAGCATGCAACGAATGCGAATCGTGTAAAACCTTCAACGAATCGCGCTCGATGAATATTCATGAGCTTGATGCCGCATCGAATAATTCGGTGGACGATATCCGCAACCTGATTGATCAGGTCCGCATTCCGCCTCAGGTAGGCCGCTACAGTGTGTATATTATCGACGAGGTTCATATGCTCTCGACTCCGGCATTCAATGCATTTCTCAAAACACTCGAAGAGCCGCCAAAGCATGTGATTTTCATTCTGGCAACCACCGAAAAACACAAGATAATACCCACCATTTTATCACGTTGTCAGATTTTCGATTTTAACCGGATAAGCATTCACCACATAACCGAGCGTTTGCAGTTTGTTGCCGACAGCGAGCATATTACTGCCGACCCCGATGCACTGTCGATTATTGCACAAAAAGCCGACGGAGCCATGCGTGACGCCTTGTCGATATTCGACCAGATCGTAAGTTTTTCGGGCAACAACATCACCTACAATACAACCATCGAAAACCTGAATGTTCTCAATTACGATTACTATTTCAGAATAACTACGGCCTTACTCAACGGAAATTATCCCGAAGCGCTGTCGGTGTTCAGTGAGGTTATTGAAGAAGGCTTCGACGGAGGAATTTTTGTGAGCGGGCTGGCAAGTCATTTCAGGGATCTGCTGATGTGCAAAGACCCTGGAACAGTGAAGTTGCTCGAGGTTGGGGTGAATATTCAGAAACGCTACCACGAAGTGTCGTCGGAATGCCCGGTTGATTTTCTTTTTTCAGCCATCGAGTTAGCCAACGAGGCCGATTATAAGTATAAAAACGTTCGTAACAAAAGACTGCTGGTCGAAATTTGCCTCCTCAAAATATCGCAGGCAGGTTCACCC
>JAKQPY010000189.1:0-6067 GCA_029564465.1 Bacteroidota bacterium | reverse complement strand
GGCATGCGGGTTCAGCGAATAGCGCGTTTCGGAATCATAATCGGTACTGGCATCAGCCGTGTTGAAACCTCCCGCCAGCGAAAGCGAAAATGTGCGCCCCGTTTTTTCAAATTTATGACGAAAAAGAATCGTATTGCTGCCTGTGTAACCCGATGTTTTTCCCGTATAATCATACTGTGTCTCGCTCAGCGGCGTGTTATCAGCATAATAGCTGTTGCCCTGCGTGTTATAACTACTCTTGTAGGACTGGAAACTAATCGACGGGGTTACGAGCAGGCTGTTGCGGTCGCTCATGCGATATTCAAAACGCATCGTAAAGCGGTGGTTATCGTTGGTTGCTTTGCTTTGACTGCCCGCGTCATACAAAAGACCCGTCTCTGCGTCGCCATAATACGTTCGGTGGGTCTCCGCAACAGTATTATTCAGACTTCGGTTGAAGAAATAGCTTGAGCTTACATTTATTTTCTTACCCCATTCGTCAACATAATTCACCCCAAACGAATGGTTTGTGTTCAGACCCGAGTTCTGCCCGACAAAAAAATCCGTCATCGAATTCGACATACCCTCAGCACCCGGAGGCGCCGGTGGTCCATTGCTGCCACCACCACCCGGAGGCGGTCCGCCCATTCCTCCCCTGCCTCCCGACGAAGATGCAACCCCAAGTAAGTCCTGCATCGAAAAATTTTGCTGATTAATATTATTCGTCAGTCCCAACACCGAAATGCGCATGTCGTTCTTAAAATAACTGATATTGCCATTCACAATAAAGCTGTTACCGGTGCCATATCCGCCGCTCAGTTTACCGAACCAGCCATTATTCTTACCGTTTTTGGTGCGGAGGTTCATCGTTTTGGTCGTTTCGCCATCCTTAAACCCCGTAAACTCGGCCATATCGCTTTGTTTATCATAAATCTGCACCATATCGACAATTTCAGCCGGAAGATTTTTAAATGCAATGCTCGCATCGTCGCCAAAAAATTCCTTACCATCAACCAGCACCTTCTTCACCTCCTCGCCATTCGCCATCACCTTGCCATCCTCGATACTTACCCCGGGCATTTTGCGCACAAGGTCTTCGGCAGTAGCATCGGGTGTAACCGTGTACGATGCTGCATTATATTCAGTGGTATCGCCATTCAGCGATACTGCCGGTAAAATCTCCGTAATACTAATTTCGCCCAGCATCATCACATCTTCGCCAAGAGCAATCCGGCTCAGCTCAATCGAGCGCGATGTAATCACGATATTTGTCGTAAACGATGCAAATCCCACAAAACTCGCCCGCAACATATAAGACCCCGATGGAATACCATGAATAATATATTTCCCCGATGGGTCGCTTGTGGTGCCGGTAACCATCACCGAATCGCGGTTCAACAGTACCACATTAACCCCGGTAAGCGCCTTGCCGCTATTATCGCACACATAGCCCGACACCGAATACTGCGCCTGCACATCAACCGATAGCATACACACAAGTAACCCGACTGTAAGCCCAAGGCAATATTTTACTAAGGGTTTCACTGATGCTATTTTAAAACGGGCTTCAATGCCTTCAGCACTGATGTTTCAGAAAGTTGTTGCGTTCCGCCTTGCGGTGGTCCCAGCTTGTTCATCATTTCGTTGCTGTCGTCGTTAAATTGCGATGGTCTTACTTCGGTATTCGAGTTAGTGCGGTTGGTAGAAGGTTGCAAACCCTCGCGTGGCGGCTCACCACCGGGGCCCTGACGGTCGGGTGGTCCCTGTGGCACAGCTTGCCGTGATTCAAATTCCGGTAGCGTAATTTTCACATAAATCGGCCTGGCAGTATCGGCAGCCTGCAAATTGCTGTGCGAATAAATTGCCGATAGCGGAATGCTGCACTCTGCAAAAAACGAAGGTTCGCGACTCGGCAACAGCGCAAGTATAATCCCATTGCAATGCCTGAAACCCAGCAGTTCCGGGTTCCCGAATACCTGAGGCGGTGGTGTTGGATCCGAACCGGGAGTTCTTTGATGCTGCCCTTGTGGCGCACCCCGTTCCCGATCTTGCGGGGGCCTCTGCTGCGAACCGGCCTTTACAATAAACGGATAATCCCCCTTTTTCACTGTGTCGAACGACAAGCGAAAACCCGACATCAGCACACGCTGCACACAATTGGCATTGTTTGACGACAGCGCGATATACAAACAAGTATCATCATTGCGAAGCTCATAAAACAAGGCGCTGGTCTTGTCGTAATACCGCAGGCCGCTACCCCACTCCCTGTTTTTACCATCAATCTCAACCGGTCCATCCTGTCGCTTCATCCGGTCGAACAGTTCCGGGCTGCACGAAACCATGCTAAATGTTAATACTGCCATAATGCAGAAAATGCTTTTCGATGATCGACACATATCAAATCAAATTAATTACTCCCCAAAAATAAGTCACCCAAACTCCATAAAAAAATAAAATCGAAGTACACCCAATTCCCATAGACAGACACCTTCCTTTAATCGCTGGATTCAGCCCGTGCCTCTCCATTCTTATTTTTTTCTCCCAAATGCTGAAAATCCGGATAATGCAATTATTTTTACGTCATGTTGCAAACCGAATACTTCATTGCGCGAAAAATGCTGCGCGGACAAAAACACGGGCAAAGCTTCAGCCGGCCTGTGGTGCGCATTGCCATTGCGGGCATTGCACTGGGAATGGCCGTGATGCTCATAGCCGTTTCCATCGTTACCGGATTCAAAAAAGAAATCAGCAACAAGGTCATCGGGTTCGGGTCGCACATCAGGGTAATCAATTACGACAGCAACACTTCCTACGAAACCAAACCCGTAAACACCAACCAGACCTGGTTTTCGGCGGTGCGGGCCATCCCCGGAGTCAAACATATACAGGAGTTTTCGACCAAAGCCGGAATATTTAAAACCGACTATTATCTGCAGGGCATCGTGCTTAAAGGCGTCGACAGCCGATTCGATTTCAGTTTCTTCCAGAAGCATCTCGTCGACGGGCAACTCCCCGCCATCAGCGACACAGGGCGCAGCAACGATATTCTCATCTCGAAATACCTTGCCGACATTCTAAAACTAAAAACCGGCGATAAAGTCTCCAGCTATTTCATTCAGGACCCGCCCCGAATGCGCAGGTTCACCGTATGCGGCATTTACGACACCCAGTTGCAGGACTTAGACAAGCTCTTCGTGATTGCCGATGCACGCCACATCAAAAAACTCAACGACTGGACCGAAAATCAGGCCAGCGGATTCGAAATTCTCATCGACGACCTGAAAAAACTCGGACCCATCAGCGACGAAGTCCGACGCATAGTGGGCAATTCCCCCGACGACGAAGGCAACTTTCTGAAAGTAACCACCATTCAGGACGATTATCCCGAGATATTTAACTGGCTCAACCTGCTCGACATGAACGTTTGGGTAATACTTTTACTCATTACCTGTGTTGCCGGGTTCAATATGATTAGCGGGTTGCTGGTAATTATCCTCGAAAGAGTAAACATGATTGGCGTGCTCAAAAGCTTAGGGAGTCCGAACATAAGCATACGCAAAGTCTTCCTGATTTATGCCGCCATGCTTATCGGGCGCGGCATGCTGTGGGGTAATGTGATAGGCATTGTGCTTTGCGTGCTGCAATGGCAGTTTGGATTTATCCGTCTCGACCCCGCTTCCTACTATGTGGCCTACGTTCCGGTAAATATAAACATCCTGCACATTTTGCTGCTGAATGCCGGAGCCCTTTTTGTCACTTTTCTGATGATGCTGTTGCCCTCCTACCTCATTACCCGCATCAGCCCCTCCGAAGCCATACGATTTAATTAATAGACCCATGATACCACTGATTCTCATAGCCATTGCGCCGGTAATAATGATACTGCTCTACGTATATTACCGCGACAAGCACGAAAAAGAGCCCATCGGCAAATTAATTCTGAGTGTAGTCATGGGCGCCGTCGCCGTTATCCCGATTCTCATTATCGAAATACTGATGTCGATTCCCTCTTCGTGGATGCAGGGATATTTGCAGGCAGGTTGGGATGCGTTTGTAGTAGCTGCCTTTACCGAAGAAATGTTCAAATTTCTGGTAATCATGATTTTTATCTGGCGCAGCAAGCACTTCAACGAGCCCTTCGATGGCATTGTCTATTCGGTATATGTTTCGTTGGGCTTTGCCCTCGTCGAAAACATTCTGTATGTGGTGGGTGGCGGAACCTCAACGGCGCTGGTGCGTGCTCTTACCGCTGTGCCGGCACATGCCACTTTCGCAGTAGTCATGGGCTTCTACATCGGCAGGGCAAAATATAGCAAGCGCCATCGTGGCGGATTGTTGTTTACCGCCCTGGCATCTGCCATTGTGCTGCATGGCATTTACGACTTCATTCTCATGTCGGGGGTTCCCTGGTTCCTGCTCGTATTCATTCCCTTCCTTATTGGGATGTATATTTTTGGATTGAAAAAACTGAAACAGTTATCGGTGATATCCGGTGAGCAGCTTGCACAAGAAAAACTCGAGAAGGACTTGCTCGAAGCGCAGCAACACGAAGTAACAACCTATACCGGGCAGGAAGGAAGTGCCGACCCGTCCGACAGCGACCAAACCCCTGACCCACCCCATCGCGGATTTGATGCCTGACCCAAAACCTAAAAGATATGCCAATACCCACCACCCGCGCCAAAAACGCTGCCGAAATCCGAATCAACCAAACCTTATGCACCGGATGCGGCTTATGCATTTCGGTATGCAAGGACAATAGTATCGAAATAAAAGAAGGGAAAGCCACTACCACCGGAAAGTCATTCTTTGGCTGCATAGCCTGCGGACATTGCATGGCGATTTGCCCGACAGGTGCTATCGAAATATACGGGCGCGAACTCAGCCCCAACGACGTATTTGAACTCAAGGGGAAAGTATCGCCCGACATCTACGATGACTTGCTGCGCTTGCTGCAGGGCCGCCGCAGTGTCAGAGAGTTAAAGCCGCAGCCTGTGGGCAGCGAAATCACCGCAAAAATCCTCGAGATGGCTTCAACTGCGCCAATGGGCCTGCCCCCCAGCGATGTGCACGTGGTGGTCTTCGACAGTGCCGACAAAGTAACTGCTTTCACCCGCGATTTCTGCACCGTCCTCGAAGGAATGAAATGGTTTGTTTCCAACTGGTTCTTAACACTGATGCGACCCTTTTGGGGCAAGCAGAACGACGAGATGTTCCGTCAGTTTATTAAACCTGTGTTTCAGCTGTACACCGGAGGTATGAAAGAAGGCAAAAACTGGGTAACCTACGATGCCCCGCTGATGTTTTATTTTTATGGTTCTCCCTACACCGACCCTGCCGACCCCATTGTAGCCGCTACCTACGCCATGCATGCGGCAGAAGCACTGGGTCTGGGCACCTGTATGCTGGGCGCCATTCACCCCTTAATTCAATATGGTAAGGCAAGCCGTAAATTACGCGAGAAATACGGCATACGCTATAAAAGCCGCGAGGGCTTATTCCTGATTGTGGGGCATCCGGCTGTGAAATATCATAAGGGACTGCGACGCACATTTGCCGAAGTGCACATGGTGTAAGGGTCGCTTAATACGAGGAATCCGCAAAATAACAAAGCAATCTTAACTTCAGCGGCGTCAGCACAGGTCTTCGACGGTTGGTAACTACAACGACAACGCAGCGCTGTTGTGTATCACAGGTTGCCGAGCTGGTCAACGGCTTGGTGTCCGGCATATTATTGAAACAATACATTATCGCTAATTCCCAATCTGCCCGTAGGGCATAAACATTACGAATATTAAGGCTAATAAAACCGTGTTTCCCATAGGGAATCAACATCAAAATGCCGGGGTTAATGTCCTACGGACAAAAATTCCTTTTTAACTGCAATTCTATTGTTGTTGAAGCCCTACGGGCTAAATACCATTTCGGGAGCTTTGGTTCGGGGATTTCGATGGCTCAGTTTCATCTCTCCGGGCACCTAGACTACACCTCGATTCCGGTGACCAGCATATTATTGAAATAATGTGTTTTCTGCAATTTGCATTTTTGCCCGTAGGGCATAAACATCATTAAATAACAAGGCTAATAA
>JAKQPY010000180.1:0-28285 GCA_029564465.1 Bacteroidota bacterium | reverse complement strand
TTTCAGTATGAAACCCAACCGGAAGCCCCTGTATGTTCTGCTAATCGTTTCGGCAGCCTTGTACCTGAACACCTTGCCCAACAAGTACGCCCTCGACGACAAAATGATTATCTACAAAAATACCTACACCCAAAAAGGCTTTGCAGGTATTGGTGACATTATGACCAAAGACGCCATGGCCGGGATGTTTGGCGACGACAGCCAAGCGGTTGCAGGTGGCCGTTATCGTCCGTTTTCGATGATAAGTTTTGCAATAGAGCAGGAGATATTCAAGGGCAATCCGCACATCAGCCACTTTTTCAACCTTTTGTTTTATGCATTGTCGGTAATCGTGTTGTTCAGGTTGCTGCGCAGATTTTTTCCCGAAACTAACGAGAAAGAATGGTATCTGGGAATGGCATTTATTGCATCCCTGCTGTTTGCTGTTCATCCGTTGCACACCGATGCAGTGGCCAACATAAAAGGGCGTGACGAAATATTCTGCTTTTTATTTGTGTTATTGGCATGGAAATCAACATTCAGGTATATTGATACCTCAAAAACGAAACACCTGTTTTTTTCGTTTTTGTGGTTTTTACCTGCTGTTTTCAGTAAAGAAACTGCCCTGACCTTTTTGTTTGTGATACCACTTAGCGTGTATTTCTTCGCCAAAGCAAAACCGGCTCAATATCTGCGATTGATGCTTCCTATTGCAGCTGCATCGGTAATTTATCTGCTCGCCCGTTTTGCGGTGGTTGGCAACAGTTTGGGTGCGGATGTTCCCGAACTTATGAACAATCCTTTTCTGGAAGCCACTGTGGGCGAGCGCTATGCAACCGTTTTCATGACACTTGGCATTTATCTGAAGCTCCTGTTTTTTCCACATCCGCTTACCTGGGATTACTATCCCTATCACATTCCGATTATCGGGTGGAGCGACTGGCGAGCCATCGTTCCCCTGATTGTTTATCTGGGACTGGGTATTGTTGCGGTAATCGGGTTGAAAAAGAAATCGGTATATGCATTTGCAATCTGGGTTTTTATTGCCACGCTGTCGATAACTTCGAACCTGATAATCAATGTAGGTGCCTTTATGAGCGAGCGTTTTGTGTATATCTCACTGCTCGGTCTCTGCATTGCGGTGGCCTATTTTCTGAAAACCCGTATGATGCGAAGTGCTATGCTAAAGAAAATCTCACTGGCAATTGAGGTGGTTATCTGTCTTGCCTTTTCGGCAAAGACCGTGGTGCGTAACTTTGACTGGAAAGACAATCTGACTCTTTTCGGGCACGATGTAAAGATATCGGTTAACTCAGCTAAGGGCAATTCGTCGTATGCCAGCGAGTTATACAGTGTTGCCGAGAAAATGACCGACACCGCCTCACGCAATCAGGTATTCAGGGAGGCGATTCCCTATTTTGAGAAAGCACTCGAGGTATATCCAAAATACACTGAATCGCTGATACGTCTTGGAAATTGTTATTATTTCATGCATGGCGATTACAAAACGATGTTTAGTTATTACCTGAAAGCCATGGCGGTTGATCCCAACAACACCGATGTATGGGGTAATTCAATCGGGGTTCTCACGGCCAATGTGAACGATCCGGAATTCGAAACGGAATACTGGAAAAAAGTAAGCGAAATAAATCCGAACCGGTTTGAACCGTATTTGTTTGTGGGCGATTATTACCGAGGAAAAAACATGGCTGATTCGGCAATTTTCTATCTCGAAAAAGCTTACAAAGTCAATTCCAATCAGTTTGATGTGCTCAAATCGCTGGGCATTGCCTATGGGTCGCAGAACCGTTTCGAGGAAGCCCGAGTTTTGTTGCTAAAAGCTGCTGCGCTGAATGCGGGCGACGCTGAAGTATTTCGTTATATTGGCATCAGCTATGGCGTTGCCGGAGACGACAAAAACGCACTGAATTACTTCGAAAAAGCCTATCAGATAAACCCCAAGGATGAATTAAACCTCAATTACCTGGTGTTGGCACGCAAACGGCTGGGGCTACAATAAACCAAAGTGGGGGGGGGCAGGCTTTGTCACAGAATTTGCAGCGCTGCGCGCCGGCAAATTCTCCGCCAAAGCCCCATCTCCGTCTAAACAACCGTAACGAGAAAAGCAAAAAAATGACATACCGACCCCGCCATAATGAACAGGTGGAAAATGCCATGCGAAAACTTCAGCTTCGTCCACAAATAAAATATTACACCCAGACTATAGCTCAAACCTCCGGCCAGTAAAAACCACAAAGACAAAGGCAAAGCATGCTTCAATAAAGGCACTATGGCAATGATAATAACCCAACCCATGGCAATATACAGAAAGGCTGATATTCTGCGCTCGATTTTCCCGCCACGGTAAAAAAACAGCTTGTAAATAACACCGCTGACCGCCATTGCCCATATCAAACCAAAAATAATCCAACCGAAAGTACCCTGCAGAATGCTCAGGCAAACCGGAGTGTAGGTACCTGCAATTAAAATGTAAATCATCGAATGATCCCAGCGGTTAAGGCGCAGCTTAAGGCGGATGTTGAGCACCCCGTGATAGAGGGTCGATGCCAGATAAAGCATTATCATGCTGCTGCCAAAAATGCTGAAACTCACTATTTGCCAAACATTTCCGTTTTTACCGGCAAACACCAGCAGCAAAACCAGACAGGCAATGGCTACCAAAACCCCGGCACCATGCGATATGCTATTGACAATTTCTTCGACACGCGATTGTGGTCTCGATTTCATAAAAAAAGAAAAATAAAAAATTTAGTTCACCAGGTCAACGTAGTTGCCGTAAAAATAGTTGTCGTCAGGGTTTTCGATGGTTGTCGGGTCGGTTTGATACAAGCGCACAAAGTAAGTGCCTGCAGGAGTAGCCGGCGGAACCGGAACAGCAAAATTGTAGTTGGTCTGGTCGATAATTACGGTACCAAACACGATTTCGTTTTTCAGTGTATCCGACAAACGATACCATAAACTGTTCGATTCGGGGCTGAGTATTCTGAAGTCGATGGTACTGTCGGTGGCCATGTTCACATAAATATGGTTGTTGGAGGCAAGACTGTCGGTGGGGAAAACATAATTGGTGGGAGCAACATCGTAGCAGGTAACTGTAACACAGGATTGCACCGCAAACGACGAAAGGGCAAGGATGGCAGCACCGGTTTTCAGCTTCAGGTTGATGGCTTTCCGGCTGCGTCCACGAGAGAGGAACACCCAGAGACAGGCAGCGGCAAAGGCAAGTCCGATAATGCCTGCAAGAATAATTTCAGCTGATTTTTTCATACTTAAATTAATTTACTCAATATCACAAAACTACAAATAATTTTTAATTTTACTGTGAAATTCGTGTTAAAAACCATGACAGAAGATTTTTTGCAATATGTTTGGAAACACCAGCTCGAGGATCATGCTCACCGACGGCTTGCCGACGGGCAGCCCATTGAGATTATTGACCGGGGTGTGCATAATGCCGATTCGGGGCCTGATTTTTTTAATGCCAAAATTAAAATCGGTGAAACCCTGTGGGCAGGCAATGTGGAGCTACACCTGAAATCGTCGCAGTGGTACCGCCATAATCACCACTTAGACAAAGCCTACGACAGCGTTATATTGCATGTGGTGGCTGATCACGACCGCGAAGTGTTGGATGCTTCCGGTGTGCCGGTTCCTGTGTATGTGATGAAAATACCTGAGTCGGTTGTTCGCAACTATACAGCGCTTACCTCCAATGCCACGTGGCCGGCGTGCAATCAGCATATCCGGCAGCTTGATGCCACTAAAACAGGATTCTGGCTCGGGCGGATGGGAGTGGAGCGCCTCCAATCGAAAACCGAGACCGTAAATAAGCTCTTCGTGCAACATCAGGGCAGCTGGGAGGCGGTGTGGTTGCAGTTGCTGGCTTCGGCAATGGGATTTCGAGTGAACAAGGAGCCTTTTGTGTTGCTCATGCAGCGCACGCCGTTTAAGGTGATTCTTAAAGAAAGCCACAGCCTGTTCCGTCTCGAAGCCTTGCTGTTTGGTCAGGCCGGATTGCTCGACGACGCTTCCGACGAATATAGCCATAAGCTCAGGCAGGAATATGCCTTTTTGCAGCAAAAGCACGATATAAAACCCATGCCCGGCTATTTGTGGAAGTTTGCACGTATGCGTCCCGGAAATTTCCCGACCCTGCGTCTGGCGCAGTTTGCAGCCTTGATACACAAGCATCCGGCCATGGTATCGGTGTTGCTGCAGATTGATAACACGGCAGCCTTACGCCGGTTTTTCGATGCCGGGGTTTCGGACTACTGGCACACACACTACCGCTTTGGAGCCGAATCGAAACCGTCGGCCAAGAAACTCAGCGACGAAACGGTAAACCTGCTCCTTATTAATGTGGTGGCTCCGTTTGTGTTTTTCTACGGTAAATATCACGACGATGAGGGCATCTGCACACGGGTTACCGAGTGGCTCGCCGACACCGCGCCCGAGAACAATTACATTACACGCCGCTGGAGCGAATGTGGCATGGAGGCCGAAAATGCGCTGGCGAGTCAGGCATTGCTGCATTTACGCGAACACTACTGCCTGCGCTACCGCTGTGTGCATTGCTATGTTGGGAGCGAAGTAATCCGGTAGAATGTTTTTGGGGGAATACAGAATACAGAATACAGAAGGCAGAAGACAGAAGTCAGAAGGTAGAAGTCAGAAGTCAGAAGACAGGAGACAGGAGACAGGCGTGTATGAGAGCGATTGTTGACATCCCCCTGCCCCCCTTGGAAGGGGGAATGTGTGGAAAAGAAAAAATAAAAACAGCGAGCCACCCGTTGCAGCCCGCTGTTCAAATTTAAATAAGTGCGTTTACTACAGACCAAGCACCGACTTGCCCTGTTTGAACACAATGTCTTTGGCGATGCCTTCGCCGGCAATACGATCGAGGTCTTTTTGAAGCTCTTCGCCGATGCTGCCATTTTCGGTAACCCATTTCTCGGCAGTGGCTTTATCGCCGTTGCCCTGAATGATGATGATGTCGTGTACCAAATCGCTAACAGCCTGTTTCATTTTTTCGAAATCGACACTGTATTTTCCGGTATCGGGATTGCGAACAAAAGCGCCTTTTTCTTTAAGATAGTAGAACTCAATCATGTTGGCCTTGCCGTGCGAGCTCGAAACACCGAAGCGTACGGAACGGAAAATACCTGCGAGGAAGGTAACATAATTGTCCATGAGGTCTTTGCCGGGGAATTCACCTTTTTCGTACAACTGGGTAACCATATATAAGCCGGCAATGTCGGCTTTGGCTTCTTCGATGGGGCTGTAGTAGGCTTCGAGAACCTCGCGGATTGATTTGTGTCCCTTGAGGGTATATTTCACGCCGAGACCATGCGCTACTTCGTGGAACATAACGTTCTGGAAGAAAGCTTCCTCGAATTTGATGTGCTTCAGCTGCGCATCTTCGATAAGCAGGTTGGCAATGGGTACAAGTATTTTATCGAATTTGGCTTGCATGGCGTTTTTAAGCTGGAGTTTACGGCTGCCCTTAGTGGCATGAACACGGGGGTCGTTGGGCAGGTTAATGGCTATGTTCTTGCTGCCTGAGTTGCAATCGCCACCATAATACACCACGTCGTAAACATTCATATCGCCACCGGCAGCAGGTTTCTCTTTCTTATATTCGGGCGGAACGGGCAAACCGGCCTGCAGTTCGGGCAACACCGCGTTGAAGCGCTCGATGTTTTTGCTCCACTCAATATCTTTCACGAGAATCTGACCTGAATGGGCAGCGCGGGCTCCTTTAAAGCCATCTTCGTAGCTTTCGATCGGGCCAACCACAAAATCAACGGGATTGTCTTTCATCTCCATCCAGGCAAGGTCCGACATGAGGTATTCGTCGGTGCGGAGGGCTTCGGCACGCAGGAGCAGGTATTTTTTGAAGCCGGCATTGTCGCAGAGTTCAGCAGCTTCTTCGAGCAGACTTGCAGCTTTTTCGATCTGAACGGCATAGGCTTCATGATACTTCACCAGCATGAGATTGCCTTTTTCGTCGCGGCGCACCAGACTGTACCAGTCCAGTTTGTCCTTGTTTTTCCAGGCTTCGAACTCTTCGTCGGTAATGTCGGCCGGATAGTAGTTGGCACCGGCAGGCTTTTCGCCATAACCATCCACAAAGGCTTTGTTGCCATCGAGACGATCCCATGGGCCGTAGTTAATTTCGGCAAAGCGACGGGTGGCAGAATCTTTAATTTGCGACAGAAACTCGTTTTTATCACCGATGGCATCGAGCCAGAACAACTCATCCATGATATCGGCCACATCCATCAGCTTCGAAATCATCTGACGGTCGCGGTCGCTGAGATGGCTCAGGTCAACCGACAGGGTAACTTCGGCGTATTCAGCTACTTTTTTCTCCATTTCGGTTAATTCTTTGGGTTTTTCGGTTTTTACTTCCTTTTTACCGGAACCGCTGCATGAGGCAATAAGCAGGACAAGACCTGCCACGGCAGCACATTGTAAGATAGTTTTCATTTTTCTTGAATATAGTTTAATTAATGTTTAACTAAAAATGAGGTAGAGCAAGGCAATGGCGCCAATACCACCCAGAATGGCGAGGGCAATCTTCCACCAGCAGTATGGTCTTTCGCCGCTGACTTCGCCGGTACGGGCATTTATCAGGAAGCGATAGGATTTCTCGTTGTACTTGTAAGCACTGATCCACAAGGGGAGGAGCACATGTTTAAACGTAACATCGTCATACTTTGTGTTCATGCTGGTGATGCTTTGCTTATCGCCACCAATTTTTTTATTGATTTGCTGACGGATAACCGGATCCATTTTGGCTTTTGCTCGGTCAAAGCCATCCTTCATGTTTATCTGATAGGTTTCGGTGCGGAAACCCGACAGAAATTTTTCGTCGAAGGGAATCAATTCCTTTACGTCCCAGGGTTCGAGCTTATCGACAATTTTAGAGGGCAGCGATTTGCTGGCGGCCACGAGTATGTCGTCGAAGAAAATAGCTACCGTTCCCGAAACAGTGGTCCAGCGTGTGCGGGTAACGCTGCGTGTCTGGGCTTTGCCATTGCTGTCGGTATAGTTTTCGGTAACCGTATAATCATCGCCCCGCTGACCCACAAAATGGGTTGTGGTATTGCTGTCGTAAGTCCAATAGGGAATGTAAACGCCGGCAATTTTCTCGTTCAGACGGGCCATTTTTTTCAGTCCCGGAGGTGCCCACCACAATTTACGCAACCAGGTTTCGTAGGAGTTAAATGCCGATTTCTGGTCTATTTTAAACGGCAGCAACGATTTGGGCTTAATCAGTTTTTTGTGGGCTTCGGCGGTTATCACCAAAAGATTCCCACAGAACGGGCAATGGTCAGAGACTGTGTTTTCGGCCAGTGTAATTTCGGCACCGCAGGAATTGCACAACACTGCATGCACTTCGACAGTGCCCTCGCCGGCTTCGGCTTTGCTGAGCCATTCTTCGAAGTTCAGTTCTTCGATTACTTCGTCTTTAATTTCGATTTCGTTTTCGAACCCGCAGTATTCGCACACAAGATTGGTGGTTCCGGGTTTGAATTTCAGTTTGGCAGAACACTGTTTGCAAACGATCTCTTTCTGGTTGGTTTCTGAAGTCTGGTTTTCCATAGAATTATCTTAATTATTCGAGCATAAAATTACACATTTCGCAACACCGTGCAAGAGCGAATTATGAACACTTATTGTTTTTTGGTAACACGATAAAGTACAATAAATCCGGCAAGGGCAGCCAACGCAGAAACAAAGAAAATAGTCATTTTATTGACATCGGAAATGGCAGTACCCGGGAACGCCAGGTTGTTGATAAACAGCGCCATCGTAAAACCTATTCCAGCCAACATACCTACACCGGCAATATGCTTGAAATTAAGGTCTGCGGGAAGACTTGCCCAGCCGAGTCGCACCGATATCCAGGTAAAGCTCAAAATCCCCAGGGGTTTACCAATCAGCAGTCCAGCTGCTATTCCCAGCGAAGTGGCCGATAGAAGATTATCGGTCCAGCCGGTAGTAATCATTAGTCCGGCATTGCAGAATGCAAACAATGGCAGCACCAGAAAGCTGGCAATGGGGTGAATGGCATGCTCTATCCGCAATAGCGGACTCAGCATATTGTGGCAACTGATTTCGATCTCCTGCACAGTTTCCTGCTGCTCCTGATTTGCCAGAAATTCAGTCTCGCTGCGGCATGATTGCCTGAAGCGCTCAAGATTTAAACTTACTGCATTCACAAAACGGCCGGGTCTGATAACAGGTCGTGCGGGAATGGTAAAAGCCAGTACAACCCCGGCAATGGTTGCATGAATACCGCTTTTTAGAAAAGCATACCAAAGGAAGAAGCCAATTGCCAGATACACCCAGGGTTTGATAATCTTGAGCAGGTTGAACGATACCAGCAGCAAGCTAATACCGGCGGCCACTAGCAACCAGATAAGGTTAAGCTGACCCGAATAAAATATGGCTATCACCAGAATGGCACCAATATCGTCGACAATGGCCAGTGCCACGAGAAAAACCTTGAGCGACAGCGGAACGCGCTTGCCCAGCAATACGAGTAAACCCACAGCAAATGCAATATCAGTGGCCATGGGTATTCCCCAACCCGAAGCAGCGGGAGTACCGGAATTAATGGCAAGATACAGCAAGGCAGGAACCAGCATTCCGCCCAAAGCGGCAAACAGGGGCAGGGTAAACTTATCGCGTGAATTCAACTCACCGGCAATGAGTTCACGCTTTATTTCGAGACCAACCAACAGAAAGAACAGGGCCATTGCAGCGTCGTTCACCCATAAAATTATCGGTTTGTCCAGGCTGATGAACTTCGAAATCTGCAAACTCAAGTGGGAATTGAGGAAATCAAAATAATATCCCGACAGCGAAGTATTGCTAATGATAATTGCCAGTATGGTAAAGATAATCAGCACAATACCGCCTGATGACTCATTGTGCAAAAACGATTGTAATGGTTTTAGAATGCCTGACTCTTTTTTCATTCAATAATGTTTACTGTAAAATTACGGTTTTATTTTAGACATCCGCACTCAATTGCTACATGTATCATCAAAAAGCTATGTGTTATATGATTTCCCATTTACAAAACCAAGCTTTACAGAGCCTTATTACAAAGCCAGCACAGTAACTTAGAAATGTTGCTTTTGCTACGAATGCTTGAAATACTTCATCATTCCTGCATCGAACAGTCTGTCGCAAAGCATCAGGCGCATGGCATAGATGAGTTTTGCAGCAGCCGTTACCCTGTAGCGTATGCACGGACGGCGTGCCGTAGCAGCTCGGACAATAATTTTAGCCCCGTGCCCACTGGTTCCGCCGATGTTGAACTGGCTGTCGAAATTGCGTACAAAGCCATAAAACTTGTCGTAATACCCTTTTGAATTCAGCTTTTCGATCATTCGGTTTGCGGTTTTTCCAAATTCCGATTTGATGGGACCGGGTTCAATAATCACTACTTTAATTCCAAAATCTTTGAGTTCCCAACGCATGGCATCACTCAGGGCTTCGATGGCAAACTTGGAGGCAGCATACCAACCACCCACAGGCATCGACACCTTTCCGGCAATCGACGAGAGGTTCACAATGCGGCCGGAGTGGTTCTCGCGCATGGCAGGAATTACAAGCCGGGTAATATTCGAAAGGCCGAACACGTTGGTATCGAACTGAGCTCTGGCAGTCGCATCATCAATATCTTCGAAGGCGCCAAACTGACCATAGCCGGCGTTGTTTATCAGGGTCTGTACCCAGAAACCCTGAGATTGAATCTCTGCCAGTGCGTCGCGGCAGCTATCGACATGGGTGACATCGAGGTACACTGCTGACAAACCCGTTGAGTTTAATTCGGTAAGTTTATCGCGGTTACGCCCCGAGGCAAACACTTTGCAACCCTTAGTGTGCAAAAGCTCAGCCGTGGCAAGGCCAATGCCTGCAGTAGCTCCGGTAATTAAAATACAAGGTTTCATATCTTCTGTTATTTGAATGTTGTCAATAATAATATTCGTCCAAAAATAAGAAATTATATGGATGTTAATGCCCTATGGGCAAGAGGTGGAAGTTTTGTTTCTCCTTTATGGATGCTGATGCCCTACGGGCAAGAGGTGGTCTTTTTCTTTTTCTTATGGATGTTTATGCCCTATGGGCAAGGGGTGGAACTTTATTTCTCTGCATGGATGTTAATGCCCTATGGGCAAGGGGTGGAGCTTTATTTTTCTACATGGATGTTGATGCCCTTCTGGCTGTAATTGAGAGGTTTTTGTCCGTAGGACATAAACATCCATAAAAGAAATACCATAACGAAAATTTCCCGTAGGGAATCAACAATATATACTAAGTAGGCAAGTCACAATCAATAATTTCGAAGATAAAGCGCTCGTCAAAAACAACCTCATGCTCCGCTAGAAGTTTGAGGTACTCTTCTTTGAAGCTGGCTTTGGCGTGGTGTGTCTGTTGGTTTTCGATATACCGAATTTTAGCCTCTAGTTGTGCTTTTCCAACAGTAAAAGCGCCAAATCCTTCTTGCCATGAAAATTTTCCTGGTACCAACATGTTATCGTTAATCCAAATTGATGCACTTCGTTTTACATGGTACATTAAGTCGGAGGGAGATTGCTTGGGAGACATGCTAACCAGTGCATGCAGATGGTCTGGCATCCCATTGATAACATAAAGTTTATGTCCCTGTTCCGCCACAATTCCATTTATATACTTGTATAAATTCTCACTCCAAAGTGGGCTGATAAGGCTCGATCTGTTTTTTACTACAAAAACATAGTGAACATATAATTGCACATAGGTATTTGCCATTTTTTAGGTTTTAGAGTTTTTTACAAATTTATTAGATTTTTTGATTTTAGCTATTTTCTTTATGGATGTTGATGCCCTACGGGCAAGCAGTGGGCTTTTCTTTTTTTCTTTATGGATGTTGATGTCTTCCGGCAAAGGGGTGAAACCGTGGGAATATTCGAACGTCGGATCTCTTAACCGATGATGACGCCTGCATCGGGATATTTATAGTTTGCAACACGGGTGCGCGTTACCAGCGATAGTATCAGTGTAAGTGGGCCAACACGGCCGATAAACATCGAAACAATGAGGATAATTTTACTGCCATCCGACAAATAGGGAGTTATACCCGTGGTAAGACCAACTGTTGCAAAAGCTGAAATCTCTTCGAAAAGTAATTGAATGAAACGAATTTTCGGTTCGGTGATTGTCAGTGCAAACACCGAAATACCGACAATCGTTAGCGAAAAGAATAAGACAGAATATGCACGATCGACCACATCGAACGGTATATTGCGTTTGAAAATTTCGATATGCTTTTTACCACGTATCGTTGCCAGTGACGATTTAACCAGCATGGCAAAAGTTGTGGTTTTAATACCGCCACCTGTTGACACAGGCGAAGCTCCAATGAACATGAGCAACATCATTATCAGTAGCACGGGCTGACCCAGAATGGTGAAATCAACCGTATTAAAACCTGCAGTACGGCAGGTTACCGATTGGAAAAAGCTGGCCACAACAGCTCCGGTGGCACCGGAACCACTCAACGCATTGTTGCGTTCGAGAACGTAAAACATTACAGCACCAAAAACTATTAACAGTAGCGACGTAAGCAAGGCCAAGCGTGTGTGAACCCTGAGTTTTTTCCATGGCTTACGCATACGCTCGCGTATCATGCGTGGCGAAAACACATCACTCATCACCGTGAAGCCAATTCCACCGAAAAATATCAAAATGGCAATGGTTATGTGAACCCCAAAGGCCTGTTGTATCACACTTTCGTATAAGCCATTGGTAAACAGGGAGAATCCTGCGTTATTGAATGCCGAAATCGTATGAAAGGCCGAATAAAATATTTTATGAAAAACATTTTCAAAATACACGCTGTCGGGCCATTGCACAAAAATAAAGATTGTTCCAATAAGCTCCATAATCAGGCTGAACAAAACAATACTTCGTAAAACATGCTTGCTTTCGCTGATGTTTTCAGCACTGAACATCGATTGCATCATGCTTTGATATTTAATACCGGCTGTACGGTAGAAGGTTGCAAAGTAGGCAGCAAAAGTAATCATGTTTAACCCACCTAATTGAATGAGCAGCATGATGATAACCTTGCCTTTTGTGGTAAATACACTTGCAGTATCAACAACGGTGAGTCCGGTTACACACGATGCACTGCACGATGTAAACAAGGCATTCAGCCAATAAATCGAGCCCAGATGCGTCATCTCAGGGAGCATCAATAATCCGGCACCCAATAAAATTAAAATTATAAAGGATAGCGAAAGCATGCCGGCCGGACCAATACGGAAAACACTGATACGCTGAGCTGCTTTGGCGATATCAATCAGGAACAGAATAATAAAATACGACTGAAACAGCAAAATAACAAACGAACCCGAATAGGGAAAGAGGTCGTTAAATGCAGTATGATCAAAAAAGGGAACCTCAAAGATAATCATTATCAAGCCACATACCACCATTATCAGTGTTACCAATGCTTCAATCCGGGTTCGACGGATATATTGCAATGGGTTGAAATCATAAGCAAGTCGAATGAGGTAGCGAAAAATATAGAATATGAAACTGATTTTTATTGAAAGCAGACAGATTTGCGAGGATAGTTCAGTCTGCGGAAAGCCATAAAAATAAATTATTCCCGATAATACAATAAATGCAATCAGGGCTGTAAGTATCTTAAGAATAAGCAAAACTGCCGGCTTGCTGTAATAAATCTGAATGTTCAGGAATTCCCTGATTTTATTTATATAAATACGCGGCATTACGCTGATTTATCAACTGTTGATTTCAATCATCCGGTTGATATCACCTGTTTTCCCGAAAATAATCAGGGTGTCGCATTTCTCAACAAGGGTAGTGCCATCGGGGACACCCGTTATATGAGTAACTGTTTCGGGCAGACCATCGTTTTCTCGGGTAAATTCACGTTTTATAGTGATAATATTCAAACGGTATTTTTCGCGCAACGATATATCGGATAGCTTGCGACCAATGAATTTATTAGGAGCCAACACTTCGGCAATGCGGTAATCGTCGGGGAGCTGCAAATAGGAGATCACACTGGGATTCAACAGTTTTTCGGCCACGACAATGCCTACTTCAGCCTCAGGTGACAAAATTTCGGTGATACCAATTTTTCGCAGAATACTTTCCTGATTAAAGCCTTCGGAACGTGCAATAATGCGTTTTACGCCCAAATCAAGCAACGTTACACAACAAAGCAGCAATTCTTCAAAATTATGTCCGATAGACACAACTACAGCATCAAAATCAGTTATATTCTGGGCAGTAAGGGCTTTGCGGTCGGTGGCTTCGCAGGCAACAGCCAATGCAACACCTTCAGATACCGCTTCGATAACTTCAGGGTTGGCATCAATGGCAAGCACTTCAGCTCCCCGGTGTGATAAAGCACGGGCAATAGCCATTCCAAATTGTCCGATACCAATAACTGCAAATTTTTCTGTTTTCATGTGAGAACAATTGGATGCAAATGTAAATTACATTTTTGTCACCTATCACAAAAAAATGGAAATTATTTATAAACAGCCTGTAACAGCACTCAGACTGCTTCGGCACCGGATTCCGGCGCCAGATATTTCTTTACAAGACTATCAATAAACAACTGAGGAATGATAAACATTACAAAGTATTGCGAAATAATCAAAAATATAAAAGCAAACATAAAAATGCTAAAGGCGGCCGTTTCGGTATAAATAACCGCTGACATCCCAAAAAAATACACGAATGTAATTATCGTTAGAAGAACCGGCAGGAGTAAGCTGAGAATAAAAAGTAGCATATTTGCCCTTCGAAGCGGAAAATCCTGTCGAAGAAACCGATGCCCGAAAATTATATAGGCAACGCCCAATACAATCATAAACGGCATGATTATCAGATATATACCCATCACTATGCGAAATACATCCAGTTCGCCACTATGCATTCCAAGCATATAGAACATCAAATATTCAAATGCAAAAACAATCAATGCAACAGCACCTCCGATAGCAAAACTATACCCAAAGAACAGACTGATAATCTTAATGGGAATGGTGTACTTCAACTTTGATTTAGGAACATCCATAAAAAAACTTTTTGTAGTTAAACACCAACAATTTTAAGAAATTTTAGAATGCAAACTGAATCAGATGTAAAATTTCGATGAAATTTATATGGTTATTAAAAAACTCATACACGAATTAAGCCATTCATGTAAATGCCCGTCGAAGAAAACATCAGGTTGCGGTGCTTATCAGGACTTACTTTACCGGATGCAGGTTAATCGTCATATCGCCGGCTACCGTTATCTGACACGAACGTTCTATCTCAACCTTATGATGATTGCTGTCGAGCAATTCAACGGCACACCGGCCACATTTGCCATGCCCTCCGCAATTCAACACTTTCGAGAGTCCTTTGTAAGGATTCAGTTCGTTTTCGAGCAACACTTTACGAAGATTTGAACCTTCACTGACTTCAATTGATTTTTCTTTGTTTACTACTGTAATTACCGGCATAATATTTTGTTTTTATGTTAATTACTGTTCATTGTACCAAACCTGATTCGATGTCAAAGTCTTTGTAAACCCTTTAACTGCATTTTATAACAAGTAAATTAAATTTAGGTTCAAAAAAGTGATCGGTAATTTTCAAAATCAACAAGCTGAAAATTGTATAAAAGATTCCCTTGCAATACTTTCAGGCTTTCTTCATGGCTTCTGCCTTCATCTCGGCGGGCATCTTTTCTATGGCATAACGCAATGCCGTGCGTGGCATTACGGCTTTATTCTTCGCTACAAACCCATACACTTCGTTCAGATGAGCCTGACTCGCCGCTTTCAACATCCATCCGTACCCTTTCTGCACGAGGTCGTCGGTATCGAGGAGCAGGAGTGAGGCGATATCAAAAATATCATTAAGAAACAGGCCTTTTCGGGCCGGAATAATCAACGATACTGCCGAAGCCCTTCGTACCCATCGGTTTTCTGATTGAGTCCATAACTTAAGTTGCTCAATGGTTTCCGGATATTTCATTACAAAATCGCCCACCGTATGGGTGCACAAGGTATCGCACGAAGCCCAGTTGCTCACATAATGATGAACCCAGCGACTCAGTGTATCAAAATCGGAAGGAAGGTACTCTTTACCCAGAGCTTCAGCCCAATGGCTGGCAATAAACGACTCCTCCATGTAGCCCGACTGCCACAGGTCTTCGCACAGCAGCAATACCGCTTCTTTACCAAGTGGTTTCACTTCGCGGAAGTATTCCTTCGCCAGTTTTATCACCGCATCGGTTTTGGTTCCATATACGCGAATCTCTTCTTTGAAAAACCTCAGACTTCCGGCTTTTAGTTTTTCGTCGGACATAAGGTTTAACTGCTGCCTGATACGACTTAATACATCAGTCATAAGTTATTGAATATTTTATTGTTAATAAATTTTATTTAATGTTTATATGTAAGTCGAGAAACCGATTGGGTGCTGTTATATAATTCTTCACAGCGAACTGTAAATCTTCCTGAGGATTCTTCCATTTGAATGTAAAACTTGCCGCGTCGTAAGCTTTCAGATGAATAACATCAGGAACCCCATATACCTCAAAATGAGGTGTCAGCAGCACTGGGCAACCCGATTTATTACGGAAGTGCAGGCACAACTCGTAGGTATCGGGTCGGTAGTTATAACTGATTTCGAGCGATGCATCCAGCAATTGCCGGGCAATGGGTTCCGTTGCAATTATTGTATCGCCGAAATAACAGGCAGTACGGGCGTGTTCCAGGGCTTCCCTGATTCCTTTTTCCGATTTTTCGGATGCAAATACCAGTGTTACCGGACGGTGCTTGTTGAATCCGGCCAATGAAGTTGCATTGTGCACATCGCTGTTGGCAAACATGCATAGTTTCTTGTCGAGGGCCCACTGCAAGGCCTCGGGATAATAATCAGTATAGTTGCACACCTCAATTCCGTCGAGCATTCCTGCAGCCAGTAATTCGTCGTGAACTGGAAACCATTTCACTGTATCGGGCTGTTGGAACTTCCATCCTGGATGGTTCCAGATTATGAAAGCAGCCTGTTTTTCGGCTTCAGCCATAGCCTCCATATAATCGCTGCGGTCGAGACGGTTGGCATCCTCAATAAACAGGGCGTTGAAGTGTCCGGGGGGCATTCCACGGGTTATTTCGGTGCCATGAATTACTATCAGGTCGGTTTTTCGGGCTTCGTCGCGGGCTATCTCGTAGGCCCGGTTATGGTCAGCTTTCAGATCAGCCATATGGGTACGATACTCGATGTGGTCGGTGATGGCAATGGCTTGCAATCCATCGTGCATGGCTTCTTCAACACGGAAGCCCGGCCACACGTTTCCGTCGCTGAACACCGTATGTGTATGAAAATCGCAGGCCAGGGTATAATAGCCGCTGATATCAGGGAAATAGATTAGTTGCTGGGCATGTGTCCATCCGGCAAACAAAAGGCTCAGCAAACCCAAGGTAATTTTTAGTTTCATCCGAAAGTAGCTTTGCAGCAAAATTACAATAAAGGATTCATTGTGGTGCATTCCAATTCGCTTAATTTGCCTGAATTATACATGGGTCACACCATCGTTTGCGCTGAAATGTTATTTTTGCATTCTCGTTTATTTGCTTAGGTATGGAAACAAAACATAAGCCGGAATGGCTGAACAAAAAGATGGATTTCGATGGAATTGCCGAGCTTACGCGCATGCTCCGGAGCCTGAAACTGCATACCGTTTGCGAAGGTGCCCGCTGCCCGAACATCAGTGAGTGCTTTGCACGCAGCACGGCTACCTTTATGATTTTGGGCGATGTGTGTACCCGTAATTGCAGTTTCTGCGCCATCCCTCAGCATAAGCCCGGCCCGGTTGACCCCGAAGAACCCGTGCATGTGGCTGAAGCAGCAAAACAACTGCAATTAAAGCATGTTGTGGTCACCTCGGTTACCCGCGACGATCTGGCCGATGGGGGAGCCACACAGTTTGCACTCACTATTGCCGAAATACGCAAGCAATTGCCGCAGGCTACTATCGAAGTGCTGATTCCCGACCTGAAGGGCAACAATCAGAGCCTTGAAATAGTCATTCAGGCAAATCCGCATATCATCAACCACAATATGGAGACAGTGCCATCGGTATTTGAAGTGGTGCGACCCATGGGAAATTATGCGCAATCGCTTGCATTGCTTAAGTATGTTAAAAACACGGCTCCGCACATCATCACCAAATCGGGAATTATGGTAGGCTTAGGTGAAAGCCCTGACGAAGTACTTCAGGTGATGGATGACCTCCGGGGCGTGAAATGCGATGTTATGACCATCGGGCAATATCTGCCACCGAGTAGTCAGCATGCCCTGCTCAGGGAATACATCAGCCCGGAAAACTTTGAATATTACAAAAACGAAGCACTAAAGCGTGGCTTTAGATATGTAGCTTCTTCTCCTTATGTAAGAAGCAGTTATAATGCCGCCGAGGATATGTTAACCATTCAACAATCTCAAAAATAGTATAAGGCGCATGATAAAAATATCGTCCTTCAGTAATATATTTAAGACACCTAAGCCCTGTAACCAATAAAAATCCCAATCAGATGAAAACCATTGTTCACAACAGCCTCGATGCTGCCTTTTGGTTTGCCACCGAAGAATACGTGATGCATTCACCCAAATTTACCGAAGAGTATTTCATGCTATGGCGCACCATTCCCACCCTTATGATAGGCAGGTTCCAGAATACTCTTCAGGAAATAAATCCTGATTTTGTAAAGGAAAACAACATTCAAATCATCAGGCGCAACAGTGGTGGGGGTACCATATACACCGATCCGTCAGCTTGGCAGTTCAGTTTTATTACCTGGAAAAACAAGGGAGAAGCAAAAAACTTTCAGGTGTTCACCAAACCGGTAATCGAGGCCTTGAAAAAGCTGGGTGTTCCAGCTGAATTCAACAATCGCAACGACATTCTTGCCGGTGGTAAGAAGTTCTCGGGCAATGCCCAATTCAGTACCCGTGACCGTTTTTTGCACCATGGCTCGATTCTTTACGACACCAACCTCGACAATCTGGTGATGGCACTGCATGTTGATGATGAAAAATTCATTTCTAAAGGTATCAAATCGGTACGAGAACGGGTAACCAATATTCGTCCGTTTATGAACAACGATATGGAAAGCGAGGAATTCAGCCTGGCCATGCTTGGCTTACTGGCCGCTGATATGGAAACCTACATTCCTGATGTCTCCGATCTGGAAGCCATCGAAAAAATTCGTGCAGAGAAGTTTCATAGCTGGGAATGGAATTTCGGGCATTCTCCGGAATTCAACTTTAAGAAATCGCATCGTTTCGAAGGTGGTAAAGTTGAGGTGCAACTTATGGTTAAAAATGGCATTATCAACCGATGCAGCATTAACGGTGACTTCTTTGCCTTTACTGATATGGCAGCGATAGAATCGCGGTTCAATGGTTGCAGGCATCACCCCGACGACATAAAAAAATGTCTTAACACGGCCTACTCCGAAGGTATGATTTACAAAGTTACAACAGAAGAACTGTCCGGCTTGTTTTTTTAGGTAGCGGGAACCCCTGTCATGCTGAGTTGTGGAGCGCAGCGAAGCGGTAATTTATGCTGAGTCTGCCGAAGTATTGAAGCATAGACAGGGGTTACGAGAAAACACGGCTTCGGATGCACCCTTCGATTAGCGCTTCACTTCGTTTCGCTACTCAGGGTGACAAACTCGATTAACGCTTCGCTACTCAGGGTGACAAATGCCCCTGTCATGCTGAGTAGTGGAGCACAGCGAAACGGTAATCGAAGCATAGACAGGGGTTACGGAGAAAATACGGCTTCGGATTCACCCTTCGATTAGCGCTTCACTTCGTTTCGCTACTCAGGGTGACAAATGCCCCTGTCATGCTGAGTAGTGGAGCGCAGCGAAACGTTAATCGAAGCATAGACAGGGGTTACAGAGAAAATACGGCTTCGGATGCACCCTTCGATTAGCGCTTCACTTCGTTTCGCTACTCAGGGTGACAAACTCGATTAGCGCTTCGCTACTCAGGGTGAAAAATGCAGAAGGGAGCCACGCTAAACACAAATGCC
This sequence comes from Bacteroidota bacterium, assembly GCA_029564465.1. Classification (GTDB taxonomy): domain Bacteria; phylum Bacteroidota; class Bacteroidia; order Bacteroidales; family ML635J-15; genus JAGOEF01. The sequence goes on along the minus strand of JAKQPY010000180.1, from coordinate 9,138 downwards.
GGTATCCACCGGAATTGCAGGGACATCGCCCGGATACAGCATGGCATTGATCAGGAACAGTTTGCGGTATTCGTGCAAATCTTCGGGGCGAATTCTGCGTTCACTAACCACACCCATGTCGAGCAGTTGCCGGCGCCGTGTACCATTCAACAGAAAATCGGAAGTAGTAAAAAGTCCTTTTTCGTTTTCGAAAACTACATTGCAGAAACTGGTATCGGTAATTGCTCCCTGCCGGCAGATTAATACATCGTCGCATTCATCCCTTTGATCAAACAGAGAATTCAGAACAGTACGGTCTGCATTTTTGTATGCATAGTCAATATTGTCGTCATACACCAGTTTGAGTGTGACAATTTCCGGTTTCACATAGGGTGTTACCGATATTTCTTCGATTGACCCGGAATAACTGACACGTAGTTTTTGAACGCCTTTCCAGGATGCTTCTTGTCGTGATAATTCGCTAAACACATTTTTAAATTCATTGGCGAGGCGTTCAGCCGCAGCCTTGTCGAAATAATACTGCGCTGTTGCTTTAACCCGAGCGATATGCCCGGGTGTGTTAGTAGCAATTCCATTATCGAGTCGTATGGTTTCGAAAAATTGCATGGGCTTACACCGGCAGATAGATCTTTTTTGCAGCTTCTTCGCGTTCGCGCTCGCAGATACTGTTGATGGTGATGCCTCCACCGCTGCGATAGTGCCATTTATTGCCGTTTTTTTCGATGAATCGGATTAACACAGCCGAATCAAGGCTTTGCCCGTCAAAATAGCCAAAAACACCTGTATAATAGCCCCTTTTACGGTTCTCGCTTTCGCGGATCACTTTGAGTGTGGAGGCTTTGGGTGCTCCCGATACAGAACCGGCCGGCAACATCGACAGCACAATATCACCCAGATGCGAAAGATAATCAGGCGGAAGATGCCCCGAAATTTCGGAACTCATCTGCAGCAGATTGCCGCGATCGGTTGTAAGCGTGTCGAGGTATTTAAACCGGTTAACATTCACCCGCGTTGCCACTTTTCCAATATCGTTCCTTATTAAATCGACAATGGTATTGTGTTCACAATCTTCCTTGTAATCGTCGGTCAGTTTTTTGGCGGCATCAGGCATATTGGCATCGAGGGTGCCTTTCATCGGATTCGAAACAATCACACCATCAGCAATGCGTACAAACCGCTCCGGGGAAAACGACACAAAGCGGTTGTGGTAACATAGCCCGAAAAGCGATTTGGTTGCCAGAAACAAATCGGGCAACGAAACCGTTGATGCAATCCGTGTTTTCACGGTATAGTTACACAGGTAGGTATCGCCGCGTTGTAACGAACCGAGAACCTTGCTAAAGCCTTTCTGGTAGGCCCGCAGGCTGATAAAGCCCTTATTCTCGATGCGTATGTAGGCATCAGGACGTGGCATTTCGGGAATAGTGTAATTGCAGGCATCCGGAGTTCTGAAAAGCACTTTGTTCTGCTGCAACGGATTCTCAATAAGAAAAGAGTTCTCGAGCTCGAAATCGAAACCGAACAGATACGGCATCGCACAACTTCCCAGTCGGTTCATTTCACCGACTGTTTTTTGTATACGGTTGTTTTTCAATTTAATCGGTCGATTGATTAGGCAAATGTAGTGAAATTAATATATTTGTCAAATAAAAACCTGGGACCGATGCAAAAAATTCTGGTTGTCGATCATTACGATTCTTTTGTGTACAACGTTATCAGGATGCTCGAAGAAAGCGGTAATTGCGAAGCACATAAGGTGTTTTCGGATGAACTTGACATTTCCACATTGCATCATTACCAGGGTCTGGTGCTATCACCTGGACCGGGGCTGCCTGCCGAAGCAAAAGGTTTTACGCGCTGCCTGAAACACGCCTCTGAAACACATAAGATTCTGGGGATTTGTCTGGGACATCAGGCGATACTGGAGTTTTTCGGCGGTCAAATCGAAAAAATGCCGGTTATCAGGCATGGACACAAGGCGCAGCTGCATCTGGCCGACCCTGGCAATACCCTGCTAAAAGATGTACCCCAACACTGCATGGTGGGTTTATACAACTCGTGGACTGCCAGCAAAAATTATATTCCTGATTGCCTTGGCATTAGCGCCACCGACAGCGAAGGCAATATCATGGCGGTATATCACAAAACACTCCAAATTTTTGGAATTCAGTTTCACCCCGAATCGGTGGTTTCGGGTTGCGGTCATGCACTATTCAGGAATTTTCTTGCGATAGGGGAATAAGAAAAGAAATAGTATGGTAGCGTGAACGCTGAAAGAATGCAAGGCGTTAAGGTTAAGAGTCGTCAGCGAGGACGCTGCGGTGTGAGCGTGGACGCTGGTTGAATAAACCGTCAGCGTGGACGCTGACTGCTTTAGTGTTGACGCTGACTGCTTTCATAAAAAAAAGGACATGGAATTGCTTCCACGTCCTTACTACAACATATACACAACACAAAGTTATTTTACTTCGTCGGGGATTTCGTTTTTGGCTTTTTTGTGGAAATATTTCAGGGCAAGCATGCTTAACACATAGGTTATGGCAATGATTACCGGCCACATCAGCAGCGTAAGTATTTCGGTAGTATATTTCATATGGCTTGGTTTTTAGTAGTTATGTTCTGTTGAATCTTCGATTTCGCTCTTGTCGATTTTCTTTTTGTTAATGGAACGCCATGCGACAACAATGTAAGCCAACACAAATGGTATCAGCAGCGAAACCACCGACATTGCCTTGAGGGTATACATACTGCTGCTGGCATTGGTAATGGTCAGCGATTGATTGATATCTACCAGCGAAGGGTAGAAGGCTGTATTGTTGTAACCGGCTATCAGAAACAAACTGAGCACTGTCAGAAATGTTCCGATACCCGAAAACCATATTCCCTTATCGTAGGTTTTTCCGGGCCACAGGGTTCTGATTATCCCAAAAAGAACACCCACAACACCCAGCAGGAACATAACAAGTACTACAGGCATCTCAATCAGATTAATCAGGTATTTGTAGTCCTGCATATACACCTGAGCGGTGTCGGGATTCACAGCAAAACCGGGTTTCAGCATCAGCCAGATGGTGAAGCTGAGAAATGCCACCACAAAAGGTATGGCATTGTAAAGCAGGCATTTTTTCGAACGCTGTACTATGGTTTCGTGATCGATGGTATTCAAAAAATACAGGAGTCCGAGCACACGCGACAGCAGAAATACGGTCAGACCCAGCAATACGTTGTGAAGGTTCAGCACTGCTTCGAGTCCACGGGCCGGGTGATGCCAGTCGACATGATTCAGAAAGTCGTGTGAGAAATTGGCACCGTTATAAAAGGTTCCAACAGCCGTTCCAATGAGCACGGTGCCCAGCAAACCATTCAGGAAAAGCATCACCTCAAAGGTTTTCTTGCCCAGTACATTCGAGGGTTTCGACCGGAACTCGTAGGCTACTGCCTGCACCACAAAGGCCAGCAGTGCCAGTGTCCAAACCCAGTAGGCACCACCAAAACTCGTACTGTAGAAGAGGGGAAACGACGCAAAAAATGCCCCGCCAAATGTTACCAGGGTTGTAAAGGTAAATTCCCATTTACGCCCCAGGGTATTCACCAGCAGCGAACGTTCCAGTTCGGTTTTACCCATACTGAAGATAAATGTCTGGCCACCCTGAACAAACATCAGGAACACCAGAATAGCACCCAATACCGATACAAGTAACCACCAGTATTGCTGCAATGCGAGAAACGAAATACTTGTTATCATGGCTTATTCTCCTTTCTTGGGTCCTATTTTTATTTGACGTGTCATAATACTCACTTCGGCAATCAGCAGGGCTGTAAATATCACGGCAAACACCCAGAAGGTAATCTGAACCGATGCTGACGAAATCCGCGTTACGGCTGCCGAAACCGGCATCAGATCCTGAACTACCCAGGGCTGACGGCCAACTTCAACAACAATCCAACCTGCCTCGGAGGCAATAAATCCCAGCGGAATACCCAGTACACCCAACCAGAACAAGGGCTTGCGCCAACGGAGGGTTTCAATTTTGTTGCGCATGGTAAACCACAGGAAAGCGGCAAACATCAAAATGAATAATCCACCCAAAAATATCATGGTGTGAAAACTGTAGAACACCAGGGGCACATGCGGCACAATGTCTTCAGGTTTTTCGAGATAGCCATATCCAAAATGCTGGTAGTTTTCTTCAAACACCTTAAGTTCGGCAGCAGCCAGTTCGGCATCACCGTTTTTGAGTGCCTGCTTATAGTTGCGTAACGAATTTATCGCCAGTTTTCCCCGGTCGATACGTTCCTGCGCCGAGAGAATACCCCGTTCGGGTACTCCGTTCACCAGGTCTTCGATACCGGGAACATAATGGTTTTTATCGAAAGCAATCAGATACGATAACATTCCGTCGAAAGCAAACTTAAATGCAAAGGCATCTTTTCCATCGTTCACCTTTTTATCGCGTGTCAGGGCACCTATACCAATAAACTCGGCTCTTTCGCCTCCCTTATATAATCCTTCCATGGCAGCCAGTTTCATGGGTTGCTTTTGCGCTACCTGCACGGCTGATCCATGGCCTGTAAACAATATCGAAGCACTTGCCACGAGGCCGAAAACTGCAGCAATCACGATGCTTCGTTTCGCCAGCAGTGTTTCGCGTTTTCGCAGCAGAAACCATGAGCTTACACCCACCACAAACAACGATGCCACAATGTATCCGCTCGAAATGGTATGAACAAATTTATTGATGGCAACAGGGGAGAGGAACACATCCCAGAAGTTCACCATTTCGTTGCGTGCCGTGAGCGGATTGAACTCCATCCCGGCGGGGAACTGCATCCAGCCATTGGCTACCAATATCCACAAGGCCGAAAGGTTGGCTCCGATAGCGGTGAGCCAGGTGGAAGCAAGGTGAAACTTTTTCCCCACTTTGTTCCATCCAAAAAACATAATGGCAATAAAGGTCGATTCCATAAAGAAGGCCATAATACCTTCGATGGCCAGCGGCGCACCAAAAATATCGCCCACAAACCAGGAATAATTCGACCAGTTGGTACCAAATTCAAATTCGAGGATAATACCCGTGGCAACCCCAATGGCAAAATTTATCCCGAACAGCTTCATCCAGAATTTGGTAATCCGCTTCCACTCGGGATCTCCGGTTTTCACATAGATTGATTCCATGATGGCAATGATGAATAATATACCCAGCGTGATGGGTACAAAAATCCAGTGATACATTGCCGTTAGCGCAAATTGCGCCCTAGACCAGTCGATCAGCGACGGGTCAACGTTCAGTAGCATCATAATCGTCAGTTGTATTGGTTAATTGTTCAAATACATAATTTCCACGCTCTTCGTCGGTCTCAAAATTCTTCTTCAGGTAATTGGGAAAGAACAGAAACTTGACCAGTATAAAAATAATGAGGCCTTTCAACAGAATGATGGCCCAGGCCATGCGCCCCCATTTAGGCATATCACGAAATCCTTCGTAATAAAAATTGAATATTTTTCTGAAAATCTTCATGCGCTTTGTTTTCTAAGTTGCCTTGCGGTAAAATTAAAAAATTAAACTGTTTTATGCAATCAAATTTGGTTCAAATAAAGTAATAAAGAACTTATTTACCAAAATAAATTTAACATTTTTTTAATAATTTTAAACGAGGGCTGGAGCGGGGTTAGATACTTGGATTCATGGATCAGCAATACATATTAGGAAATCAATTAATTAAATGCTTAAGCAAATTTTGCAATTTCACCGAATAAAACCTGCTTACTTCCTCCTGAAGAAATGCTTCGGGTCGCCCCATGAGCCATAGGCAATTTCGTCGCCTGCCCGGTTTATTTGTTGTTCGAGTTGTTTCAGGTATTCATCGGTTTCGAATGGTATCTGAGGTTTTCCTTTGTAGAGGTTATAATCGTCGTGATATTTCACCGGGGTAATATTGGGCATAATTATATTGGCACCCGATTTCAGCCCTGTTTCTCGTCCACGCGGGTCGATGGTTTGCAGTGCAGTAGTCGAAGCAATATTAACATCTTTCATCACAATGCGCAGCGTGGCAATCATCCGGAAGGTGAGGAGCAGCCTTTCGCTGAGCGGGGGCAGCGCCTTACGGTACTGATACAGCGGGGTTTCGGCATGTTCGATATAGGGTCCCATGCCGCACATATCGATGTCAAAATCGCGCATAAACACAATATCGTCGGCAAGGTCTTCGATGCTTTGAAACGGAAGTCCTATCATAACTCCGGTTCCGGTCTGATATCCTGCTTTCTTAAGGCGCTCGAGGGCTGCCAGCCGGTTTTTGTAGCGGTGCAATTCGTCGTTGGGATGAATTTTTGAGTACAACTCGGGTGACGAAGCCTCAATACGGAGCAAATAGCGGTGCGCGCCGGCATCGAACCAACGTTTATACACATCTTCGCTTTGTTCGCCGCACGACAGCGTAATTCCCAGTGCCCCATTGCCAATCTGCTTGATTTTTTTCAACAGGCTTTCGATGCGGTTCACAAAATTATCGGTGTTGAGCTCGCCCGATTGTATAACCACCGACCCCCAGTTTCGTTCGTATGCATATTCGGCACAGCCGATTACCTCGTCGTCGGTAACCACATAGCGCTTCACGTTTTCGTTGTCCTTACGGATACCGCAATACAAACAGTTTTTGTCGCAAATATTCGACAATTCGACCAATCCCCTGAAATAGACCTTATTACCTATATGCTGTTGTTTGGTCCGGTAGGCAAAGTCGAGCAGTCGTACATAGTCGTCGCCTTCGGCCTGAAGCATTTGCACAATGTCTTCGTGTGTGTGGTTGCTGCGTGTAAGCACTTCTTCGAAATAGCTCATACGCCGGGGTGTTTTTGCAGGTAAGCATCGAGGGTATTATTCAGCAGCGAAACAATGGTCATCAAACCCACACCGCCCGGTACAGGGGTGATGTAACTGCATTTGGGTGCAACATTTTCGAAATCGACATCACCGACCAGTTTCCATCCCGATTTGGTTTTGTCGCTGGGTATGCGGGTTATTCCCACATCGATTACCACGGCGCCGGGTTTCACCATATCGGCAGTAAGGTAATTGGGTCGTCCTATGGCAACTATCAGAATATCAGCCGACAGGCACAGTTCTTTTAAATTTTTTGTTTTACTGTGGCACATGCTTACTGTAGCGTTTCCGGGATAACTGTTCCGGGCCATGAGCACACCCACGGGTTTACCGACAATATTGCTGCGGCCAATAACCACGCAGTGTTTTCCTTCGGTTTCGATCTGATATCGCCTGAGCAATTCGATAATGCCAAACGGGGTGGCCGAAACAAAAGCGGGGATTCCGGCGAGCAATTTGCCTAAATTTACCGGGTGAAACCCATCGACATCCTTGCCGGGATCAATGGCTTCAATTACCGGTTGTTCGTCGATGTGAGCGGGCAGGGGTAACTGCACAATAAGGCCGTCGATGTCTGGGTTGGCATTGATTTTGGCTATCCTGTCGAGCAATACGCTAGCCTGAATGTTTTCGGGAAAGCGGACAATGGTCGAACTGAAACCCACTTTGGCACAGGCTTTTTCTTTGTGACCCACATAGGTTTCGCTTGCACCGTCGTTACCCACAATTATCGCTGCAAGGTGGGGGGCACGCCTGCCCGAGGCCACAATAGCATCAACCCTTTGCTTGATTTCGAAAATCATCGCTTCCGAAATCAGTTTCCCGTCAATCAGTTGCATAACAATCAGTTTTTTAGTGTTTTTTCGGCATACGGCCCATCATTTTGCGGGCGTTGTTTTTATCGGTCATCATTTGCATCATGCGGCGTGTTTCGTCGAATTGTTTCAGCAAGCGGTTAACGTCCTGCACGGTAGTACCACTGCCATCGGCAATACGTTTGCGGCGGCTGCCGTTTATTACCTTCGGGTTGCTGCGCTCTTCGGGAGTCATACTTTTTATGATAGCTTCGATGCCTTTGAAAGCATCTTCATCGATGTCCATTTTGCTCAGGGCTTTGCCCACACCGGGAATCATTGATGCAATGTCTTTGAAGTTCCCCATTTTTTTAATCTGCTGAATCTGCTTCAGAAAATCGTCGAAATTAAACTCGTTGCGGGCAATTTTTTTCTGCAGTTTACGCGATTCCTCGGCATCGAACTGTTCCTGTGCTTTTTCGACCAGGGTAACAATGTCGCCCATACCGAGAATACGGGTAGCCATACGTTCGGGGTGAAACACATCGATGGCATCCATTTTTTCGCCGGTACCAATAAACTTGATGGGTTTGTCAACCACACTTCTGATGGAAAGCGCAGCACCACCACGGGTATCACCGTCGAGTTTGGTAAGTATCACACCGTCGAAGTCGAGGCGGTCGTTAAACTCTTTGGCAGTATTCACCGCATCCTGACCGGTCATCGAATCGACCACGAACAGAATTTCGTCGGGGTTCACGGCATCTTTAATGGCTTTAATTTCGCGCATCATCTGCTCGTCGATGGCCAGACGACCTGCGGTGTCGATGATAACGGTATCGCAGTTTTGCTCTTTGGCAAAGCGGAGCGAAGCACGGGCAATGTCAACAGCATTTTTGTTTTCGGGATCGGCATACACCGGCACTTCAATCTGAGCGGCCAGAATTTTCAGTTGCTCGATAGCGGCGGGGCGGTAGATGTCGCAGGCTACCAGTAAGGGTTTGCGCGATTTCTTGGTCTTCAGCATGTTGGCCAGCTTGCCCGAGAAAGTGGTTTTCCCCGAACCCTGCAAGCCCGACATCAGAATCACTGCCGGTCGGTTTTTCAGGGTGATGTCGGTAGCCGACGAACCCATGAGGGCCGTAAGCTCTTCGTGCACAATTTTCACCATCATCTGGCCGGGTTTCACTGCCTTCAGCACATCCTGCCCCATGGCCTTTTCCTTCACATTTTCGGTAAACTGCTTGGCTGTTTTAAAGTTGACGTCGGCATCCAGAAGGGCACGCCTGATATCCTTAAGTGTTTCAGCCACATTTACTTCGGTAATCTTTCCTTCGCCTTTCAGCAGTTTAAACGATCGCTCTAATCTGTCGGTTAAATTCTCAAACATCCGTTTTTTGTTTTGTTGCTGCAAAAATATCTAAAAAAAGCATAAAACAAGAAATTATGCATCACCC
>JAKQPY010000141.1:0-13863 GCA_029564465.1 Bacteroidota bacterium | reverse complement strand
GTACAAAAACATTAAAATCAAAATGCAAAGTGTTGCAAATCAGTGCAAAAGAACCGAAAAAGGTGTCCATGAATTTTGAATTTGGCGTGGACACCTTTAGGACACCCAGAAACCCCCTAAAACGCTGTTTTTTGCAGAAATTGGAGGAAAATGAAAAGCCTGATTTCATTGAAAATCAGGCTTTTACGTTCATTTGCTTCGTGGCTTGGCGGAGAGACAGGGATTCGAACCCTGGGTCCGCGGAAAGCGGACAACGGTTTTCGAGACCGCCCCATTCGACCGCTCTGGCATCTCTCCAATTTTTTCGGCCAACAAAAGTACACATTCCTGCGTAATTACAAAATCTATTTTTGCCTTTTCGAAAAAGAATGACTCCAACAAAAATTTTGTGCCTTCGCTTGATTTATTTTCAAAAATGATTATATTGTAATCGTAGTTGTGCTTAAAAATTAAACAAAATGCCCGAGCGTACTGTCGCCCACCTCGACCTCGACACCTTTTTTGTGTCGGTAGAGCGGCTGATAAACAGCCGTTTGAACCACCTGCCCGTGATTGTGGGCGGTGGCTCCGACCGTGGCGTGGTGTCGGCGTGCAGCTACGAGGCACGAAAGTATGCGGTGCATTCGGGTATGCCTATGAAAATGGCCCGTCAGCTTTGTCCGGATGCCGTTGTTATCCGTGGCGACATGGATACTTACACCCGCTATTCGCGCATGGTTACCGATATTATTGCCGAAAGCGCCCCGGTGTACGAAAAAGCCAGTATCGACGAGCATTATCTCGACCTTACCGGTCTTGACCGTTTTTTCGGTATGCAGAAATGGTCGCACGAGTTACGGACACGTATTATCAAAGAAACGGGGTTGCCGGTGTCGCTGGGCATGTCGGTAAACAAAACCGTGGCCAAGATTGCCACCTGCGAGTCGAAGCCCTGTGGCGAGATGTATGTGCAGCCATCAGGAATTCCCGGCTTTCTCGACCCGCTTTCGATACGGAAAATTCCCATGCTCGGCAAACAATCCTACCGTTTGCTCCGCTCGATGGGTGTTCCCGATATTCGTACGCTGAAGCTGATACCGCCCGAGATGATGGAAAAAGTGCTGGGGAAGAACGGACGCAGCATCTGGGAAAAGGCCAACGGCATCGACCCCACGCCTGTGATTCAGTATTCCGAGCGCAAGTCGATAGGCAGCGAACATACCTTTGAGCACGACACCACCGATGTGGCCTGCATCCGCAGCCTCTTGTCGGGTTCGGTCGAAAAACTGTGCTTCAAACTGCGTAAAGACCAGTGGCTGGTGTCGTGTATCACGGTGAAGATACGCTATTCCGATTTCAATACGTTTACCCTGCAGAAGCGTATTGCCTACACTTCGTTTGACCATACAATCATGAAAACCACGCTGGAGCTGTTCGAGAAACTCTACAACCGCCGCATGCTCATCAGGCTGGTGGGAGTGCGCTTCAGCGGACTTATCAGGGGAACCCAGCAACTGAATCTGTTTGAGGATACCCCCGAAATGGTAAACCTGTATATCGCTATGGATAATATTCGTAAACGCTTTGGTACCTCAGCGCTGAAAAGGGCAGGAGGGATGTGGCAGGGAGGTGCTTATGGATGATAACTTCCAGCGTAAATACTACAGCTTAAGTAGCTTGGTGCGTGTTTGTATTGCATCAGATTTTAATTCAACCACATACATGCCCGGTAATAAAGAACCCGTATCGATGCTTAGGTGCTTGCCTTCGAAACTTCCCGAATACACTGTTTTGCCGGTGATATCAAAAATCAGGATTTGTCCTGACACAATATTGCCGGTGCTAATGTTCAGATATTCTCCAACCGGGTTGGGTGAAATAGTGACTTCGCAGGATGAAATAATATCAGGCTTACCAATGTTGCAATTGTAAGCTTCTCCGGGTGTTTCGTGAAACACGCCATTGTCAACATACCAATACAGCCAGTCGCCCTCACTTTCGCTGTACATTTCGGCCCAATCGAAAAAATACTGTCCGGTTTGCGTGCCTTTTACCCTGAAGACCCTGAGTGCCTTACCATCGCGGTTCCAGGTGAGTGGTGTTCCAGGAGTGCAGACTTCCGGGCCACGATCCTGCAGTTCGCAGTTCATCTGAACGAAATAGGCGTTGTCGTCATCCGATGGATAATTGCCATACACCCGGGCCAAAGTACCGTCGATACACACAGCCGTGTATTCGTCGCAGGCAATACCCCGGGGTTCAATGGCAAAATCGGTAGCCATGCGGGCCATAAAAACCACATGCCGTCCCCGGCGGTCGGGATTGTCGTAATGTGTATCGGTAATTGTATTGCTGAGCACTCCGGCATTCAGAAAATCGTTTCCGCCAATACTTACCAAATTGTGGAATGGGTTTGCAAGGGCAGTGGCCGATGTTACCGTACCATTTTGCGCCGAAAAGTAATGACTTCCCAGAATGGCCATGCCGGCGCTGGTTCCACCAATTACAATATTGCGTTGCTGAATTGAATTGTTCACCAAGGTCTCAACGGGAGAATTTTTCCAGTAATTTACGTAATTCCACTGGTCTCCTCCGGCAAACCAAATGGCCTCCGCGTTTTGAATTCTCGTTTGCACGTAAAAATCATTCACGGCATCCGCTGTGTTAAACACTATGGTCTCTACCGAATTAACTGCCACTCCCAGCTCAGCGTAAAGGTAATCGTTGTATCCATCACTGCCACTGGCACGCAATACCAGTATATCACCTCCGTTGGCACGTTGCAAAAACCACTTCATTGCTTCATCGTTTTCGGTGGCGCCACCCATCAGACATATTCCCCCGTCGGGTTGAGTCGTAACATTGGTGCTACTACCGGTAAAATACGATGTATAACTTTGAGCATAATTTGCGACAGCAATCAGCAAGAGCGACGAAATAATTATTAATCTCATAATTTTACATTCGGTTTATAACACAAATATATAAAAGCTTTTGACCCGGAATTGCAGTATATGATAATTGACTATATTTGACATAATAAAACCTGACTTCATGAAAATTCTGTTGAAAACCATACTGTTGCTGATCATTCCTGCCATAATGGGTATATCCGGCATGAGTTGCGATACCGAAAATAATTCAGTGTTTATCCGTTTGCGGAATACCAGCGGTTCCGATTACACATCGGTAGTATTGAATACTTCGTTTGCCAATGTGGGTTTTGATGACCTGACTTCGGGAACTACAAGCGATTATAAGGAGTTTTCGGTAGCCTACAATTATGCCTTTGTCGAACTGTTTATCGATGGCAGTGTGTACACATTGCAGCCCATCGACTATGTTGGGGAAACACCGTTGAAAAATGGGCATTACACCTATGAGATTGATGCCGGAGATGCTACCGGGCGATACGATAAACTGAGTTTACGGCTTGTTGAAGATTAATGCACCGGGAATAGCGGTCACCGGGCCGAGGTGGCGTCGAGGTGCCCGCTGTAATAGATACACTCTACTATCTTCGAGTAATTGATATTCCTGAATTGGAAAGATTAAAATCAGAGCGAATTGACGTAGATACTTTGTGTCTTGGTAATTGAAATTGCATTATCCACAGATCGCCTCGACTCCGCTCGACGACCGGGAAACAGCGGTCACCGAGCGGAGTCGAGGTGCCCGCTATGTTTTGCCAAGAATTTAAAAATCAAAACGATTTACTTGGAGCTCAAGCGAATTTATCGTTTAATTTTTAAAGGGCTTTCATTAAATTAGGATTTATATCTTTGAAAAATGAGCGGTTTTATGTACATATTGAAATGTGCCAATGGTAATTTTTATACTGGAAGTACAATTAATCTGGAACAACGGGTTGCCCAGCACAATAGCGGTACTGGCTCAAACTACACACGAAAACACCTCCCTGTGAAATTGGTTTATTTTGAAGAGTTTCAATATATTGATCAAGCATTTAACCGAGAAAAACAGGTGCAAAATTGGTCTCACAAGAAGAAAGAAACATTAATTAAGGGTTATATTGAGAAACTGCCTGATTTAAGTGAATGTAAAAACGATACACATTATAAAAATAAACCTGAAAAGTAAATTTTATTTTTTTTGATTGAGATTATCCCCGGATCGTCTCGACTCCGCTCGACGACCGGGAAACAGCGGTCACTGAGCGGAGTCGAGGTGCCCGCTGTAAAAGATTTTTCTTAATTACTTCTTCAATGCCATCCAGAGTACTTCGGCAGGGTGCAGGGCTTTTACTCCGGTACCATCGTCTATCTGGCAACGGCAACTGGTTCCCGAAGCCACTACAATTGTACCGGGTTCGCTGTTGCGAATGGCCGGAAACAGAACCATCTCACCGATGCCCATCGATACATCGTAATGCTCTTTTTCGTATCCGAAAGAACCTGCCATGCCGCAGCATCCCGAAGGAATTTCGCTGACCGAATAATTTACCGGAAGGCTGAGTGCCTTGCGTGTGGCTATGGTTGTGCTGACAGCTTTTTGCTGACAATGCCCGTGAAACTTCAGTGTTTTGGCTTCGTCGGTAAACATTTCGGAGCTGATATTCCCTTTTTCCATTTCACCCACAATAAATTCTTCGAAGAGCAAACAATGTTTTGCCATTTTCAGGGCGGCTTCTTTGTTGTGCGGATAAGCGAGGTCGGGAAATTCATCGCGAAAGCCCAGCAATGCCGATGGTTCCAGACCAACAAGCGGTGTATCTTCGCTGATCAGGTCCTTCAGCAGTTCAATATTGCGGTTGGCCAGTTTGCGGGCAGTGCGCACCAGGCCTTTCGACAACCAGGTGCGGGCACTCTCGGCAGTTTTCGGAATAATCACCCGATAGCCCAGACGGTTCAGCAGTTGAATGGCCGCAATGCCGGTATTTGCATCAAGGTAATTCGTAAACTCGTCGTTGAATAGATATACCGTTTTTATGGGTGAACCGGTTTGTATCTCCCCGGTGTACTTTTTTACCCATCTTTTCAGCGATGGTCTGTGCATCAGCGGAAAATTGCGCTGTGGAGCAAACTTGATAATTTTCTTCATTATACCCGAAAAGAAGCGATTGCCAAGAAAAAAGTTGGCAATTCCGGGGATGGGCGAAACCAGTTTGTGAATTTTGGGCAGATAGGCAATGGCACGACTTCGCAGCGGAATGCCATGAACATCGTAATAATGCTGCAGAAATTCCATTTTCAGTTTGGCGACATCCACACCCGAGGGACATTCCGATTTACAGGCCTTACAAACGAGGCATAAATCGAGCACATCATATATTTCTTTCGAAGCAAAAGGATTGGCCTCGTCCGATGTGGTCATTATCTCGCGGATGGTGTTGGCACGTGCACGTGTGGAGTGCTTTTCGTCGCGGGTGTACTGAAAACTGGGGCAGAGTGTTCCCCCGATGATATGGGTTTTACGGCAGTCGCCAGCTCCATTGCACTTCTCGGCCGTGCGCAGCATCCCGCCGGTAGACGAGAAATCGAAAATGGTTTCAATTTCAGGTAGTTTCATACCCGGCTCATACCTCAGGCTGCTGTTCATGGGCGGGGTATCAACAATCTTGTTGGGGTTGAAGATGTGCTTGGGGTCCCATACATCTTTCAGTTCTTTGAGCAAACCGTAGATTTTATTTCCCAGAACCAGGGGGATAAATTCGCCACGCAGGCGGCCGTCGCCGTGCTCACCACTCAGCGAGCCTTTGTATTTTTTTACCAGCAGGGCAGTTTCGAGGGCAATGCTGCGGAATAGTTCCACATCATTTTTATCTTTCAGATTGAGTACCGGACGCAGGTGCAGTTCCCCCGTCCCGATATGTGCATAATAAATGCAATCGAGCTTAAGTTTTTTCAGAATTTCTTCGAACTCATGCATGTATTGCGGCAGAAGTCTCGGAGCCACTGCTGTATCTTCTATCACAGGGACGGGCTTACGGTCGCCCGGCATATTCGACAATACTCCCAGACCGGCTTTGCGGAGATCCCATACGCGCGGTATATCACTGCCGGTGATCATCGGGAAAGCATACCCGTAGCCATGTTCGCGCATATCGGCTTCCATCCTCGCTGCCAGGATTTCGATTTCTTGCATGCTGTCGCGCGCCCATTCCACAATAAGAATGGCTTCGGGATCGCCTTCCACGAAGAAGCGGTTGCGGTTCTGGCTGATATTTTCCTTGGTAAGGTCAAGCACTTTTTTGTCCATAAGCTCCACCGAACCGGGCTCGTATTTCAGTGCAATCAGGTTGGCTTCGAAGGCCTCGCTAAGGGTTTTGGTATGTACACACACCAGGGCTTTCTGTTTTGGGGGCAGGTCAACAAGGTTCAGTTTTATCGCTGTGGTAAATGCCAGTGTTCCCTCGGAACCCGCCAGCAGCTTGCAGAAATTGAATTTTTCGTTGCTATTGCTGAAAATT
Organism: Bacteroidota bacterium; assembly: GCA_029564465.1. Taxonomy (GTDB): domain Bacteria; phylum Bacteroidota; class Bacteroidia; order Bacteroidales; family ML635J-15; genus JAGOEF01. The sequence goes on along the minus strand of JAKQPY010000141.1, from coordinate 7,454 downwards.
TCGGTTTCCATCAGCAAATCGAGGGCGTAGCCTGTGTTTCTTCGTTTAATCTCCTTATCGGGATATTGCAGTTCAATTTCACGACGGTTTTCTTCGCTGCCAAGTATTATGCTGATATTCCGGTAAATATCGCCTTCGAGTGACTGAAGTGTGCATTTCTTTTCAAATTCGGTGCGTGACAGGGGTCCGAATACTACTTCGCTGCCATCACTGAGTATACATTCCATTTCGATAGTATGGTCGCGTGTGCTGCCATAAATCAGAGAATGGGCTCCGCAGGAGTTGTTGCCTACCATACCGGCCATCATACAACGGTTCGAGGTTGATGTTTCAGGCCCGAAGAACAGGCCATGCTTCGCCACTATTTTATTCAGTTCATCAAGTACTACACCGGGTTCCACCTTCACCCATTTTTCTTGAACATTCATCTCAATTACATTCCTGAAATGCTTCGAGATATCAATTACAATACCCCGACCCACAACCTGTCCGGCCAGCGAGGTGCCAGCAGCTCGTGGTATCACGGGTATATGATGGCTTGCAGCAAAGCGGATGGTTTCCAGGATGTCGTTTTTATTGGCTGCTACTACCACGGCAAAGGGTTTTTCGCGGTAGGCCGATGCATCGGTGGCATAAAGAATGCGGCTTACATTGTCAATGAGAAGTTCTCCCTGTATTTTACCTTTCAGTGTCTCAAGTGATATTTGCTGATTCATATTATAACTGTAAGAAAATGCAAAATTAGCAAACTTAGTTTCTGTTTTGTTTTTCGCTGTTAATAAACATTGGGTTTTTGCCGATAAGTTTTTAGATACACTTGCTTGGACAAACCTATTTTTCGTATTTTCGCGGCAACAAAAAACAATGGGTTAATGAAAGTAAAAAATGCAATTTTGCTTGTTCTGAAAGGCCTGGCTATGGGAATTGCCAATGTAATTCCGGGTGTTTCGGGTGGAACCATCGCCTTTATTACCGGTATTTTCGAAAGACTGATTAACGCTATAAAATCGTTTAACCTGACTGCTTTAAAACTCTTGTTAAAAGGCAATTTTAAAGGTTTTTTCAAACATATTGATTTCGTTTTCCTTTTTTGGCTATTCTTAGGTATAGGTACCGCAATTTTAACGGTTGCCAAATTGTTTGAATACCTTTTTATTAATTACCCCGTCTATTTGTGGTCATTCTTTTTCGGATTGGTGCTGGCATCGGTATTATTTGTGACGATTACTATTAAAAAATGGTCGTTTTCGGTGATACTCACCTATCTGATTGGAACCGGTATTGCTGTGGCCATTTCGTTTATGACGCCCGCATCGCAGAACGACAATATTTTCTATTTGTTTTTGTGTGGGATTGTAGCCGCTTGCAGCATGATATTGCCCGGTATCTCCGGTTCATTTGTGCTTATTTTACTCGGAAATTATCATCTGGTGATGATTGAGGCAGTTACGCAACTCCGGATTGAAGTGCTTTTGCCCGTAGTAATTGGAGCTGTTGCCGGTTTGTTAGGTTTTTCTTATGTACTGTCGTGGGTGTTCCGAAAATTCCGTAATCAGACCATTGCTGGTATTTCAGGGTTTATTCTTGGGTCATTATTGATAATATGGCCTTGGAAGGATGCTGTGGTTCAAAAATTCGGTGCTGTGGAAAAAACAACCGGTTATATCTGGAAACTTCCGCAGCCCGGAACTGAATTGTATGTGGCTCTGGCAATTATGATTTTTGGCTTTGTCTGTATCTGGGTAATGGAAAAAGCTGCAGCCAAAAAGGAGGAGACTCATGGAGAATAAAAAAGAATTCGGACTCATCGGATATCCCCTGGGCCATTCCTACTCTAAAACGTATTTTACCAACAAGTTTTCGGATTTAGGAATTTCGCATGCCATTTACCACACTTTTCCATTGACGGATATTACCAAGCTTCACAATTTAGTGAAAGCCCAGAAAAATCTTGTCGGGCTGAATGTAACAACTCCCTATAAAGAGTTGGTAATTCCTTACCTGAACGAGCATGACCCCTTGGTTTTGCGAGTAGGCACGGTGAATGTAATCAGCATTTTCAGAGATGGTGATAATTATGGTCTGAAGGGTTATAATACTGATGTTGACGGGCTGAGAAAACTTCTTTCGGGTGCCATCAACCGACGAGAAGTATCCGCACTGATTTTAGGTTCGGGAGGCTCGGCCAAAACCACTGCTTTTGTTCTAAAAGAAATGGGAGTGCCCTACAAGTTTGTTTCGAGAAAGCCCGGAAGTAACGATACCATTAGCTATCAGTTTCTGAATCAGCGTGTTGTTTCCGAAAATAAACTCATCATCAATGCCACCCCGGTAGGAATGCACCCCATGTTCCACGATTTTCCGGCAATTCCTTACGAGGGAATTTCCGAAAATCATATCTGTGTCGATCTGGTATATAATCCGCCTCAGACCCAGTTTATGAAAAAGTGCGCTGCACAGGGTGCCTACACGCAGAATGGCGAGGTGATGCTGTTTGAACAAGCCGATAAAGCCTGGGATATATGGCAGCGTGATGTTATGTAATCGTGTTTTTTGTGGCAATATAATCGTATCTTTGCCGGAGTTTGATTTTTACCGACACTTAGCCGTTCGGTTAGTTATTTAAAGAAGTATAATGCGATTTACAGAGTTTGGTTTTGATGATTGCTTGCTCGAAGCAATTGATGCAATAGGTTACGAAGAAGCTACCCCGATACAAGAAAAAGTAATTCCGCTCATCCTCAGCGGGAAGGATGTTATGGGCTCGGCGCAGACGGGCACCGGTAAAACAGCAGCTTTTCTGCTGCCCCTCATACAACGAATTGTGAGCGACGACCGCGACGACGATATAAAAGCCCTGATTATTGTCCCCACCCGCGAACTGGCCGTGCAAATTGAACAACACCTGATGGGCCTTGCCTATTTCGCCCGTGTTGGCTCGGTTTCGGTGTATGGCGGCGGCGATGGGGTTACATTTCAGCGTGAGCAACAAGCATTGCAATTGGGCACCGATATAGTTATCTGTACGCCGGGACGGATGCTTTCGCATCTGGCTGATGGTAAAACCAAAATTGCGAACCTGCGGTATCTGGTTCTCGATGAGGCCGATCGTATGCTCGACATGGGATTTTACGACGACATAATGCGTATAATTTCGTTCCTGCCCGAGCAACGCCAGACCCTGATGTTTTCAGCTACTATGCCTCCGCGTATTCGCCAAATCGCCAATAAAATTCTGAAAAACCCTGCCGAAGTTAACATTGCTCTGGCAAAACCACCCGAAGCCATTAACCAACTGGCCTTTGTGCTGTTTCAGTCGCAGAAAAGCGAAATGGTAATACATATCCTTCGCGAATATGATGTGAGAAGTGCCCTGGTGTTTTGCGCAACCAAAATAGGCGTAAAGGAATTGTGCCGGGTGCTGAAGCGGGTACGTTTCTCGGTAGCTGAAATCCATTCCGATTTAGAGCAAAATCAGCGGGAGCAGGTACTTGGCGATTTCAAAAACCGTAAAATACGTGTGCTGGTTGCCACCGATATACTTTCGCGGGGTATCGATGTGGAAGATATCGATCTGGTGATAAACTACGATGTGCCCCACGATGCCGAAGATTATGTGCACCGTATTGGACGTACCGCCCGGGCACAGTCCACAGGGATTGCCATTACCTTTGTCAGCGAAGCCGAACAACGTGCTTTTGCCAGCATCGAAAAGCTAATTAATAAGGAAGTTCCCAAACAGGCAGTTCCCGAATCGCTGGGTAAAACCCCGGAATACAATCCCAGTACATCGGGTGGATCCGACAAACGCAAAAACTTTCGGCGCAAGCCATTCAGAAGAAAACCAGACCGGAAAAATTAGATTTATCGCTTTTTATTTTCACTTATTTAACCTTGTGGCGAATACTCGAAGTTTTTAACTACATTTGCCGCCTTTCGTAAAATTGGAATTATGACATACAGTAAACTGAGAAACATAGGCATTGCTGCCCATATCGATGCAGGAAAAACTACCGTGACCGAGCGTATTTTGTTTGTAACCGGTGTCAACCGTAAACTTGGTGAAGTGCACGACGGGCAGGCAACCATGGATTTTATGAAACAGGAGCAGGAGCGGGGTATTACCATTGCCTCAGCCGCAATAACCACCAGTTGGAACAATCATCAGATAAACATTATCGATACCCCCGGACACGTCGATTTCACCCTGGAGGTAGAGCGTTCGTTGCGCGTTCTTGATGGTATGGTTGCCGTGTTTTGCGCCGTCGGTGGCGTTGAGCCACAGAGTGAAACCGTGTGGTATCAGGCCGACCGCTATAAGGTGCCACGCATTGCTTTTATCAATAAAATGGACCGCACGGGAGCCTCATTCTACGACGTGGTAAACCAAATGAACGATTTTCTGGATGCACGGGCACTCCCTCTTCAGATTCCCATGGGTGCTGAAGCTGATTTTACCGGTATGATTGATATCGTGGAAGCCAAAGCCTATGAGTTTACCGAAGCCGGACGTTTTGAAGTGCCCATATCTGCTTCGTATGCCGAGAAGTTTCAGGAAGCCCGAAAACTGTTGGTTGAGCGTCTTGCCGATTTTGATGAGGAAATCCTCAGCCTGTATTTTGACGAAAAAGAAGTATCGTCGCAATTGTTGAAGAAAGCCATTCGTGAGGCATGCCTCAAATTGCTGATAACCCCGGTGTTTTGCGGAGCTGCCTATAAAAACAAAGGTGTTCAGCTATTGCTTGATGCAGTGGTCGATTACCTGCCTTCGCCCATTGATAAAGGCGCTGTTATCGGATCCGACCTATTCGTCGAAGACAAAACCCACAGCCGCCTGCCATCGGCAAAAGATCCTTTTTCGGGACTGGCTTTTAAACTGATTAACGACCCTTATGTAGGTCAGCAGACATTTGTGAGAATCTACTCGGGCAATATCGAAAGCGGGATGGAAATACTTAATGCCACCAAACGTAAGAAAGAACGAGTAGGCCGTATTTTGAGAATCAAAGCCAAAGAGCGGGAAGAAATAACCAAAGCCGGCCCCGGCGATATAGTTGCCCTTATCGGGATGAAGAACACCAAAACCGGTGATACATTGTGCTGTCCCGATCATCCGTTACTTCTCGAAAACATCACGGTTCCACCCACGGTAATCGAGATGAAGGTGAATATGAAAAACCAGAAAGACCAGACCCGGCTAAGTGCTGCGCTGGCTAAACTCACCAACGAAGACCCTTCGTTCAATGCACGTTTTGATGAGGAAACCAACGAAACCGTAATTGCCGGAATGGGAGAATTGCATCTCGAAATTATGGTTGACCGCATGAAAGAAGAGTTTAAGCTCGAAGTTGAAACCGGTGAGCCTGCAGTGGCATATCGCGAAGCCATCACCACGGATGTTGAAGCCGAATACCGGCACGCAAAACAAACCGGAGGCAAAGGACAATTCGCTCAGATACTGATGCGCGTTGAACCTAAAACCGACGGAGGTTTCGAGTTTGTTGATAAAATTAAAGGCGGAAATATTCCGGCCGAGTATATTCCCTCCATCAGTAAGGGTATTCAAACCACCCTGAACCGTGGTATTCTTGCGGGTTTCCCCATCGAAAATGTGCGCGTAACCATCCTCGACGGAAAATATCACCCGGTCGATTCTTCCGATATGGCCTTTCAGCTTTGTGCTTCGATGTGTTTTAAACAGGCTTTCTTAAAAGCGAAACCGATACTGCTTGAACCGGTAATGAAAATCGAAGTGAATACTCCCGATGATTATATCGGTGATGTAACCGGCAATCTTAACCGCCGCAGGGGAAGAATTGATAATATGCGTCGTTACCGCAAGGGTTCGCAGAAGCTTACCGGATTGGTGCCTCTATCCGAGATGTTTGGCTATGCTACCTCGCTGCGAAATATTACCAGCGGACGTGCCAACTATTCGATGGAATTCCACCAGTATATGCCGCTTCCGACCGCAATTCAGGAGGAGGTTTTGCTGAAGCTTAAGAAGAAGAAGGAAGAGGAATAAGCTAGTTTTTCCGGGCGAATACATATTCGGCAAATCCGTACCAGTCCCAATAGACAGAGCTCATTACATAGCCGTATTTGATGCGGTTATGCAGCATTTTTACAGGCATAATCAGTATGTTTCTTAAATCACGGCGAATGGCAGCATCCTGAACTGTGCACCCCGATTTTTCGACAATGCTTTTTACTTCGTTTAATGTGTAAATTCTCACATGGGTGGGGTCATCGTAAAAATTCAGGGTTCCCCGTTTGCTCGGAAAGTTCACGCTACGTGCCGAGGGATATTCTATGTAGATGTACCCGCCGGATTTCAGTTTGCTGAGTAAGGCTTCGATTACCTGATCTCCGTTGTGAAGATGCTCTATCACATGGGTCATAATTATCGCGTCGAAGTGCTGATCGGGGATGTCGCCGAAGGATAGTTGCGTAAGGTCTTTTTCCCAAAATCCTTCCATGAGGGCAAAATCATCAGGCCGGTAGTTGTAATCGCGGGTTATGTCGATGCCATAGTACAGGCATTTGGGCATGTGCTTTTTTAGCTTGGTGGCGGCGCTGTTACCCGATCCGGCATCCAGAAGTAGGAAGGGTTTCTTCCGAAAAACGCTATATATTTTCTTTAAATTCGCCGGAATCATCATGCACAATCATATTAAAGAATGCAAATTTAATTAAAATCGTGTTTCCCGAAGGGAATCACCAATGAAAATTTGATGTTAATGTACTACAGACAATAATTGCTATTCTCCCGCATACGTAATTGATAATGTGAGGTAAGAGTAATATGCCACCCGTCATTGCCTTTAGATTCGCACCGTAAAAATTAGTTGTAATTTTATGGCAATTAAATTACCGGAAAGAACAGAGGTGAACTATGTCATTGCGTAGGAAATACCTATCGTTCGTATTAGTCCTCTGTTCTTTTTAAGTTGCTATGACCAGTTAGAATCTTTAGCTATCAGGCTAATTAAAGGTTTTAGTCAAAACAACTATCCGGTAACAAGTTAAACTTAAAAACAAAAATATGAAAAAAGTATTTATTGGCATCGACATTTCAAAGGATACTTTGGATGTCTGTTTCATCGAAAGTCTAAGCGAAAGCAGACTTTTTGAATTTAGGGTGCAAAACAATAAGTCAGGTATTAAGAGTATCCAGGAAAGAGTATCTAAGCTTGGTTATTCGCTTTCTGATGCATGGTTTTGCTTTGAGCACACAGGTACCTATGGGTACTTACTGGCTTACTTGCTTGACCAGAAAGATCTTTGTTACAGCGTAGTTCCCGGGGTTGAGATTAAACGCTCAATAGGTCTTGCACGGGGTTCAAACGACAAGATTGATGCGCGTAGAATAGCCATGTATGCATGTCGTAATCACCGAAAACTCCTACCAACGAAATTTCCATCAGAAACAATTTTAAAAATCAAGAGTTGTC
>JAKQPY010000138.1:0-1326 GCA_029564465.1 Bacteroidota bacterium | reverse complement strand
CACAGACAATTCTTTCGTCTGTGGCAGGTTCAGTGGTTAATCTGCCGGGAGCTACAGTTTCCCGCTGATAGTTGATCTGTTATAGTTGCCCCCCGCTTTTGCGGGGGGCTTTTTTCTGAGTTGACAATTTTTGCTTAGATTATGTAGAGTTAGGTAAATGAATACGGGGATTTCGGGTTGCTTTCGGGCAAGCCGTTTTACATAAACTTATAATAGTGTCCGGGAGGTTACGATGAATAGCCACAGTTTTTTGCGTCGTTTTGTCGTTTTTTGTTTTTACACTCTGCTTTGTATCGGAAACTTTGCTGCATTTTCGCAGACAACAGCAACCAGCTTCAACTTTCAGGTTAACGATGCCGCTGGCTTGCCCGTCAAAGACGCCAAAGTTTGTATGTGGGATAAAAACTATGGCTGGAGTAATTCTTCTTATCAGGCCGGGCCGGTTTTAACCGATTCGACAGGAAAAGCTACGGTTCGCCTGCCAAACATTTATAGAACGGCCAATTCTACCAGTAACCCCTCACCAAATATTGGCTACCTCGTTATTCCTCCTGAAGGAGCAGAACTGACCTGGAAGACCGGAGATACTCTTTTTTATAACCTGTTTGGAGTAGAAACCATTGCAACCGAAGAAATTAAGGTTTCTTTGTCGCGCGGTTATAAAGTGGTTGTTCAGCCCAAGGTCGACGGGGCGGCAGGAATCCGCCAGGGTGGATATGTTCGTGTTTCATTGGGCAATGCCCCAAGTGCTTTTCGTGTCTTAAAATATGTTTACCCCGAAAATCTGAGCAGCGGAACCTTTGAAATTTTGTGGCCCGAAAATCAATATTGTGAGCTGTATTTGCCAGGTGACGGTCAGAGAGATAACTATGCTGTTTCCAGCTATTATGATGCCATGTATTCTGGTTTCACTGCAGATTCAGAAGGCAAAGTCCATGTGTTCAACCATGTAAAGCAGCCAAAAGGATTAATTAATATCAACCAGGCTGATAACATCGGTGGAATTCTTTATAGAAACTGGGATTATCACACCTGGAGCGGATACGGCTCTGCATCGGTTTATCTTCCTTATGGTAATTACAATCTTAGATATGTGCCATATAAGGTTAATTCAACCGATGAGGTCAAGCCGGCTATACTGCTTTTCGGTTATAAGCAGATTGCTTCAGTGCCCTTAAACATTGAAGTTAATATCAATGATGGCGCAGTTACCACTGCTGAAGTTGCATTAGGGCTTGAAGGTGATATTGCGGGTAATCCTGCCGCTTTCCCGGCGAACAGTACCTATGTTCAAATCAGCAAAAAAGTTGACCAAAACTGGTTTCA
>JAKQPY010000137.1:0-8130 GCA_029564465.1 Bacteroidota bacterium | reverse complement strand
GTCCGACAAAAATAAACAAATTCGTTCAATCATTTGCACATTAACGCATCAGGCAAAATCCCAACGCAAAATGAAAAACGAAAGATAAAAAACCAGATTGCATATTGCATCTTAATAAAAAGTTAAAGACCTTTACGATATTAAAAATTCTACCGATGGCCGGTGCAAACGAATTTCACTTAGTATTGATGCGCATGCTGGCGTTGATACTTTCGTCGACGGTTAATCGCGTTAATATCAGGCAACACCGGGCTTTTACCAACTTCCTGAATAGTTTTATCCCCGACAAAAAACACGCTGAGTTTACCGCATTGTTTCAGGAAATGTTGAATTCGTATGAATCGGCCGGACGGATGAAAAAAATCGGTTCCAATTCGGTAAAACTGATACGTTTTTGTAACGAAATCAATCAGCGCTTCGACAGGGCAACCCGCATCTTGTTGTGGCTGAGGCTGGCCGAACTGATTTCGGATCGGCAAGGCGAAGAAACCGAGACCGACGATTATCTGACATTAGCTGCCGACAGCCTGAATATTGATTACGAAAGTCAACAAGTACTTCGCCAACTCATCAGCGATAGCACCGTTCCGGAAAAAAGCGACATCCGGATGCAATTGCCTGGCATGTTATCATGGCACGATGCTGCTTCGGGCTTGTTTCTTGCAAAATTCTGCGACACCGGATTTTTAATTAATGACCACCCTATTGTTGTAAATACAATTGCCGAAATAAAGCCGGGAATGGAAATCGCGGATAATAAGGGCAACCATGTAAGTTTTGCGTCGTTGCAGAGGCATTATTGCGGTTCGAAAGCTTCGGCGATCCGGATTGAACTGAACCAAGTGAAGTATAGCTACCGGAAAAAAAACGTTTTACAGCCTGTCAGTCTGACAATCGAAGGACCTGCCTTAGTTGCGCTATCAGGCAGAAGCGGATCGGGTAAAAGCACGTTACTAAAATTGATAGCCGGAGTTCTGAGCCCTGACACCGGAGAAATTCGTATTTCTTCAGACCATGGTGAAAGGATAAAAGTCGGATATGTGGAACAGGATGAGGCTTTTATCGCGGAGTTTACCGTAGAAGAAATTCTGCGTGAGCGACTTGCCCTGCTCAAAAAAGCAGGGCTTGTTGCACGGTATATTGGCAGCGAAATTGTTTCGGAGGTTGCTGTAAAAACCGGTTTAACAGGTCAATTGCACCAAAAGGCGGGAAGCCACGGGCAATCACAGTTGTCGGGAGGGCAGCGCAAGAAGCTGGCAATCGCTTTGCAGTTGCTCACTTCGCCCGAAGTATTACTACTCGACGAGCCCACCAGTGGTTTATCGTCGGGTGATGCCATCGAAATGATAACAATCGTTAAAAACCTCGCAGCACAGGGCAGTCTGGTAATATGTTCGCTGCACCAGCCTTCGTTTGAGTTGCTTCACCAAACCGATTACCTCATACAACTCGACAAAGGCGGTTTTCCGGTGTATTATGGCGAAACGTCCGGGGCTGCCACATACTTCAGAAATATTTCGGAAACTGCCGACAACCGCGCCCTTGCCTGCCCGGTGTGTATGCACTACAACCCCGCCGATTTATTCAGTATTGTTGAAGAAACAAGGCTCGATGAAGCAGGAAACCGCACCGGTGAACGGAAAATCAGTCCGCAACAATGGTACGAATCATTTAAGAGCGCGCATGAGCATGGTAATTTTTCAACGAAAAAAACGACTGATAAAAACAAAAAACAGCCTTGCCGCATGGTAGCCCTCACCCTGCATTTTTTTGCAAGGGATGTAAAACGAATGATTCGGAAACCCTGGTCAAGTGCCGCAATATTTGTGTCGGCAGCTGTGTTGTTTCTGCTTATTGCCTTTGTGAGCCGGGGAAGTGCCGGAGATTATAACTATAGCACCAACCCCAATATACCGGCGGCTTTTCTGATGATGATGATAACGGCTGTTTTTACCGGTATGATGGTGGCCGGCAACGAAGTTTGCGGCGACCGGAGTTTCAGGCGCAGCGAAAAACTCATCAGCCGCGATATGGCCTGGTGGGTGAGCAGCAAGCTGATCAGGATGTTGCTGGTATCGGTAGTTATGGCCATGCTCATGGTGAGCATACTGTCGGGAATGCTGGCTATTCCGATAAGGTTTTGGCGGCTCACCCTGTTGATGATTGTCGTGTTCTTTCACGGAGCTGCTTTGGGACTGCTGCTTTCGTCGGTATTTCGCCAACTCAGCACCGTGTATTTTGTCGTTCCTCTGATCATCGTACCCCAACTCCTACTGAGCGGATTGATTATCAACTTCGATAATTTTCCGCGATGCCTGCAAAGCACTTCATTTACTCCGCCGGTTGCTGACCTTGCCGCCACCCGTTGGGCATTCGAAGCGATTGCAGTAGATGCTTTTGTAAATAATACATGGGAAAAGCAATTTTATACGGTTCATTATCAGAAATACAGGGCTGCCTGGTACCTGAATCACGTGATTCCGTACACCGAGTTGCTGGCGAAAAAAGACCGCAGGGCTGCGCAGCAACTATTGCAGAACGAAATCAAGCGGGAAAAGTTCCGTGTTAACACCGCCACTGATTTCGAAAGTCAAACAGCCCTGCTGAAAACTGTGTTTTCGCGATTACTGCATGAGTGCATCAACAGCGAACAGACCATGCAGGAACAACTGGCCAAAGTGTACGACATGAACAAAATGAAACAGGAGAATCACAATCAGCAACTGGCGCTCTTGCTGGTCAATCCGGTTCCTGCCTTTACGGTTGATAACAACCAAATGCGCTTAGTAAGGCGCTTTGCCCCTGTTTTTTATTTGCCTGACAACAATGCGGGACGTGCACATTACTTTGCACCGGCAAAAAAAATCGGCAATACATATATCGACACTTTCGATTTTAACCTTTTAATTATCAGTGTAATGAATTTGCTGATTATTGCCGGTCTGTATCTGATAAACACCCGAAAAAGATTTTCGTAAGCGCGAATTAAAGCCGAATTGTATGCAATCATAAAAAGAAATGGTCACAGCCTGAATTTCGTTTTTTATATTTGCACAAAACATTTCGACATGGAAAATCTGCTTACCGATCTGGTAGCCGCAAAAACAGGCATCAGCAAACGACAGGTGATGGCGGTAGTGCATCTGCTCGAACAGGGAGCCACCATACCCTTTATAGCACGTTACCGGAAAGAAGTAACCGGCAACCTCGACGAGGAACAGATAGCTCTGGTGCAGACCGAGCACGAAAGATTCTCCGAAATTGCACATCGCAAAGAAAGCATATTAAGCTCCATCGAAAGTCAGGGTCAGCTGAGTGCGGAACTGAAAAAAGCCATCGAAAGCACCTGGGACGCCACCGTATTGGAAGACTTGTATCTGCCTTACAAACCCAAAAAGAGAACACGTGCCATGATAGCGCGCGAGAACGGGCTGGAGCCTTTGTCGCAGTTCATTTTTAAGCAGGCTTTCGGTAGTGTGGAATTCGAAGCTGCCAAATACCTGAACGATAAGGTGGCATCGGTTGAAGAAGCCCTACAGGGAGCCCGCGATATAATTGCCGAAACCGTTAACGAGAACACCGAAGCCCGCGAGCGCATCAGGCAGGTGTTTGCCCACGAAGCAGTAATCACGTCGAAGCTCGTTAAAACGAAAAAGGAAGAAGCGGCGAAATATGAAGATTACTTCGATTACAGCGAAAAACTGTCGAAGTGTCCATCACACCGGCTGCTGGCCATACGGCGTGCTGAGCGCGAAGGGCTGCTGCGGGTTGATATTTCGCCATCCGAAGAAAAGTCGCTCGAAATACTACAGCGTCAGTTTGTGAAGAACCGCACCGAGTGTGCCCAACAGGTGAGCCGGGCTGTTGAAGATGCCTACAAACGTCTGCTGAAACCTTCTATCGAAAACGAATTTGCCTCAAATAGTAAAATGCTTGCTGATGTACAGGCCATTGAAGTGTTCCGTAATAACCTGAGGCAACTCCTGCTATCGCCGCCTTTGGGCGAAAAACGCGTATTGGCCATTGACCCGGGATATCGCACGGGCTGCAAGGTGGTTTGCCTCGACGAGCAAGGCAATTTATTGCACAACGAAACCATATATCCGCATAAACCGCAGGAAGAACGCGCTCAGGCATCAAAAAAACTGATATCGCTGGTATCGCAGTATAAAATTGAGGTAATTGCAGTGGGCAATGGCACAGCAGGCCGCGAAACAGAAATGTTTCTGAAACGGCTGACTTTCGACCGCGATTTAAAAGTATTTATGGTGAGCGAAGACGGAGCATCGGTTTATTCCGCCTCAGCGGTTGCCCGTGAAGAATTTCCGCAGTACGATGTTACCGTTCGCGGTGCCGTATCGATTGGACGCAGGCTTGTGGATCCGTTGGCAGAACTGGTAAAAATCGACCCGAAATCGATTGGTGTAGGACAATATCAGCACGATGTTGATCAGAAACTTCTTAAAGACAGCCTCGACCGCACCGTGGAAAGCTGTGTAAACAGCGTGGGTGTCAATCTGAACACAGCCAGCAAACACCTGCTTACCTATATTTCGGGTCTCGGACCGGTGCTGGCTCAGAACATTGTGGATTACCGCAAGGAAAACGGGGCATTTTTAACCAGAGACCAACTGAAGAAAGTTACACGACTCGGGCCAAAAGCCTTTGAACAGGCAGCCGGATTCCTGAGGATACGCGATGCGGCGAATCCACTCGACAACACAGCCGTACATCCCGAAAGCTATCACATTGTCGAAAAAATGGCCGCAGACCTGAACTGCACGGTACACCAGCTGATTTCGGACAAATCGCTGAGGGCATCCATCCGTCTCGAAAACTACGTAAGCGGAAACGTCGGGCTTCCTACATTGACCGATATCATGCATGAGCTCGAAAAACCCGGCCTCGACCCGCGTCAGAAAGCCAAAGTGCTTGAGTTTGCCGCCGGCATTCACAGCATCGACGATTTACACGAAGGGATGGAATTGCCGGGCATTATCACAAACATTACCAATTTCGGGGCTTTTGTTGATATAGGCATCAAACAAAACGGACTGATTCACATCTCGAACATGGCCGACCGGTTTATAAAAGATCCAAACGAAATTGTAAAAATACACCAGCACGTCAGTGTACGGATTATTGGTATCGATAAGCAAAAGGGCAGGATTCAGCTATCGCTGCGCAAGGTGTAAGGTTTTGGTGCAAAATCTATTAACAAACCGAAAGTAAACTGCACTTATTCCTTACTTAGGTTTAAACAAAAATATATTGCCTTGTCCAATTTAATTCGTTTGAATTATACATTTCAGATTAGTCACGAAGAGTGATGAATAAAGTCATTCTTTCTCTTGGCTTTTTGTCTTGATATTTCGGCAATACTCACCATCCCAATATGCTATCTACACGGTCTATCTTCAGTGACACATTAACCGGTTGTGACCAGGGTGGAAAGCATCGCGATTGAAAACACAAACTTTTATACACAGCGAAATCGAAGATTCGCGAAGGGAATTTGGTAAAGCCCGTGAGTGAGAGCAAACACCGCGGGGGGAGTCAACGAGCGCGTAAAAAGCAGCATGAGTGGCCCATAAGGGGGGATGTGCGACAAGGGAATGCTGATTTCTTGCTCGTTGCGCCCTTTTTAGGTTACTTTTTTGGGCCTGTGCTGGCGGCGTCGAAGCACGCGCAAAAAAGTGACAACAATGTACCTGCTTGTTGAAGATGGTTTATTTGACTATGAGACTACTTACATTTAAAATAAGTTTCATTTTTTACTTTTTGTCTTGACACAAAAAGTAACCAAAAAGTCAAGACAAAAATATGCTTCTCCCCGCTCTAACCGTTTAATGAAAAAACTAACAAAGTAGTGTTTTGTCAGCGCAAGCCCTCCACCTTTGGCCGACAAACCAAAGCGTCGAGAAGCAAACCTTGTTCGGGTCTGCGGGTAGTTTGCTTCTCTAGCCCTTTGTTGTTTTTTCTATTAAACGGCTATTCACGCCCGGGTTGGCTCGCATTTTTGTCGGGGCCAGCCCACGGCGCGTTACCTGCAGTGGACGATGAACTTGGGCTGACTGAGAATATTCAAACAAGTTTGAGAACAAAATAAATTTGGTAAGAGCGGCAAATTTGAGTTTTTAGCCACCAAATTTTATTGATAATATGATAGTTATATCAGCTACAATTCTATAGGGTACACGTCATGTAAACTTATTCCCTACCATATTTACAATTGACACCCGTACTACACCGATTTTTTGGCAATAATACTTTTTCGGAGTAAATCAACGGGAATAATGGTGACTGCCATTCCCAACACAATCAGCCATTCGCTTACGCGTAATGCCTCGGTGCGGAGTAGTTCCCCTCCGATATAGGTAAACACAATCTGCATAACGAAAATCAATCCGATAATTGGAAGAAATCCTTTGTTGCCACGTATGTTTTCGAATAAACGGGTAGTTTCGGTACGGGCATTAAACGCATTAAACATTATCAGGAAAATAAACAGATTGAAAAATGCGGTAAGAAATACGGGTTCACTGGGAATTCCGTTACGGGTAAATAATTCGCGGAAGGGTTCAAATAACAGGAAAAACAATGCAAATGCCGTAATGTACAATCCACCGGTGAAAATTGACGACGTCATATATTTCGATAAAATGTTTGCCTCACGTTTAATGGGTTTTTCCTTCATAAAACGTTGCAGGGCAGGTTCACCACCTAATGCGAGCGCTGCGAGGGTATCCATGATGATGTTAATCCACAGAATCTGAATAATGGTGAGGGGGAAATCGAATCCCAACAATGGTCCGATAAAGGCAGTAAGCACCGCTGCAATATTTACGGTGAGCTGGAAGATGATGAACTTACGTATTGATTTAAATATGGTACGACCATAGCGAACGGCGTTGGTAATCGAAGAAAAATTATCATCGAGAATTACAATGTCGCCGGCTTCTTTTGCCACTTCGGAGCCACTGCCCATAGCAAATCCGACATCAGCCTGTTTGAGGGCTGCAGAGTCGTTAACCCCGTCGCCGGTCATGCCCACCACCATTCCTGCAGCCTGGGCAATGCGCACCAGACGGCTTTTGTCGGTAGGTAAGGCGCGGGCTACCACACGTAAATCGGGCAGCAGTTTGCTCACTTCTTCGTCGGTGAGCTGATTGAGTTCCTGCGAGGTGAGCACAATATCGCTGGCGTTCTGCAGCAGGCCGGTTTCCTTGGCGATGGCAGCAGCAGTTCCTTTGCGGTCACCGGTAATCATAACCACCTGTATGCCTGCCTCCTGGGCGCTTTGAATGGCCAGTTTCGATTCGGGACGCACTTCGTCTTTAATTCCTATGATTCCCAGCAAAGCCATTCCTTCGGGAAGGTCTCCCCCATTTTCGATGGGATTGTCGGAGCAAGCCAGCGCTATCAGCCGGATACCCTGATTGGCCAGGTCATCCGACATTTCGATGAGCTCGCGTTTAGAATCGAGTTTGTGAAGTTTTCCTTCGGCATCGAAAAAGGTGGTGCATTTTTCCATCAGAATTTCGGTAGCCCCTTTTACGAAACTTACATGGTCGGTAAGGAAAATTTCTTTCAGGGCAGGACCGCCTTTAACAAGGGTAGCCGAAAATTTCTTCGCTGAATCGAAACGGATGTTGGCCAAGGCTTCGGTAATGGGATGCTCGTTGATGCGGTCGTTAACGTCAACAAAGCGTATCAAGGCCTGTTCCGAAGCGTTACCGCCCACCGGTTCACCATAAGAATCGAGCACACAATAGCTGTTATCCACCAGGGCAATGCGTACCATATCGCGCAGTACCGTAGGTATATCGCTGTATTTTTCGAACTTTTCGAGTTTGCCTCCTATCATAAAAATCGGATCAAGGCGGCCTTTGGTGATGGTTCCCGTTTTATCGGAAAACAGTATATTTACGCTACCAGCAGTTTCGATACCAAGAAGTTTTCGCACAAGCACTTTTTCGCTGAGCATCTTACGCATATTGAGCGAAAGTACCATGGCAATCATCATGGGTAAACCTTCGGGAACTGCAGCTACAATAATTATTA
This sequence comes from Bacteroidota bacterium, assembly GCA_029564465.1. Taxonomy (GTDB): domain Bacteria; phylum Bacteroidota; class Bacteroidia; order Bacteroidales; family ML635J-15; genus JAGOEF01. Next base: position 66 of record JAKQPY010000137.1, on the reverse strand, counting down.
TGGCGAGCACCATGGCATGTATCAAGTCGTTGATTACCACATCCCAGTGCCGGAAGTATTCCGAAA
>JAKQPY010000163.1:0-4244 GCA_029564465.1 Bacteroidota bacterium | reverse complement strand
GTCAACATTCTATGGAGTGTTGTCAGCTGATTTCGGAAATACCGAATATCAATGGGACGAAATGCCCAACATACTGACTGCCGAGAACAATGCCGTGGCAACTCTGATGTATCATTGTGGGGTGGCTGTCGAAATGCAGTATACAGCTACCAGCTCGGGTGCCGGTCCTGGTCCTTCGAATTTTACCGAATTTTTTAAATATTCTCCAAACGCGGTAAAAAAGTTTAAAAGCGATTATTCCGATGAAGCATGGATTGCGCTGATAAAATCAGAAATAAACAGCAACCGACCGGTGCAGTATGTTGGTGATTCTGAGGTATTTCCCGAAGGCCATGCCTGGGTGTGCGATGGATACGACGAAAATGATTACCTCCATTTCAACTGGGGTTGGGATAACCTGGGTGGATACTATGCACTGGGAACCGGTATATTTCCGCTCGATAATTATGCTACTGTCAGAATAATGCCGGTTGTTACCTGCGATGTTCAGATTACAGAATTACTCACCCCTGTTTCTCAGACTTTTACAGAACCTCAGGTAATTACTGTCCGTGTGGATAATTTCAGTTTAGACCCTTTAAGTAATATCCCTGTTTCGTATCAGATTAATGGAGGTACAGTAGTTACCGAGAATATTAGTGAAACCATCGATCCCATGTCGTCGCTGGTATTTGCATTTGAGCAAACTGCTGATTTTAGTCAGAATCCCGGTTCTTTATATCATGTGAAGGTTTACAGTGGCCTTGTATGCGATGCGTACCACGATAATGACACATTGAATGCTGATGTCGAGAATGTTGCCTGTAGCGAAATGCCTTTCAGTATGGGTTTTTCGGTTGACGAAAGCAGGGCAGGCTGGTTTTTCGAAGATGCCAACAACGACGGGACCACCTGGCAGATAACTCCGGCCAACCCGGCATATCAAAGTCACTCGGCATTCTATCAGGGAAACAGCAATCAGGCTGATGACTGGATTTTTACCAAATGCCTCGAACTCGACGAAAACAAAGTCTATAAACTCAGTTTCGATTATGTCTCGCTGGGTATGTACTGGCCGCAGAATCTTGAAGTCTATATTGGTGATGCCCCGGCTTCAGACAATATGTACCTGTTCCTCGATTCAATTCTGAATTTCAACAACAATGTGGCAGCAACCCGTGAAATCTATTTTACGGTCGAAAATCACGAACATCATTATATCGGATTCCGTTGTTTCAGCAATCCCGAAATGCTTGTTCTCAGTCTCGACAATATCCATATTGCCGAAATGAGTGAACCGGATATTGCCTTAGTTTCGATAGATTTTCCGATTGAAACATGCAATATGGGTGATGAGACACTCAGAATAACACTGAGAAACCTGAGTTCTGTTACTCTTGCCGACATCCCGGTTGAATTTCAGTTGAACGACGATGACCCGGTGACTGAAACAATTACCGAAACAATTGCTCCCGGTGAGACCTACGTTTATCAGTTTCAGCACAACCTGCCCATGAGTACGTTTGGCGAATATGCCTTGCGGGTATACCCTTCTCTGGCAAACGACGCAAATACCGGTAATGATACAATTATTTCGATTTATCATAATTACGAAGCCGCGACTATTCCTTTTGCTGTAGGTTTCGGCTCAGCAGATGAACTGGCTGGTTATACCATAGAGAATAGCAACAACGATAACCGTTTCTGGAATTATTATTCAGGTAGTGGACACGATAATCCCGGTTGCATGCGATACGAATATAACGATTTCAATGCAGCTGATGATTGGTTTTTTACCCGTTGCATCTATTTAGAACCCGATTACGATTATACCCTGACATTTTATCACCGGATTGAATCGTCACAATGGCCCGAAAGCATGGAAGTGAAACTGGGTACCGGGGCTGCTTCGGGATTAATGACAGGCTTACTTCTCGATTTACCGGTACTGAGCAACGAAAACTGGCAGCAGGCAGAGGCCGGTTTCGTTGTTGATGCGGCCGGTTTTTACTATATTGGGTTCCACTGCAACAGTGCGGCCCAGATGTTCAATCTGTATCTCGATGACATTGCCCTCGATGGGGAGTACATTCTGAGTCCGGTAAGTGAAATGAGTCCGCTACATATTTACCCCAATCCGGTTGCTGATGAATTGCACGTAAAGACCGGTAATTCCCTTCCTTTTTTACTTACAATTACTGATTTAAATGGCAGAGTCTTAACCAAAAACCGGTACGCAGGACCATTGGTAACTATTCCGTGCAGGCATCTTGATGCGGGCGTTTACATGATACTGATTGAAAACGACGAGCGTATTTACCGGAATAAGCTGGTGGTGGAGTAAGGGGGACGATTGTCAGCCTGAGTAACGAAGCGGTAATCGAGTTTGTCACCCTGAGTAGCGAAGCGGTAATCGAAGGGTGTCTCCGAAGCCGTTATGTCTCCGTAACCCCTGTCTATGCTTCGATTAACGCTCCGCTACTCAGCATGACAGGGGAATTTGTCACCCTGAGCAGCGAAACGAAGTGAAGCGGTAATTTATACTGAGCCTGCTTAAGTATCGATTGGTGATTCCGAAGACGCAATTCTTCTTTATAACCCCTGTCTATGCTTCGATTAACGCTCCGCTACTCAGCATGACAGGGGAATTTGTCACCCTGAGCAGCGAAACGAAGTGAAGCGGTAAATTATACTGAGCCTGCTTAAGTATCTATGGGTGATTCCGAAGACGCAATTCTTCTTTACAACCCCTGTCTATGCTTCGATTAACGCTCCGCTACTCAGCATGACAGGGGCTGAAGTGTTACCGAGTGCCCGCTACTTCTTCTTAATTTTAAGTTTCTGGCCTATTTGTAACGAAGAGGGGTTGGTGATTCCGTTCAGACTCATGATGCTTTCGGCGGTGGTGCCGGGAAATTTCTTCGAAATGTTGTAAGGATTATCCCCGGCTTGCACGGTATAGTATTCATAACTGTTGTCGGTACCCGTTTCGGTTTTGGCGGGTGTTTTAGCTGCTGTTCTGGCCGGGGTGGATGCCGCACCTGCCATTTTCTGCTTATCGTCGTAACTCATGTCGTTCACGCCCTGGTAGCGCGACACCAGTTCGTCGCGAACATAGACTTTTATATTCTGCCCAATCGAAAGACGGGTGGAAGAGAGCCCGTTCCATGCCATCAGCAAATCGACAGACACCTTATACCACGATGCAATCAACCCGAGCATGTCGCCCTGACGGACTGTATAGTTCAACTGGGTGGTGCCCTCAGGTTGTTCCGATGGAATCACGCTGCAAACGTGTTCCTTATAAATATCCGAATTTTTGTATTGGTAGATTTTGTTCAGGCTGTCGTTCCATTGTCGCAGGTAAAACTCATCGGGCAGGCGATTGGCAAACAAATAGCGTGATACATAATAGTTTTTATCGGCAAAATTCTCAACAATCACACCGGCATGGCTCGCCGAATGAATCATGATAAAATCGCCCGGCAGTTTTTCAACCACCATCGCCACATGGCCAATACTGTTGTTGTAGGCTCCACGCGATTTAAAATAGACCAGATCACCGGGCTGTAAACTGTCGATGGGAACCGTATCGCCCATCACGCAAGTGGCACTGGGCACCCTGGGAAGCGGTAGATTAAAATGACGGTGAATGTGAAACATAAAGCCACTACAGTCGAACCCGGCCGGGGTAATACCTCCGTAGCGGTAGCGAAGACCTACATAGGTTTTGGCATAGTTAATAATCGAGTCAATCAGTTGTTGACGAACTATCTTAATCGAATCGTGGTTTGACGAATAGGTTTGTAAAGACGCATTACTTGTCTTTAAAAAGAGGCTATCTGTTTGCGAATTGGTTCTCCCTGATATTAACAGAGAAATAGCAAAAACCGCTATCGTAAAAAATTGTTTCTTCATGTTACCGGACAAAATTACAATTTTTACTTTGAAAATAAAATCATAGTCTTATTTTCTGACTTGGGGCTCAAATAGATAAAGTCCGGGATACGATAGTTCCGGATATAAAGTTAATGGAATATTGTGCCCAATCTGGCTCTTCGAATGCAGGAAGCACCATTCTTTCAGGTAACTCAGTATTGCGCATTTAAGACATCCGTTATAACTATTTTTCCCTCATCAGGTGGAACGGTCCCTGCAGGTCGTATTCCACTTCGTCGATGCCCTTGGCCTTGATGATGTAGAAATACACGCCCGGAGCGGCTTCGCTGCCACTGCTCAGTTTGCCGTCCCAGCCGGCTTCCATG
>JAKQPY010000103.1:0-5005 GCA_029564465.1 Bacteroidota bacterium | reverse complement strand
AGTTTCCCTTTCATTTTTTGCAAGCTTTTTCACTAAAGTACAAAAAACCTTGCAATTTAAAACCCTATTATCCAACGCTTTATCAACATTTTGTTGTTGATTATCAACAGGTTAGACTTAATTTAAGGATTGACTAATTATACACTTGCTACTCAAGAAATCGCCATACTGATTAATTTCTTCGATAACCCCGTCGAAAATGGGCTGCAGGTACACAAATATGGGTATCAGGCAACTTACAAAAGCCGTATTTTCGCTGAATGTAACCGATTCGAGCACACTTTCGGCTTTACTGAGCGAATAGGCAAGCTCCTTTTCGGTAATGTCTTTCTGAAAGGAATCAAATTCATTTCTGGTTTTCAATCGCAAAGCCACGGAATATCTGATTTTGTTTGCCTTTCCTCCCAACGCTGAGGAAATAAAAATCTTTGATTCTTCGAGCAAGGAGGCCTCGAGCATTAGTCTGGCCTGCTGATATGCCAGCATACACCATGGTCTGAGATAGGCAGTAGTTATTTCGAGGTAACTTTCGATAGCCCTGAAAGCAGCCACATCTTCGCTCTTGCCGGCTAGCAGCACCAGTATTTCCTTAGTGGTTTCTTCGTCGGAATCCACATCATACAACAATCCGAGAAGCGTATCTGTGCTGCGCTTATCTTCCTTTTCGCTGAGCGTAGCCGATAAATCGAAAAACTCCATCTGGGTAGCCACATCAACCTGGGCTTCGATTACACAAAACCTATCGGGTTGCTGACGAGCCAGCGACATCATTTCTTCGAATGCATGCTGGTCGTCGCCGGACATTTTTATCACGGGAACAGAAACTTGTAAACTGAACCGATTACTTCACTTCGAGTATCTTCCCAACCAGATACAAATCTTCTCCGGCTAATGGATGATTAAAATCGAGTGTTATATTTTCTTCGTCAATATCGATTACCAATGCTTCGAATTCGTTTCCTTCTTCGTCTTCGAGCGGAATTACATTACCGGGCTCAAGGTCTTCGCGTGGAACATCTTCGAACATACTCAACGGCATTTCAACGATAGCTTCTTCATCTTCTTCGCCGTAAGCATCATCCATATTAATCATGAACTTAAACTCATCGCCGGCCTGTAATCCCAAAATTCTCTTCTCAAATTCTTCGAGCATATCGCCTGAACCCAGCTTGAACTCAACGGGTTCTTCTTCGGTTACCACTTCGAAAACATCGCCGTCGTAATCATCGAAAAACAGCGTGTAAGCCAATTTAACAGTACTGTCGTTTTTTATTTTCATTGTCTGTATTTTTTACTCCGTAAAGATATTAAAAAATAATAATACCCATCCTCAATTATTTGAACCAAAAAACAGTTATTGCAGGTTAAAACTGGAGGGTTATTCTAAAAACGGGGTTATCGAGGGGTGAACGCGTGGTTTCGTTGAAATTGTATAATAGCATTATCAGCATATAAGAACGTGCACCGATGCGCAATTGATAGGCAGGTCCGGCCAAGGGGCTAACAACCCAGTAACGCCCCGGTTCCGATGGGTTTAAAAATGAATTGTACAGGTTCATTGAGTTCAATTCACCATACAGAAGTAAACCACCTGTTTCGGTTCCAAACGGGAGAATATTCGAAAAGTCTTTAATCAGAGTAAAGCTGGCAAACTGGCGCAATCCCCAGATATTAAATACTTCGTCGCTGACATTATCACGGTAATAGATGTACGTAGCGCCCAGCCCGGCCGATAAACGGTTTGTTATCCGGTATCCGATTTCAGGCGATATATCGAGTACGGTAACTGTACCGAAGTTCATCCCGAAATTACCACCGTAAAAAATGCGTTGCTTCGGAGTGGGAGAATCTTCGAGGTATTGCGCATGAAGAAAACAAACCGGGAATAGAAAAAAGGTGGTTAAAACTAATAAACGGATTGCTTTCATTTTTGTGCTACACTATCGGTTATTATTGATTCATACATCAGTTGATGAAGGTTTGTTCTGATGCCCAAAGATATAATTTTATTGTTTTCGGCAATGGGATAAACCCGATTACTGATAAAAACATACACTAAATCTTCTTCGGGGTCAACCCAAAAATACGTCCCGGTAAATCCACTGTGTCCATAACTCGATGCAGATGCTGATTTACAGGCAGGTCCTGATCCCCTGTCGGACATAATCGGTTTATCAAAACCGATACCGCGCCGGTTTTTAGGCGATTTTTCATCGGTCTTTGTGAAGAGTTCTATGGTTGATGATTGAATATACCTCACTCCACCATACTCACCTTTATTAAGCAGCATCTGACAAAGTTTCGCCATATCAATGGCATTCGAAAACAGTCCGGCATGGCCAGCCACGCCCCCAAACATAGCCGCAGCCTGATCGTGAACATACCCATGCACCTGCTTTTTCCTGAAGATGGTATCGTTCTCAGTAGGGGCAATTCTCGAAATGTCGAAATAATTCAATGGATTAAAGCAGGTATAATTGGCCCCCAACGGGCGATAAAAACTTTCTCTCGCATAATTGTCAAGGCTGGTTCCCACAATTTTCGATATCATTTCGCCACATAAAATCAGTCCCAAATCAGAGTAACGGTATTCCTTTTTCGATAGCAATGGTGATTTGTAAATTTCGTCAAATATTGTATCGCGGTAATCGCCTCTTAAGTACATTTCTTCGGTTACCTGTAGCGTAAAGTCTTTCGAGAATTTGGCTGAATAATACACCTGCCGCAACGAATCGGTTCTGGTGGTTCTGGTGTAAAATGGAATCCAGGGAGTTAATTTAGCCTGATGCATCATCGCATCTTTAACCGTGATTTTGCTTTTATCGGTGTTACATAATCCGGGAATATAAGCACTCAGGCTATCTTCGAGCCGTAGTTTTCCTTCATCATAAAGCTTCATAATGCTCAAAGTAGAAGCCATAATTTTAGTAACCGATGCCATATCGTACACGGTAAAATCGGTAACCGGTGTTTTATTGTCGTAAGTCTGATACCCGAATGAACGGTTATAGAATACGATACCCTTGCGCACACCAATGACCTGACAACCAGGGTAAGCCCCATTTTTAACACCACTGAGGGCAACCGAATCGAAAGCATTCAGGTAGCGACTGTCGATACCAGCCTCCTCGGGGCAACGGGTAAATTTCAACCGGATTGGTTTCACCGTAAACCCATCACCCTCATGAAACGATTTTCCGGCACTAACAGGCAAACGGGCATCGGTACCAATACCGCCAAATATCAGTTGAGCCGAAAAATCACGGGTGATCTCCCAGTCGTTGTGCGATGCAATAAACGCGCTCACCAAATTGCTGTTCTCGAAGGCAGCCAGTGCATAGGGGCTGCCAAAAATATCAACCACTTGTTTTTTTGTTTCCGATAGCTTCTGAATCAGCCACATTTGAGTGGACGAAAATCCGTAATTATCCTGAGGTTTGGGATTTACATTATGACAAGCCCAAACAATTACATCAAACTGATCGAGAGTTTCAAGTATTTTTTCTTTCGATAGATTTGAAAAATCACGGTTAAACACATAGTGGTTTACATCGGCATAATAATCCATTCTGGTCTGAAAAACAGTAATTCCACTGGTTCCCAGACTAACTGAAGCAATACGCACCGAGTCATGCACAGAAAGCGGAATGAGATTCTCGTTATTGCGTACCAGTGTTAGCGAAGATTCTACCAGTTGTTGTTGCATCAGGCGTGCATCGGGTGAATTCAGGTCTTCGATTAAACCTGCGGTTTCAACCGGTTTATATTCCGACAGTCCTGCCCAGTATTTAGCTTCGAGTATACGCCTTACCCGCTGGTCGATATCTTGTTGCGACAGTTTTCCTTCGGTTAAAGCTTGTTTAATCAGGTTAATTGCTTTTGGGACATCGCCGGCAAACAGCAGAATATCGTTACCTGCGAGCAAGGCTAGGTATTCGGCTTCGCCACTTTCGTAAAACTTGGCAACACCCTGCATATTCATGGCATCGGTAAAAATCAGGCCTTTAAAACCTAATTCGCCACGCAATAAATCGGTAACTACCTTTTTTGAGAGCGTAGTTGGAACATTTTTGGTTGTATCGATGGCAGGTACATATAAATGTGCTATCATAACCGCGCCCACACCCTTACGGATACAATACCGGAAAGGATATAATTCAATACTGTCGAGCCGTTCGCGACTGTGGTTCATTACTGGCAAATCCTTGTGCGAATCGGTATTGGTATCGCCATGCCCCGGAAAATGTTTTGCCACGGCGAGAATATGGTTATCCTGTAAGCCCTTTGCATACATCCATCCGAGCCGCGCTACCTTTTCGGGATTTTCACCAAATGAGCGTGTATTTATTACCGGATTCATGGCGTTGTTATTCACGTCAATTACGGGAGAAAAACTCACATGAACCCCCATGCGTTTCAGCTGGCGTGCAAACTCCACACCCATACGGTAAACCAGATTTTCGTTACAGGAGGCGGCAATCATCATCTGCCTGGGATAAAACACCACCGAGTCGAGACGCATCGACAATGACCATTCGGCATCCATGGCTACGAGCAAAGGTAGCTTCGAAATCTCCTGATATTTATTTAAGAGTATAGCCTGACGAACCGGACCGCCCTGCATAAAAATCAATCCGCCAATGTGATAATTGCGAATAAGGTCTTCAATTTGTTTTACATGGCTTTCGTCTTTGTTCGAATATGCCGCTACCATAAAAAGCTGTCCGATTTTTTCGTCCTGACTCATGCTATTCATTACGGAATCGACCCAGGTTTTCCCTTCGTTCAGGTAGGGAGGATCAGATGGTACATTGCTTTGGTTGGCAGGAGTTTTGTGATCGCTAAGCGCACTCCATATCAGGCTGCCGGCCAGGGTAAATACAGTTATCCACGTCATTCGCCACATAGTTATTTGAAGTGTACTACACAAATGTAACGAAAACAGTTTGGCTTTGGTACCACGCAATTGAAGATTATTAACATAATCCGGTTAGTTTAAATTTAC
>JAKQPY010000084.1:0-18675 GCA_029564465.1 Bacteroidota bacterium | reverse complement strand
GCACCTGTACCGAGCGAAGCCGAGGTAATCTACCCACCCGGAGACGTATTCAATTCTCGCCCGTAGAATGCCTGTGCTGAACCCGTCGAATGCCTGTGCTGAGCCTGTCGAAGTACAGATGGCTTCATGTTCGTACCTCACATTCGACATGACGGGCGGCTTCGTCTCGTGCCTATTCCCCGCGATGGGCTTCTCCAAACCCATCACAAACCCAATCGATTTCTTAATCAGTTCACTCATAACACAACCATTGCCCTGATCAAGGAGTAAAAGTGTTAATCCATGACACAACGAACAGAAAAACCCATTTCCTTGTCATGATACCCACCGTCAATGTCAATTAGATTGTAGGTTATATTAAAATACCATACAGAACCTTGTAATTCTTCGGCTGTCCACCAAGCACCATCGGTATTGATTACGCCAAATGATCCAATAGAGGACCGAATACCGCCTGGAAGTGCTGTAAATCCATATCTATTAGTTGCCCCGTAATTAGGGCTATTCCAATGGCTTGTGCTGGTTTCTTTTAATTTACCGCCAGCAATACTATAACCCAAATAATTGACTAATTCATACCAATCATCATAACTTGGCAAATGCCATCCACTTGGACAAGCAGACATGGCTGCCTGCCAATTGTATAAAACGCCATATATGTTATAATTAGCTGTGGCTTGAGCATCTTCAACATTTGTCCCATTATATCCATAAACATAATAATAAGGCTCTGAGGGTGAACCGTTGACCGGGCCAACTACATTGGGTAAATATCTGAGATTTTCTGCCATCCAAATTTGATTATTAATGCTTACGACAGCGTAGTGGTTACCATCCAAATCGGTACAAGGGACAAATTGAAAATTGATGGTCTGTGATTGATTAGGGACAATTGTCAAAACTCGTGCAAAATCACCTGACACGCCTTTGAGTAATAAATTATCACCATCATTATATTGCATTTGTTTAATACTCTTTGTGTTTTTAATTAAAGGCTTATTATATTGATCTATATTGACGTTATTTCCTGCCGAAATATCAGGTATTTTATCCGCTGCATTTATTGATACAAAATTTAATGATTTTTGCCATGAGCTTGTTTTGATATTTACTGTATAGACTCCTGCAGAAAAACCTGAAATCTCAAAAACATTAATACCGTTTAATAGCTTATCTCGATATGAAACAATAGGAATTCCATTTGAATTATAAATTTCGATTCTTATGTTATCGGGCTCATGGTTGACAATTTCTAAATTACTTACTTCAAAAATCGGGTTTGGATAAATATTTACTTTAACTTGATTATTTAATAGTTGATTATTAATTCCTGTTGTTCCTACAAGATGCAAAACATCATAACCAGACAATTCTAAAGAAGTTCCCTGAGTTAAGTTTTCAACAAAGACGCTATCCACGTAGGTACTTTCTCCAGAACCGGTAAAGCTTAATTGATAGTCCTGAGCTTTTACATAAGCAGATATGATTAACAATATTAATAGAATTGATTTTTTCATGATAAATGCTTAATAAGATATTAATTTCAAATGTATTTGGCTTATTAGTATTGTGTCTATATTCATTTTATTATCAGCACGGGTGTTGAAAATCTCGCTATTATAAACAATAATAGCATTTAATGGATTTTCAAGCCAAGGTAATTTATTGCAAGCACCCGAGTAAAAAATTGCGTACAACAATGCATATTCAAAAATAATAAGTATTTTTTCCAAATATTGTTTAATATTTGTAATTGTGATCATGATGTGAATTCTTTGTTGCAAATTTAAATATCTTATATATTAATTGCAATAAAAACTTATTATTTTGAACATAAACCAGACTTCATTTGGAAAAGAAAAGATTTATAAAAATATTTTCAATTCATACGACCTTTCATTTCGAAATACACATTGCTATACGAGGTACACCCTAGGTAAAAGGATTTAGTCGTATTCACAAACCTCGTCCATCAAAAATGCCAATTTCCAAAATCGTATCAGATTCTGGACCGGTTTCTCAGAGAGACTAGGATTATTCCTTGTTCTGGCAATGACATGAAGATTCGTGCTCGTGTCGTTTATTACCCGGTCCCCGAGCCAATCACAGGAGCCGAGATGCCCGGGTTAATGGAGTCAAGATAGAGCCGAATTGCCCGGCGAGATACCGTCGAGACGTAATCAATCCCCGCCCGTCTGAATGCAGATGGCTTCATGTTCATACCTCACATTCGACATGACGGGCGGCTTCATCTCATGCCTATTCCCCGCGACGGGTTCCTACAAACCCTTCACAAACCCAATCGATTCCTCAATCAGTTCACTCATCACACAATCGTTTTCAACAAACGGAACCCGCTTGCGGAACTCGGCGAGCTTTGCCTCCAGTACCGGCGATGTTTGCGCAGGACGCCTGAATTCCAAAGCCTGCGCAGCAGCCATCCACTCGATGCCCATCACCCTCAGCACATTGTCGCACACCTGCATCAGCTTGGTGGCGGCATTGGCGCCCATGCTCACGTGGTCTTCCTGCTCGTTCGACGACGAAATCGAATCGGCCGATGCGGGGGTGCAAAGCTGCTTATTGCGGCTGGCTATCGAGGCAGCGGTATATTGCGGTATCATAAAGCCACTGTTGAGTCCGGGGTTTGCCACCAGAAATCCGGGCAACCCGCGCTCGCCGGCAATCAGCCGGTAGATGCGCCGCTCGCTGATACTGCCAAGCTCCGACACCGCGATGGCCATATAGTCGAACGCCATAGCCAGTGGCTGTCCGTGAAAGTTGCCGCCCGAGAGTATCAGGTCTTCGTTGGCAAAAACCGTAGGGTTGTCGGTAACCGAATTTACTTCGGTTAGCAGCACCGAGGCTACATGCGCAACCACATCCTTCGATGCGCCGTGCACCTGCGGAACACACCTGAAAGAGTAGGGGTCCTGTACATGCTTTTTAACTCCACGGGCAATCTCGGAGTTTTCGAGTAGCCTGCGTATGGCCGCCGCTGTTTCGATTTGCCCGCGGTGCGGACGTATCTGGTGCAACAGGTCGTCGAAGGGTTCCATGCGGCCGTTGTAGGCATCGAGCGACAGGGCGGCGCAAACATCGGCTGCCCGCAACAGTTGCTGTGCCTTTATCAGGGCAACCACGCCGTTGGCGCTCATAAACTGTGTGCCGTTCAGCAGGGCCAGGCCTTCTTTCGAACCCAGCCTTACCGCTTGCATGCCCGTTTCGGCAAATACATCGCGGGTGTTGCGCACTTCGCCGCGATAATTCAGTTTGCCCATCCCCAGCAGGGGCAAAGTCATGTGGGCAAGGGGAGCCAGATCGCCCGAAGCACCCAGCGAACCAAACTCGTGCACCACCGGATACATGCCTGCATTAAACAACTCAATCAGCTTTTCGACGGTGCTTAGCTGCACTCCCGATTTACCCAGGGCAAGGGCGTGAATTTTCAGCATCATCATCATTCGCACCACCTCGTTGCTCACTGTTGCACCCACTCCGCAGGCGTGCGACTTTACCAGATTTTCCTGCAAAAGACTCAGTTCGGCAGGAGCAATGCTTATGTTGCACAACGCACCAAAGCCGGTGTTTATACCGTAAACCGGCTCCGACGATATGGCTGTTTTGCGATCGAGATAGGCGCGGCAATCGTTGATGAGCTTGCGCGATGCATCCGACAGCTCGATGCGCACCTCGTTGTTGTAAATGGCTTCGAGATTACTTAGCGTAAGGGGTTCCGGTGAAATCACATGAACTAACATATTGTATTTATTTTTATTGATTAACGAAAAAGAAACTACCGCACAAAAGCCTTAGCTAAACAGCGATTTGCGGTTTACGTTGATGATATATTCGGTCATCCACATCTTTTTCGGTTTGCGGCAAAGTTAACGAAAAGTTTTTTGAATTTGCAATACTTTCGGCTGAAGCCCAATGCAGGGCTTCTCGTTCGAAGCCTAAATAGTATCTTTCAATTCAAGCAGCGCCAGATTCTCGGTATGCTGCGTGTGGGGAAACATATCTACATGGTATTACGTTATGCATAAAAGTTTGTGTTTCCTATCGCGATGCATTCCACCCCGGTCATAATCAGTTAATGTGTCACTGGAGATAGAGCGACGTGGGCGGGCCACGACAAAAATGCGAGCCAACCCGGGCGTGAATAGCCGTTTAATAGAAAAAACAACAAAGGGCTAGAGAAGCAAACTACCCGGAGACACGACACAGGTTTGCTTCTCGACGCTTTGGTTTGTCGGCCTGAGGTGAAGGGCCTGCGCTGACAAAACACTACTTTGTTAGTTTTTTCATTAAACAGCTAGAGCGGGGAGATAGCATATTTTTGTCTTGACTTTTTGGTTACTTTTTGTGTCAAGACAAAAAGTAAGAAAAATATGAAACTTATCCTTAAAAGAAGTCGTTCCAATATTAAATAAATTTTATTCACAAAGTAAGTGCATTATTGCACTAAACCGATGTGTCAAGCATTCCTCAGGTGGCTTTACCCGCAATAAAGTTTAATCTTTCAATTCAAGCAGCGCCAGATTTTCTGTGTGCTGGGTATGGGGAAACATATCCACCGCCTGAAGCCTTACAATCCGATACTGCTCCTGCAGCATCTGCATATCGCGCGCCTGCGTGGCGGCATTGCAGCTTACATACACTATTTTGGCCGGTTTCAGCTTGAGCAATGTGTTTACCACATCGCCATGCATGCCGGCCCGCGGGGGATCGCACACCACAATATCGGGTTTGCCGTGTTGCGCCGTAAACTCCTCGGTGAAGAGGCGGGCTGCATCGCCGGCAAAAAAACTGAGCTTATCGCGCTGGTTCAGGCGGGCATTGAAGCGCGCATCGTCGATAGCCTCTTCTACATACTCAACCCCGATAACTTTGGCGCACGACGCCGACAGAAACAGGGCTATGGTGCCGGTGCCGGTGTAGAGGTCGTAGATGATATCGCCGGGCCGGGGATCGGCAAACTCGCGCACCTTGCGGTAGAGTTGAAGTGCCTGCTGCGGATTGGTCTGAAAAAACGACTTGGGACTAATGGCAAAACGCAGCCCTTCCATTTCTTCGCTAATGAATTTATCGCCCCAGAAGTGCACGATTTCGGCCTGGGTGAGGTTATCGTTTTTCGAGGGGTTGTAGGCGTAGTAGAGCGACACTATTTCGGGGAAGCGCTCGCGAAGTCCGTTCAGCAGTACCGCCAGCTCGTCGGGGTGGTTTTCGGCAACGCTCAGCAACACCATGAACTGCCCCGCGAGGTTGTTGCGGATAATGAGGTTGCGCATAAAACCCGTTTGTGTGCGTATGTTGTAGAAGCTGAAGCCTGCGGCAATGGCGGCTTCGCGCACATAGTTGCGAATGGCGTTTCCGGGTTCGTCCTGAAGATAGCACTCGGTAATATCGACTACCTTGTCGAACATGGCCGGCACATGAAATCCAAGGGCATTGGCGCCCGGGTCGCCATCGGCGTAGATGGGTTCGCCCGGTTCGAACCAGCGACGCGCCGAAAAGGTGTACTCCAGCTTGTTGCGGTATCCGCGCGTTTTGGCCGATGCCACAATAGGCTCGGGTTCGGGAATCACCAGACCCCCGATGCGTTTCAACTGGTTAATTACCTGTTCCTGCTTAAAGCGGAGCTGCACCTCATATTTCAGGTGTTGCCATTTGCATCCGCCGCATATCCCAAAGTGCTTGCAAAACGGGGTGTCGCGAAACGCAGAGGCTTGCACCAGCGAAACCACATAGCCCTCCTGATAGTTGCGTTTTTCGCGGGTAACCTGCACGTTGGCAACGTCGCCGGGCACAGCGTTTTTAACAAAAACCACCATGTTGTTGTGTCGGCCAACCGCCAGACCTTCGTCGGCAATGTCTGTAATATGTACCGCTTCGAGTATTCCGTGTATTCTGTTTTTACCCATCAGATGTTGTTTTAGCGCCTGCGAATGTAGTGATAATTGGCGAGGCAAACAACCCCGTAGAGACGCGATTTATCGCGTCTCCATTCATCGTGTCTCATTCCCCCTTCAAGGGGGTAGGGGGATGTAATTTAAAATCTCCAAACTCACTCTGGCACCCACACTTTCATCGTCATAGCTGTGCAAACAAATCCGAACTAAATCTCAAATCTGAAATTGGAATTCAACCCATTTTACATTTTACATTTTACATTTTACATAAAAACATTTAACATCCAAATCTTAAATCTTCAATCTGAACTAAATCTCAAATCTTCAATCTTCAATCTTAAATCTTAAATCTCAAATCCGAACTAAATCTCAAATCCGAAATTGGAATTCAACCCATTTTACATTTTACATAAAAACATTTAACATCCAAATCTTAAATCTTCAATCACAAATCCGAATTCCTCCTCACTAACTCTCCTCACTCACTCTTTTTCCATTTCCACTTCCATCTTCCACATCTCGCCCGTATTCACAAAAACCTCACGACCCTCAGGCCGGAACCCAGTCTTCAAAAAATCAACCCAATACCGGCCGTTCGGCATATTCCTTACATACATCCCACCACCCGCAGCCGTCACCTTCCGCATCACCACCTCGCCCTTCTCCGATGTCCTAACCACCACCTTCACACCCGAAATACCCTCACCCGATACTACATCAACAACCCTTAGCTTCAGCGCCATCCGTTCCCTGCCCATCACATAAACCCGCCTTGCGCTACAATACTGCCCATAAAACCCGGGCTCACTCACCCGCACCAGCTCCATCAACAAATCCATACCCTGCAGCAAACCCAAATCCTGCCGCAACAAATCCCCAATAATCCTTGTTGCCCCTTTCCGTTTCACAGCCGCCAACCGAGGTTCCGCTATCGACTCAACATACCGGTCAATCGCCGCCCTGCCTTTAGCCAGCAACGCTTCATCAACACCGTATGCCCCAACATTCCCAAGCTCACTATA
Organism: Bacteroidota bacterium; assembly: GCA_029564465.1. Taxonomy (GTDB): domain Bacteria; phylum Bacteroidota; class Bacteroidia; order Bacteroidales; family ML635J-15; genus JAGOEF01. The sequence goes on along the minus strand of JAKQPY010000084.1, from coordinate 11,741 downwards.
TGCACACTTCCAAACCACCTCTGCAATATCGCGCACCACCGTGTCAGCCGCATTCACGAAATCACGCTTACTATACGCCGTGGTCGCCGCCACAACCTCATTTCCGGTCATCCGCCCATAACTAAACATCTTCCGGCATACATCCAGTATCACCTCCGTCATCTCCTCCCGCAGTTGCTTCTTCCGCACACAAAACCCCTTCACACTCACCTCCTGTACCTTCCGTGCCGCATCAATTCGCAACACATTCTCATCCCATTGCGCAACCATTGCCTCCATTCCCGGCAAATTCTGTGCGATTCCCCAATAATTCCTCACCACTTCCCGCAGCGTACGTTCCATTACATACTGTCCCACTTCTTGTTTCGTCATATTACATTCAATTAGATTTTAAAACAAATTCTCAAAACATCAGTACAAATATATAAAACAATAAAACAACTTAATAAAACACCATAACAAATACAATAAACATCAAAACAAATTGAAAAAACGCCTCAACAAATTATAAAAACACCATAACAAATTAAAAAAACACCAAAACAAATACAATAAACAATAAAACAAATTAAATAAACATCAAAACAAAAACAAAAAACAACAAAACAAATTCAAAAAACATACGTAGAGACACGATTTATCGCGTCTCTTTTATCGCGTCTCTTTTATCGCGTCTCCATTCATCGAGTTTCATTCCCCCTTCGAAGCGGGCAGGCGGATGTTAAATTTCTTTCCAGCTCCTTTGTCTTTGCAATCCGGACGTAAATCTGTCATCTGTCTCCATCCTACTCAGCCATCCCTTCCCCAATCAAAAATTTCCATTATCTTGCGCGGCGTTGAACAACACGAAACAATTATGACAAGAATTGGCAGGCAATTGCCGCATTTTAGCGAGGTTGATGTGGAAAATATCAGGGCGGTGTTTTCTGCCGATAAGCGATGCCGTTATGTGTTGCAAATTCCGTTCATGCAGTCGCTGTTGCGGATGGGAGCCGATAAGCAGCTTTGCGTGATACTGAAAAACCCCAGCTCGGCCGACGAAAGCATGTCGGATGCCACCATACGTAAGGTTGAAACTTATGTGTACCACCGGTTCCCCGAAGTGTCGATGCTTACCATCCTCAACCTGTTTGCCCTGCGTGCCACCGATGCCGCCGATGTACAGCGCTGCTACAAGTCGTTTGGTCTGCCCTATATTACCGGCGACGAAAACGATGTGTGGTTTCGCAGCGTGTTGGGTCAGTCAGAGATTGTGATTTGTGCCTGGGGTGGCAACAGTGGCATTGACGCGCGTGCCTATGCCGGACGTATTGCCCGTGTGCGCCAACTGATTGTTGATGCGGAATGCAGGCAGGTGTATCGTGTTGCCGGCGGGCAGGCCACGGGTGAACCTTTGCATGGTTTGATGTGGGGTTATCGTTATGAGTGTGTTCCGTTTGAGGTGAAGGGATAGGTTGAGTTGATTTTTGTGGGTGATGGTTGATTATTTACCGCCCGTCGAAATGCCTGTGCTGAGGCTCTCGAAGCACAGATTGCTTCGTCCTCGTGCCTCGTCTATGCAATGACGGGCTGCTTACATGCACCGGACACCATTAACCTGAATTTTTATTAATTTTGCGACTTACAAAACGCATCAGAGAAGATGACACAGCTACACAATCCGTTTACGGCCATGCACAATTACCGGTGCTTTGGTTGTTCGCCCGACAACGACCACGGGCTGCATCTCGGGTTTACGGTTTCGGGCAACGAGGTGCACTGCGCATGGGATATCCCGCCACATTTTGAGGGTTGGCCCGGTGTATTACACGGTGGTATAGCCGCCAGTTTAATCGACGAGGCCGGAGGCTGGTATGTGTTTGCCATTATCGGGGTGGCCTGCATGACGGTGAATCTGAACATTAATTACCTGAAACCCGTGATGTCGCGCTGTGGTCCGGTGCGTGTGGTGGCCTCGCTCATCGGTCAGAAACGCAGGCTGTGCACTATAGGAGTAAAGCTCTACAATAACTCGGGTGAGCTTGCGGTAGAGGCCGAAGCGCGCTATTACTGTTTCAGCCCCGAGGAGTCGGCCGACAAGTTCCAGTTCCCGGGCAAAGACGCATTTTATTCCGAATAAGTGGCTATGCACGAAATGCTTGGCTGTTACACTTAATTTTATAATTTTATCGAAAATTTGTTATGCCTGCCCGTCATCGTCATAAAACAGTAAAAGAGAGCCGTCCGTTGTCGGTTGTTTTGTTCGTATTGCTGGCATTGGTGGTGTTTATACTCTTCCCCAAGGAGCATCATTTTTCGTATGATTTTAAGAAGGGCAGCCCATGGATGCACGACGATGTGATAGCCCCTTTCGATTTTGCCGTGCAGAAAACCCCCGAAGAGATACAGCACGACCGTGATAGTATAGGCAGCGGTTTTGTGGCATACTACTATACCGACACTTCGGTATTGCCGCTGGTGAAGGCCAAAACCCTCGAAAAACTTGAGCAATTGGTGGGCCGTCCGGCGAAAAACCTTCCCGGCGTGGTTTCGGTGCCGCTTTCGGAACGTCTGCCCGCGCAGTTCTACGAGAAGAACGCAATTTTTGTAAGCACCATTCTGGAACAAATTTATGCGAAGGGCGTTATCGAAATTCCCGATACAAGCCGCGGAGCCGGGGTATATATGATAAACCTGTTGTCGGGCAACGAAAGCCGCAGTCTTGATGCACGAACCGCGATGTACAGCCCCAAGGCAGCGTCGCAATATCTGGCCGACATGCTGAAAGACATGAACCGCCGCATGTTTCAGACCGACTCATTGCAGTTGCTGGTGATTGACGAGATATGCCGCAGTGTTGTGTTTAGCCCAAACCTTATCCGCGACGAGAAAACCACGGCTTCGGTACTCGAAGAGGAGTTTAAGAATCTCGTGGTAGCGAGTGGCAAGGTGCAAAAGGGCGAACTTATTGTGCAGCGCGGGCACATTGTTGATAACGATACCTACCGCATTTTGCTGTCGTTGGAGGAGGAATACAGCAACAGCAATGCCGGTGTTAACTTCCGCTGGCTCTACATGGGCTATGGTTTGCTGATTGTACTCATTTTGCTGGTGTATTATCTCCACCTGAATTTCAATTTCAGGAATATCCTGCTGAATCCGAAGCAAATCAGTTTTATCATTTTGCAGATGATGCTGATGGTGCTGCTCACGTATCTGTTCACCACCGTGTGGGATATTAATCTGTATCTGATTCCTTTCGTGATTTTCCCGATACTAGTTTACACCTTCTACAATAACCGCATTGCTTTGGTTAGTTTCTGGATGCTGGTGCTGCTGATTTCGTTTTTTGCACCTAATAGTTTTGAGTTTATTTTTATTCAGATAGTTGCGGGTATGATTGTGCTGTTCAGTCTGCGGAGCATACAGCGGCGATTTCACCTGTTTGTGTCGGTGTTGCTGGTACTGGCGTCCTATTCGGTGTCGTATCTCGGGTTTTCCATTATTCGCGAAGGCTCGCTCGAGTCGATAAAATGGATAAACTTCCTGTGGTTTGGCGGCAATGCGTTTTTGCTGCTCACACTGTTCCCTATGATGTACCTCTACGAGAAACTGTTCGGCTTTTTGTCTGACGTAACGCTTCTTGAACTGAGCGACACCAACAGTCCGGCGCTGCGTGCACTTGCCGAAAAGGCACCGGGCACCTTTCAGCATTCGATGCAGGTGGCCAATCTGGCCGAGAGTGTTATCCGTAAAATTGGCGGCCATGCCTTGCTGGTACGCACGGGGGCATTGTATCACGACATCGGTAAAACCGGTATCCCCGAATATTTTATCGAGAACCAGCATGGGAGGAACATACACGACGGACTGAAGTTTGAGGATAGTGCCAAAATAATAATCGACCATGTGTATAAAGGTGTTGAGGCAGCGCGCAAGTTTCGGATTCCGGCACCCATCACCGATTTTATTAAAACCCATCATGGCACCACCATGACGCGCTATTTCTTTAATTCGTTTATTAATGAGAACCCGGGCGCAGTTGCCAATCCGGCTCTGTTTACCTATCCCGGCCCTAAACCGGTAAACATCGAAACTGCTGTGGTGATGATGGCCGATGCGGTGGAAGCTTCGGCACGTTCGCTGAAAAGTTACACGCAGGAGTCGATCAGCAATCTGGTGAATAAAATTATCGATACACAGGTAGCCGAAAAGCAATTCGAAAATGTAAACATCACTTTTAAGAACATTTCGGAAGCGAAACAAATCTTCATCGAGAAGCTGATGAATATTTATCACACACGTATCGAATATCCCGAAATTAACCACGGCACGAATGTTTGATACAATTTTTTTTAATCACCGCTGTTATATGGCTATGTTATCGAATTGAATGAAATCGGTATTTTTTGCCATATTGATGATGTCGTGCGGCCTGCTTGCGGGTCAGAATGCCACAATTAACGGCAAGGTGGTTGACGAGGATAACCGCCCGGTGCAATTTGCCAACGTAAGCATTTTTCCGACGGGCAACGGAGCTGCCACCGACAAAACAGGCCGGTTCAGTATTATCGTTCCGGCGGGCAGGGATCTGAGCATTTCGATAAGTTTTCTCGGATACGAAAAATATCAGGAAGCATTGAAATTGAAAGAGGGCGATGTGGTCGAAAAGATTTTTGTGTTGCGCAAATCGGTTGATATGCTGCCGGGTGTCGATATCGAAGACGAAAACGTGAGGCGCGGCACCCTGAAACGTCTGAACCCGATTGCCGCCAAAAACATTCCAACAGCCCATGGTATGGAAGATGTGCTGAAAACCCAGCCCGGGGTTGTGTCGAACAACGAACTCAGCTCGCAATATTCGGTACGTGGCGGCAACTTCGACGAAAATCTGGTGTATGTAAACGATGTTGAGATTTATCGTCCCTTGCTGATCCGTTCGGGTCAGCAGGAGGGAATGAGCTTTATCAATCCCGATATGGTGTCGTCGGTGCTTTTTTCTACCGGCGGGTTCGAAGCGCGCTATGGCGATAAGATTTCGTCGGTGCTTGATATCCGCTACCGGAAACCCATTGAATGGGATGCTTCGTTTACGGCCAGCTTTTTGGGCGCGTTTGCCCATTTCGAAGGGCTTTCGAAAGACCGGCGTTTCAGACATATCACGGGTTTACGATATAAAACCACGCGTTATCTGTTGGGTAGTCTCGATACCGAAGCGGTGTATGATCCGCGATTTACCGATGCACAGACTTTTCTCACTTACGATTTCAATGAAAAGTTCGAGTTAAGTTTTTTGGGCAATTACAGCCACAATTCCTATGGCTTTATTCCCATCGACAACGAAACTTCGTGGGGCACCCTCGATCAGGCTCTCAAGATTAAAATGTATTTCGAAGGTCAGGAGGTCGATAAGTTTCTTACATCGACAGCGGCTTTAACGGGAACCTACAAACCGAAGCAAAATGTGGTGCTGAAATGGATTGCATCGGGCTTTTACACCAGCGAAGCCGAAACCTACGACATTTTGGGACAGTATTATCTGAACGAACTCGACAAACAGCTGGGCTCCGATAATCTGGGCGACAGTATTGCCAACATTGGTGTGGGCTCGTTTCTGAATCATGCGCGCAATTACCTCGATGGCTATGTAATGTCGCTGTCGCACAAGGGACAGTGGGTTCATGGTGAGAATTCGCTCGACTGGGGCCTGAGCTATAAGCACGAAATTTTTGATTACAGTATCAACGAATGGCAGATGATTGATTCGGCAGGCTATTCGTTACCCTATAGCGACAGCGAGGTGCTTTTGTTTAATACCGACACATCGGTAATCGGGCTTTCGTCGGACAGGTTGGAGTCGTATGTGCAAAACACATGGGTTTTCAAGCTTAAGAAGAGCGAACTGGGGCTGAATGCCGGCACACGGGTGTCGTACTGGTCGTTCAACCGGCAATGGCTGTTTAGTCCGCGTTGCAATGTTTCGCTCTCGCCGAAATGGAAACGTGATTTCGTTTTTCGTCTTTCGGCGGGCATGTATCATCAGCCGCCATTCTTTAAGGAAATCCGCAGGCGCGATGGCAGTGTGAACAACGATATTCAGGCGCAATCGTCGGTACAGGTAGTGTTGGGCAGCGATTTTCAGTTTACCGCATGGAATCGCCCGTTTAAACTGGTGACCGAAGTGTATTACAAGCATCTCTACAATATTATTCCTTACGATGTTGACAATGTGCGCATACGGTATTATGGCGAGAATTCGGCGCATGGTTATGCCGTGGGCATCGAGGCAAAGGTGAACGGTGAGTTTGTGAAGGGCACCGAGTCGTGGCTGAGTATGTCGCTGATGAAAACCATGGAGGATATCGAGGATGATTATTATACGGTAGAAGACGATAATGGCATTGTCGATACGGTTTACCCGGGGTATCTGCGCCGACCCACCGATCAGAGGTTCAATATGGCCATTTATTTTCACGACTACCTGCCGAGAAATCCTACCTGGCAGGCACACCTCAACCTGCTGTTCGGAACGGGCTTTTCGTTCGGTCCGCCCAATGCCCAGCGCTGGCAGGCTACGGGCAAAATTCCACCTTACCGACGTGTCGATCTCGGCTTGTCGAAGCAGCTTATCGGTGCCAAGCCACTGCGCGAGAATCATCCCCTGCGCTTTATCGACGAAATGTGGCTCACCCTAGAAGTGTTCAACCTGCTCGATATCAACAATACCATTTCGCACATCTGGGTGTCGGATATTTACGGGCGGCAATATGCGGTGCCAAACTATCTGACAGGAAGGCGCATTAATTTAAAACTGAAAGTGAATTTTTGATAAATTGCATGGTTTTTGTAAAAGTGCTGTGGTCAAAAAATTTAATGCTATGAAAAAAATCGGGATACTCTTATTGGTCATGTTTGCCGTGTCGAGCCTGTTTGCACAAACCGAAGCTCAATCAGAAAATCAGCATTTCGACCCGGCATTATTCCCCGACGGGGTGACAAGCATTACAATTTATGTGCGCGAAGATTGTGGCCGTTGTCACGACATGACACAGGCTTTCGATGATGCCGGTATCAGCTACAAGAAGGTGGAAATGGGTTCGGAAGCCGTACAACAGGAACTCGACAAAAAAATCTACAACGCCTTACCCGTGAAAGGGATGGGTTATTCGGTGCGTTTCCCGGTGGTGGAGTTGAACGATGTGTTGTATTTCAGGCTGGCCAACCACCATGAGTTCACGCTTCAGTTTGTCGAATTCATGCAGAAGGAGGAATAAACCAGGTAATCCTGTTTATTCGTAGAGGTAGCGCTTGATGCTTTTCTTGGGCGTTTTTTCGAATTCTTCTTCTTTCAACACAATTTTTTGAATGTGCATGTATCCCGGCAGGTCTTTGTTGACTTCCTGCTGATAGTTGCTGAAGATTTTTTCGAGTTCTTCTTTAGTAAGCGCCTTTTCTTCGATGATGCTCTGGTCGGGGTACACCAGCGCTACAATCTGGTTCTGACGTCCAACCACCACACATTCGTTTACAAGGGGCAGGTTTTGCAGTTTGGCTTCCACCTCTTCGGGATAAATGTTTTTGCCCGATGCGCCCAGAATCATGCTTTTGCTACGACCTTTAATATAAAGGTATCCATCTTCGTCGAGCAGCCCGAGGTCACCGGTACGCATCCAGCCGTCTTCGGTGAAAACCTTCGAGGTTTCTTCCTCGTTTTTGTAGTATCCGAGCATTATATTTTCGCCTCGAAGCATAATTTCGCCCACTTTTTTTGTAGGATTATCGGAATTGATTTTGATTTCGAGTGTGTCGACCACCTTACCGGCAGAGAAGGTGCGTGTTGTTTTCCAACCGTCGTAGGTAATCAGGGGGCCGCATTCGGTCATACCGTACCCAATCGAAAAATTAAAGCCAATCTTACGCAGAAAAACTTCGACCTCGCGATTGAGTTTGGCGCCGCCAATCACAACTTCCATAAATTCACCGCCAAACGAAGCTGAAAGGCCTTTCTTTACTTTGTTGTATACAATTCTGTTCAAGCCCGGAATTTTGCTCATAAAAGCGATAAGGGGTTTTTGCAACTGAGGTTTAATTTTCGTCTTATACACTTTTTCCATTACCAGCGGAACACTGAGTATCAGCCGGGGTTTTATCTCGTTGAAGGCTTTGATAACTACCTGTGGTGCCGGTAATTTACCGAGGAATGTAATGGAGCATCCTAAGGTGAAAGGATATAAAAATTCGAAAGCACAACCATAGCTATGGGCAAGTGGCAAAAACGATACAATTCTGTCGCCGGCACGCAGTGGCATGTTGGCACGGGCGTAGCGTATATTGGCAGCCAGAGCGTTGTGTGTAAGCATAACGCCTTTGGGATTTCCCGAAGTACCCGATGTGTATAAAATGGCAGCCAGTTCACCATTATCGATTTGCTCTAGCTTGAAATCGGCAAGCCCGATGCCTTGTTCTTTGGCTGAATAAGTCGCGCTTTGGTTGGTGTAGGAGTGTAGTAGCTTGTAGTTTTCGAGTTGGTAAATGCCTTCGAGCTGGGTGAAAACATCAGGCTTTAGTTTATTGAAAATAAAATCAGAAATAAACAAAAGCTTTGAGTCGGAATGATTCACCAGATTGTAAATGTCGTTGGGGGTGAAATCCTGCAATAGGGGTACAATCACGGCACCGTAGGTAACTGTAGCCAGATAAATGCAGGCCCAGTCGCCCGAATTTTTACCAATCAGGGCTATTTTATCGCCTTTCTGAATGTTGTTATTACGGAACAATTCGTGCAGATTCAGGATGATATTTCCGGCATCAGCATAGGTTTTTTCTCCATTATCGTAGTCCCTCAGGGCAATCTGGTTCCAATGATCTTTAATGGTGTTTTCGAAATACGCTGTCAGTTTTTCGGGTATCATAAGCGTTCGTTTTTGTTTTGAGGTGTAAAAATAGCAATTATCGTAAACGAAGAATAAAAAAGTGTGTTAAGTTTTTACTGGGTCATAAAAGTGTAGATAATTTTGCCGCCCTGCTGGGTTTTACCGGCGACAATGGCAAAACGACTCTTCTTTGCTGCCGAGCTGGCTGCTTCCACCAGACAATCTTTGTCGGCTGTGGCTGACACACTTAATAGTTTGGTGGAGGTAACTTTTCCTTCCTGTGAGATGGTAATGCCAATTTCGACGGTACCACTTCCACGACACGTAAACACCGGGATGTGGAGGTATCGGGTTGCCCGGCTGTTGTCGTCGAGTATGGCTTTTACGAGACAGGGGCGATTGCTGTTGTCGATGGTTTGATTTGTTTTATTGTCGGGATTTGTAACCGGACGGACGTCGTTTTCGTTGGAAGGGCCCGGAGTGGGGTTCTTATGTGCCTCGTAATCGTCGCCATACTTCTCGCGGAGAATTTCTTCCTCATACATTTTACGGATTTCATCCATGCTGAGGTCTTTGTTGTCGCGCAGGTTTTCGTTTACACCTTTGTAGTTCGACCCGGCAGCCGTCATATTGGCCAGGAATTTTTCGACGTCGGCATCTTCGATGGTTTGTTCTTCGTTTTCATTTTCGTTTTCTTCAACTTCTTCCACAAAGGTTTCGGGGTCGATAATCAATGGTGTTTCGATGTGGCGCACTTCGGTTCTAATTTGCAGCAGCAGGGCAACCAACACAATAAGCAGGTGCACCAGAATGGTGAGCAACACAGCGTTTATATGGTCTCTGATCATGCTATTCTTTACATTAGAAACGAATACAAAGGTAAATCATTTTAAAATTCTTAAAGAAAATATGTGATGCTAATAATAATTCATGAAATATGGCGTTATAAAACAAAAAATAAGGGAGCCTATGACAGAAAACTCTACGCTTGTATTACTGGTTGATAATCAAAGTAAGCCGGAGCTGCTATTCTACGATGCCAATCAACCGCTGTTGGGAGAACTAAGCCACGAACTCGATTCGATAGAGGAAGAACCCGACGAAAAAACACTCGCAACTTTATTTGAGTATATCAGGAGCAGTTCGTCTTTTTGATGCAGCGACCTTCTTTTACGCCAAATAATTTTTCGATTTCGGGCTTTGCCGAACCATCGGCCAGCATAATTACGTAATCGCCGGTCATTAATTTTTCACCTTTGCGGGGATTTTTTATAATGTTGAAACTGCCGTTTATTTCGCGGCTGATCCCCAGTAAAACACAATTGTATTTTTCTTTCAGATCGAGAAAAGCCTCAAAATAGTCCTTGTCAACGTATGGGTTGTTGTAATGGATGGCATACTCCACCATATCGTAGTCGTCGTTGGCGTGTGCAGATGCCATAATATCTTCGGTGAAGTTGGCCACGTCGGGTTCGAAAATGTAGCTGGCCACCAGTTTCGAAGCCACTTCGTTGTTACTCACACTGAACGTGATTCCGGCGGCGTGAAAAGTGTCTTTTAATTCCGCTTTATTCAATGAGGCCACGTAGTTGAGTTCAGGGTATTTTCTTTTTACATTGATGAGATGCACCAGGGTTTCAGAGTCCTCGGTAAAATTAATGAAAACCGAGGTACTTTCTCTGATGTTCACCAACTCAAATCGCTCGGGTTTGTCGAAATCACTGAATAATACAAATACAATTTTATTGCCGAATTTGTTGTATATTATTTCAACATCAGCCGGATTGTTGGTAATAATTGCAAGCTCTTTGCCTGCATCGGCAACCCATTCGGCCACATTGGCTGCAAAGGCGTCCCAACCAATAATTACAAAATGGCCTTTCATTTTGGTGCCATAATGGCCCATTTTTTTATCTTCCATTATTCTACGGATTTCGTTGGTTAACTGACTTGTGAAAACTGCAATCATAACAATACTGCAAATTACCAATAGCATTCCCAGTAATCTTCCTGTAAACGTTACTGGCGTGAAATCGCCATATCCTACGCCGCCAAGGGTAACAATGCCGTACCAGAAAACTTCAAAAAAACTATGTATCGATCCATGGTTAGCTCTGGACTCTACGGAAAGTATTAATGATAAAATAACTATGAAGCCAACAATAATGGACAGCAAAGTCAGTGCATATTTTTTAAGCAGGTCTTTCAGTATTTTGTGCATACCATGTTATGCTTTATCATGCAAATATATGTGGAATATTGCATGATTGTTCTCTCTTTTTTTAATGTGATAAAACAATCTTGCTTTTAATATGAAAATTGCCGCGAAATGAAATCTTTTTTCATCGGGATAAACTTCTCGTCCTTCTCCGGGAATAAAAAAAGACAGTGAAAAATCAACTGTCTTTGTCTGAGTGAACCCGGAGGGACTTCCCTCTTCAAAACTCCGTACTCACACTGACACTCACTCTTAAAAAATCTGTTTCATGGAATCAATCTTCGCCATCATGCTTCATCGGGATAAACTTCTCGTCCTTCTCCGGGAATAAAAAAAGACAGTGAAAACTCAACTGTCTTTGTCTGAGTGAACCCGGAGGGACTTCCCTCTTCAAAACTCCGTACTCACACTGACACTCACTCTTAAAAAATCTGTTTCATGCAATCTATCTTCGCCATCATGCTTCATCGGGATAAACTTCTCGTCCTGCTTCGGACATAAAAAAAAGACAGTGAAAAAATCAACTGTCTTTGTATGAGTGAACCCGGAGGGACTCGAACCCCCAACCTTCTGATCCGTAGTCAGATACTCTATCCAATTAAGCTACGGGTCCAAATAGAGAGTGCAAAATTACATTTTTTATTTTAACAATTAAAAATTTGTGAAAAAAA
>JAKQPY010000083.1:0-2457 GCA_029564465.1 Bacteroidota bacterium | reverse complement strand
TGCAACGACCATGGTCGCGCCTGAAGTGCTTGAGGCTATGTTGCCGTTTTTTACCCGGCGCTATGGCAATCCATCAAGCATGCATGATTTTGGCGGTGATGTTGAGCATGATGTGGAAAAAGCTCGCAATCAGGTGGCACGTATGCTTGGTGCGGAATATGATTATGAGATAGTTTTTACAAGTGGTGCAACCGAAAGCGATAACATGGCAATTCTGGGAACATTGCAGTACTACCGTGATAAGAAACACATCATTACAACAAAGGTTGAGCATCCGGCAGTGTTAAATTTATGCAGACAACTTGAGCGCGAAGGATATAGCGTTACCTATGTTCCGGTAGACAGGGAAGGCAACCTTGATGTAGATTTTCTTTTTGATTCGGTTACCGATGATACTGCTATTGTATCGGTTATGTACGCCAATAATGAAACGGGGGTACTCTTCCCGGTGGAAACAATTGGCGCTTTTTGCAAACAGCGCGGGATTACATTCCATATTGATGCAGTACAGGCAATTGGCAAAATTCCTGTTGATGTTAATGCATTGCAATGCGATTTGCTGGCAATATCAGGGCATAAGTTTCATGCACCAAAAGGGATTGGAGTGCTCTATGTTCGAAGAGGTACACGGCTACGACCGTTACTGTATGGTGGACATCAGGAAAAAGCCCGCAGACCTGGAACCCATAATGTTCCCGGTATTGTTGGTATTGGCACAGCAGCTGATCTTGTAATGAAGCATCTGTCAAATTCTGAAGAGGTTGCTAACGTTAAACGTCTGCGCGACAGATTAGAGAATGGCTTGCTGTCGCAATTGAGCAATGCCCATTTAAACGGGAATAAAAACAAAAGGGTGGATAATACTACCAATGTAGGATTTGAATTTATTGAAGGCGAGGCAATTTTATTGTATCTCAACGAGAAGGGGATTGCTGCTTCTTCGGGTTCTGCCTGTTCAAGCGGTTCGCTTGAGCCATCACATGTGTTGCGTGCAATGGGGGTGCCGTTTACCTCTGCTCATGGTTCTATCAGGTTTAGCCTCAGCCGTTATACCACCGAAGACGAGATACAGTACACGCTTCAGGTAATGCCTGAGGTTGTAAACAGGTTATTGGCAATATCGCCGTATTGGGATGCAATGAATAAAAAAGGCAAGTCCACGACACAACTTGCCCATTAATATTTATAGATAGTAGAGTAACGTGAATTTTATCGTGCAACCTCATTGATAAGCCTTCCCAGCTCCTGATCGTGGGTTAGCATTGCTTTTTGATTGGCTTCATAGCTTCGTTGTACTTCAATCATATCTACCATCTCACGAACGGCATTTACATTTGATTTTTCAAGGAATCCCTGTATAACCTTGTATTCCTCGGCTGGCAATGCCGGTCCAGAATATTCGGTTTCATGGTATAATGATTCGCCTTCTTTTTTTAAGTCACGGATATTTTCAAAATCAACGATTTTAAGTTTGTCAATAACAACCGGTTGTTCCCAGTTATTCTGGGTTATTCCAATCATATCATCAGGATTTAATGATAGTGCAGAGTTAACAAGGATTTCGCCCCGTTCATTGATCATAAAATTGTTCTTCTGTAGTTTAATGATGCCATTTTGTCCCATGACGGGCAATCCATTATGCGTTACCAGTATTCCATCTTTATTCAGGGTAAAGGCGCCATTACGGGTATATCGCTCACCACGCTCAGTCATTACAGTAAAGAATCCGTTACCCTCCATAGCAATGTCAAATGGATTTTCGGTACGCATTAACGAGCCCTGTTCATAGATAGTATATACCTCGTTCACTTCAACGCCGGTACCCAATTTACCAACAAAGGGCATGGTGTCATACGAACCAGCCGGAGTAATACCCAGCCCATCATCGTTAAGGCGGCGGATAATCATATCAGGGAATGCTTTAAAAAGGGTAAGGTCTTTTTTATATGCTGCTTTATCAACATTTGCCAGGTTATTGGCAATAGCATCAAGACGTGCTTCCTGTGCAATCATACCGCTGGCACCTGTATAGAGTCCTCTCACCATTATGGTTTTCCTCCTTTTACTCTAACTATATCGGCACCTAACGCCTGTAACTTTTGCTCAAAATTTTCATATCCACGGTCGGTATGGTAAATACGGCGGATTTCGGTTTTTCCTCTGGCAGCTAACGCAGCCAGCACCAGAGAAGCGCCTGCACGCAGATCGGACATTAAAACCGGAGCAGCCTGCAATTGCTTACCACCTTTGATAATAGCAGTATTTCCTTCTATTTCAATGTCAGCACCCATTCGCCGTAGTTCGCCAACATGGGTATAACGGTTTTCAAAAATGGTTTCAATAATGACACTTATACCGGGGATAGTACACATAAGCGACATGATTGGCGCCTGAAGGTCGGTAGGGAAGCCAGGGTAGGGAAGGGTGCGTACCATACTGCCCTGCAATTTTTTTGAC
>JAKQPY010000058.1:0-2973 GCA_029564465.1 Bacteroidota bacterium | reverse complement strand
GAAAAATTCGACATAGCCCACGGCGATACCCTTACCGATCCCAAACACTGGGACGATGAACCATTCGATGCCATTGTTTCCAATCCGCCTTATTCCATCCGGTGGGAAGGCGACAGCAACCCTCTGCTGATCAACGACCCCCGTTTTTCTCCCGCCGGCGTACTGGCACCAAAGAGCAAAGCCGATTTGGCTTTCACCATGCACATGCTCAGTTGGTTGTCCACAACGGGTACGGCTGCCATCGTAGAATTTCCCGGCGTGCTCTACCGCGGAGGTGCTGAGCAGAAAATTCGCAAATACCTTATCGACAACAATTATGTGGATGCAGTCCTTCAGCTGCCTCCAGATTTGTTTTTCGGCACTACCATAGCCACATGCGTTATTGTACTCAAAAAAAGCAAGGCAGACAATGCCGTGCTCTTCATCGACGCTTCAGCCGAATTTGTACGCGGCGGCAACAAAAACAAGCTCAGCGAAGCTAATCGCGAAAAAATTCTCGATGCTTATGTTGCGCGTCACGATATTGACCACTTTGCCCGGCTAGTTCCCAACAGCGACATTGCCGAAAACGAGTACAATATTGCCGTAAGCAGCTACGTGGAGCAGAATAACGAGACCGAAGAAGTGGATATCGAAAAACTGAACGCCCGCATTGCCGAGATCGTCATCCGTCAGCAAAAACTTCGCGAAGCCATCGACGAAATTGTGGCAGACTTGGAAGGAGGTGCAGCATGAAAAAAGCACAAAGCGGAGAAATTATTATTTACCAATCGGAAGAAGGTAAAACCAAAATCGAAGTTCGGCTCGAAAATGACAATGTTTGGCTTACGCAAGCTCAACTTGCCGAATTGTACCAATCAAGCAAATCAAATATAAGTGAGCATATTAAGCATATTTTTGAAGAAGGTGAATTAAGAGAAGAACTGGTTGTTCGGAGTTTCCGAACAACCACTAAGCACGGTGCAATAGAAGGAAAAACACAGGAAAACTGGACAAACTTCTATAATCTCGATATGATTATCTCGTTGGGTTATCGCATCAAATCGCGCATTGCCACCAAGTTTCGCATCTGGGCTACCGAACGGCTCAAGGAATACATGATAAAAGGCTTCACCATGGATGACGAGCGGCTCAAACAATTGGGCGGAGGTGGTTACTGGTACGAGTTGCTCAATCGTATTCGCGACATTCGTTCTTCGGAGAAGGTGATGTATCGGCAGGTGCTCGATTTGTATGCTACCAGTGTGGACTACGATTCCCATGCCCCCGAATCCGTAGAGTTTTTCAAAATCGTGCAAAACAAACTGCATTATGCAGCTCATGGGCATACGGCCGCTGAAGTCATTTATCAACGTGCCGACAGCGACAAGCCGTTTATGGGTTTAACCGTTTTCCCGGGTGAGCAACCTTCTTCAAACGATATTACAGTGGCTAAAAACTATTTGAATGAAGAAGAATTGAAGATACTGAATAACCTGGTTTCTGCCTATTTCGATTTTGCAGAGATTCAAGCCATTAAACATCGTCCCATGTACATGGCTGACTACATCGAGCAGTTGGACAACATTTTGTCGGCTTCCGGTGAAAAACTGTTATCCGATGCAGGAAGCGTCAGTCATCAGCAAGCTATAGAAAAAGCCAAAGACGAATTTCGAAAATACCGACTCAAAACGTTGTCTCCGGTAGAAAAAGCCTACCTCGAAAGCATCAAAGCTGTGCAGAAAAAAATTGAGAAGGGAGGAAAAGAAAATGAATAAAATTGAACAGTTTATCCAACAGTTCCCGGTTTTATGAAAGGATATATGTACATATTGGAATGTGCCGATGGCAGCTATTACACGGGCAGCACCAACAATTTGGAACGGCGGTTGCAGCAACACCAAAATGGCGAGGGTGCCAATTATACCAAAAAACACTTACCTGTTAAACTGGTATATTTTGAAGAATTTCAAAGTATAGCCGAAGCATTTTATCGCGAGAAGCAGGTACAAGGATGGAGCAGGAAAAAGAAAGAAGCATTGATTAACGGCTGCTTCGACAAGCTCAGCAGCCTATCAAAGAATTACACACAATACCCGAGAAAGGAATCGGTGATTTCGACAGGCTCAATCACCGAAAAAAATGACGCGGTGTCTGAGCTTGCCGAAGACACCGCTAAAAAGACAAACTCGCCTTCGACAAGCTCAGGCGACGCGACAGGCTCAATCACCGAGGAAAATGACGCGGTGTCTGAGCTTGTCGAAGACACCGTTAAAAAGACAAACTCGCCTTCGACAGGCTCAGGCGACGCGACAGGCTCAATCACTGATAAAAATGATGCGGTGTCTGAGCTTGCCGAAGACACCGTTACAAATACAGGCTCGCCTTCGACAAGCTCAGGCGACGCGACAGGCTCAATCACCGAAGAAAAAACAAGCTCAATCACTGATAAAAATGACGCGGTGTCTGAGCTTGTCGAAGACACCGCTAAAACTGAACAACCATGAGTAAAATCGATGAACTGATCGCTCAATATTGCCCCAACGGCGTTGAGTTTAAGGAGCTAGGGGAAGTTTGCAAGATTGCTGACAATAAAAGGAAGCCTATCAAATCAAGCCTGCGTGTAGCTGGGACAACTCCATATTATGGTGCAAACAATATACAAGATTATGTAGATGGTTATACACACGATGGCGAATATGTCTTACTTGCAGAAGATGGTTCGGCAAGTTTAAAAAACTATTCAGTTCAATATGCTACTGGAAAATTTTGGGCAAACAATCATGTACACGTTATAAAGGGGCTTGATGAAGTTTTGAATAGATTTTTATTTCACTGGTTTAGAAATATGAATTTCATTCCATTTTTATCAGGTGGAACACGTGCAAAGTTGACGAAAGCAAAGATGCTTGAAATCCTAATCCCTCTCCCCCCTCTTCCTGTTCAGGAAGAAATTGTAAATATTCTCGATAAATTTACAGAATTAGAAGCAGA
>JAKQPY010000052.1:0-36280 GCA_029564465.1 Bacteroidota bacterium | reverse complement strand
GGTTTCGGGACGCGTAGTGGCAACCACAATATAATCGCTGCTGCCTTCGATGGTATAGCGTACGTAATAGAGTTTGCTTTGCTCATCGGTGTAAATTACTTCTTCATCCGACACGGCCGTTTGTGCAGCCGGGTCCCAGTTTACCATACGCACACCACGGTAAATCAGACCTTTGTTGAACAAATCGACAAAAACGCGCAGCACGCTTTCGGAGCGGATTTCGTCCATGGTGAAGCAGGTACGCTGCCAGTCGCACGAAGCACCCAGTTTTTTGAGTTGTTCGAGAATGATACCGCCATGCTTTTCTTTCCATTCCCAGGCGTGCTTCAAAAACTCCTCGCGGCTGAGGCTGTTCTTTTCGATGCCTTCGCTTTTGAGTTTGGCAACCACCTTGGCCTCGGTCGCTATCGAAGCGTGATCGGTACCGGGAACCCACACAGCATTTTTGCCCAGCATACGGGCACGGCGCACCAGAATATCCTGAATAGAATTATTCAGCATGTGGCCCATGTGCAGCACACCGGTAACATTGGGCGGAGGAATTACATTCACATACGGCTCACGCCCATCGGGTTCGGAATGGAAAAAACCATGCTCCATCCAGTATTGATACCATTTATCCTCAATCTCGGCCGGGTTGTACTTGCTGGCAATATTCGTCATAACATCACAAATTTTCAGGATGCAAAAATAATAAAATACAGGGAAAGGCAGATATGAATAAAAATGTGTTTATCTGGATGTATATAAAACAGATGAAAATCGTTGAGGATTCTATTTCAGCAAGTTCTCAACTTCCTGCTTCAACACCGGTAGATGGCGAATTATTGTTCCCCAAACAATCTCGTTATCAATTTTATCGTATCCGTGAATTACCCGGTTACGCATGTTAATGATTTGCATTTTGTTTGAAATGTTAACAGAAGAATCAATTTTTTCGATTTTATTCAAAGCTTCACCAATTATTTCAAATTCACGTTCGACTGCACGGCGAAGCATCTTGTTTTTCAGATACAATTTGTAATCTTTTCGTTCGCCAATAAAACTTTCAATTGAATCGACTGATTCTTTAATATCGAAGAGTAATTTCTTAATTTCAATCTTCATAAACTGAAATTTTCGTCTGATTTATCGACTCAATAAAATATGGATTTGACAATGATTTATCGGTTACCAAATCGACTGGCTTCATTAACAGGGATTCAAGTTCTTCCGCTAATCTAAAATAAGCATCAGCATAATCGCCAAAATCCATTGGATAAAAAGCCACTAGCAGATCAACATCACTGGTTTCGTTAAAATCATTAGTGCACACCGAACCAAATGCACAAATATATTTTACATTGTACTGGATGCATAAAGCTTTTAAACTTTCCAAATTATCGGTTATAATCCTATTCATTAATGTACTTTCAATTATTACAAAAGTAAGCAAAACTAAGTATAAAAGCAAATCAAAAATACAATGGATTGATTAATAGGCACTATGAATCGGATTTTACATCTTTGAAGAGTATTAAATCACTTCCAAATTCAATGAGATGTTTCCCCGCATAACCGAACCTCACCGGTTTAACATAACCAGCTAAAGAATTAACATCCGGCATAAAAATCAAGCGATAATTCAAAAACCAGGATTGCTAATTTTAAGTATTTCTAAAATCCATATATAGATTTTCAACATAAAATTCGATACATAATCAGAACTCAGGTGTAATTTAAAATTTCCTCCTCTAAATTACAGATGCCTGCCATTTTAGATTTGTTTCCGAAAGGTTTAGTCGAGAATTTTAATAATTACATTTGCCCGGTTTTCGAAAGCAATTATGGGTTCTTGAGCTTTCGGATTCTGAAATAAAAAAGATACAGAGCCCTAAAAAAAATAGAGTTTGACCATGAAAAAAATTCTCAGTTTAGCGATTATTCTGTGTTGTGCTGCCGGATTTGCCATATCGCAAAATGCCCAGGCCACCACCATTTACAACGGAAAATTGTTATTTGTTAAAACCATTCCTACCAACGAATACACGGTGGTGGGTAAAACTAAAGTTTCGAACAGTAATAAAGACGAAGCCGCAGCCGGAATGGACCCATCCGGGATTAAAGAAGTGATTATTGCCATTGACAAATCGATTAAAAAAGAAACCAAAGGCAAACAGGTAGCATTTGATGCTGTAATTGTTCATAGCCCCAACAAAATTGAACTGATTAAATTCAAAAGCGGAACACTGGCCGAAAATGCGGGCTGCAATATTATCTCGAAAGATTACAAGAAAAAATGTGGAAAAAAAGACATATTCTTCCTCACCAAACCTGCGTTTGCTTACACCGAGGTCAAAGAAATTGAAGTAAAAAACTTCACCGGTTTAGGACAGATGAAAATGGGTAAAGACGATATTGACAATTTCTTCAATAAACTATACGAGCGGTCGTGCAAAGAAGCCGATGACGGTGTTGATTTTGATGCCATCATGATGGTTGACGACAATGTGGCCGTGAAAGGCTACTTCGAAGCCAAAACACTGAAACTAATAAAATACAAATAGAAAATTTCAAAATACACTACAAGGCAACCGGAAAATTCCGGTTGTTTTTGTTTTGTAGCAAAGCTTGGGTGCGTTAATTGCGCCAAAACATTACGCAGCAATTTTCACAAATAGAAGTAGCGAAAATCATGCCCCGGCCATATATTTCTTCCAAGAGCTGTTGCTTTGCGCTTGAGAATACCATTGCAGTTTTCCTCCATTATAATACCGGTAATTTTGCTAAAAATGGTAATTTCGTTAACTCTGATTTTCCGGAGGTCTTCGGGTTGATAGTACCAAATTTCGTAAGAATCATCATCAATTTGTAATAGGGCCTGATGACAGGTGCAGTCAGCAATAGTTTTGGTTTCGCCGGTAAATTTGAATATGATATTTTTCTTAGGGCTTTCGCGCAACACATTACGCCAGTACTTTTTTTCGTCGGCCTTGCCAGGGAAATCTCTAATACATTTCTCCCAATCGATGTTCCTGCTGTTGGTCTGATGGTACCATCTGAATTGAAGTGTATCGCGATGAATTCTTATATCGGTTTCTGAAGTATAAGATTTATTATCGCTAAGTGAAACATACTTATTATTAAGGCAAACATTCCGAACTTCTTTATTCCGGAAATCAATGGTTTCTATGTGTATAAGATATGGTCCGGTTACCAATTCATTGATAATCAAGCTGTCGCTGATATAAGAATGACTTTTTAAAATACTGTCGTTCACATAATTATCATACGTGATATGATACGATTGAAACGATTGAAACGATTGGGAAAATAGTCCATTGGCAACAACAATAAAAACAATAAAATGTATTAGCAGCTTCATAAAAATATTTTCATGCATTTCGTTTACAAAATTAAAAAATCAATGCGAAATAGTATAATTTGGATTTAGCTCCCTTAAATAGGCAAATACAACCCCTGAACTAGTCCTCGTTTGCAACGAGGACTTATTTATCTATGTATTTTTAATACAATACGAATATCGCATTGCAAATGCTTAGTGAAACTCGACCTCGTTGCACACAATGTCGAGTTGTTGGTTAAATAAAACTACTTTTACTATTTTTGCATTTTTTAACACAGGTGTATGATAGATTTTGAAAAATACCATCTGCCTAACGGGCTCAGGGTAATACTCCACCGCGACACAACAACGCCCATGGTGGTGGTGAATGTGATGTATGATGTGGGTTCACGCGACGAAAATCCCCAAAAGACAGGCTTTGCCCACCTCTTCGAGCACCTGATGTTCGGCGGCTCGTTAAATGTGCCCGAATACGACCGTGTGGTGCAGAAAGCCGGGGGCGAAAACAACGCCTTTACCAACAACGATATCACCAATTACTACGTAAGTCTGCCGGCCGAAAACCTCGAAGCAGCCCTGTGGATCGAATCGGACCGGATGCTCGAACTGGCATTCTCCGAAAAAAGCCTCGAAGTGCAACGCAACGTGGTGGTGGAAGAATTCAACCAGCGATACCTGAACCAACCCTACGGCGACGCCATGCTGTTGCTGCGAGAGCTTGCATATCGGGTACACCCTTACCAGTGGAATACAATCGGTAAAAAGCCGGAGCATATTCGTCAGGCCAGCCTGAAAGAGGTAAAAGAATTCTTCTATTCGCATTATGCCCCAAACAATGCCGTGCTGGTAATTGCCGGAAATTTCGAACCTGACAATACCCACAGGCTCATCGAAAAATGGTTTGGCAGCATCGGTGCCCGAAATACAGCATCACGCAATATTGTACAGGAACCTGTTCAAACCGAAGCCCGTAGTCTCAGCGTAGATCGCGATGTTCCACAGAACGCATTGTACAAAGCCTACCACATGGTAAACCGGCTTCACCCCGATTATTACGCCACCGACCTGATAAGCGATATACTTTCTAACGGAAGGTCTTCATGGTTTTTCGAAAAACTTATCAAAGAACAACACTTGTTTTCGGAAGTGGATGCCTACATAGTGGGTAGCATCGACCCGGGATTATTTATCATTTCGGGGAAACCCCTACCCGACAGAAGTTACCCGGAATGTGAAACTGCCATTGAGCAGTTGTTGCAAAGAATCACCACCGGAGATTTCACCGACCGGGAACTCGAAAAGGTTAAAAACCGCTGTATTGCAGCCCGCAAACTAGAGTGGGCAGGGGCACTCAACAAGGCGATCGACCTGGCATATTTCGAAATTCTGGGTGATGCTTCGATGATGAACGAAGAAGAAGACAAGTACCGGAATGTTAACCGTGACCAGATAGTCAGGGTGGCCCAATCTCTTTTCGATAAAAAAAACTGCAGTACATTGTATTACAACAAAAAGAACCCTCATGAACCACTTCCGTAAGAAAGGCGCTCCGATATACGATTTCGATGCCGGGGTTTTGAACCCTGCCACACTGAAAAAATCAGCCTGTGGAATTCCATTATATCACATTACTGGTAACACGATGAATGTTGCCAGAATTGATTTTCTGTTCGATGCCGGCGCTATTTTCCAAACCGGAAAGCTGATTCCGTCACATTGTGTTTCGCTGTTACGCGAAGGCTCTGAGCTACATACCGCCTCCGAAATAGCCGAGATTCTCGACTATCATGCCGTGTTTACCGAACCCTCGTTCTCACGCAACAAAGCCGGAATGGGTTTTTATATTGACCTGAAATCAGCTGCAACCGTATTGCCCGTAATCGCGGCATTCTTATTCAGGCCGGTTTTCCCGCAGGAAGAGCTCGACATTTTTAACCAGAACAGTTTTCAGCGGCTGAAAATTGATTACGAAAAGGTGAAAATTCTGGCCGGTAAAAGCATTTCGACCCGTTTATTCGGAGCAAAGCATCCCCTCGGTGCTGAAATTATTCCGGAAGATGTGTTTGGTGTAACACGGAATCAATTAACAGACTTTCACCGCACCCATTACCATGCACAATCTTGTTCGATTGTGGTGTCCGGCAACGTTGGCGAAGAACTGTTTCATATAATCGACAATGCAATTCAGCCCTACATCGGCGAACAAAAGACCGCGTTAATAAAACCCGTTTACACTGAGGAAACTTCGCCCGAAAAGTTTGAATATATCACCAAATCGGGAGCCTCGCAGGCTGCGATAAGAATGGGCTGTCTGATAGATATCGACAACATGCCGGATTACCACATGCTCAAGGTACTCAACACATTGCTAGGCGGATATTTTGGATCACGTCTTATGAAAAACATCCGGGAAGATAAAGGTCTGACCTATGGAATTGGCTCATCAGTTCACCTGAGCGGTGATAAGGCCGTATTCAATATTTCTGCCGAAGTAGCCGGCGACACATGGCAACAGGCCCTCAACGAAATCGACAATGAACTGTCGGCTTTGGTGGATAAACCCATCACCCACGAAGAACTCATGCTGGTAAAAAAGACCATGCTGGGCGATAAACTCGCCATGTTCGACGGTGCATTTGCTTCATCAGCCGCATTGAGAAGCTTGCTCGAAGCAGGTCTTTATTACAATTTTATTGAAGATGGGATATCAGCCATTCATAAAGCCAACGAAAAAATTCTGAAAAATATAGCCACAACAATGATCACACGCGATAAAATGACAGTGGTTGTTGCCGGACCGGAAGCGTAGCACAATTTTCAGATTACCATACAATAAGTGAATAACTGTGTATTTTCAATTCAACCAGTTATTTTAATTTAACTATTTAGAAATATTCTAAACAAAATCAAAATTTTTTGGTTTACACGATACATCAAAACTTAAAATTATGAAAATTCACAGATTCATTTTAATTGGCATATTAGCCGCTATACCCTTTGCATATTCTTGCACTGACGATTCAGCCGACCTCACTCCCGACAATGTGAACAACACACTTCAACAAAGTGGCTGGACTGTTTCCTTATTTACTGAAGATGACAATGATGAAACCTACCACTTTACAGGATATGTTTTCAGTTTTGCAGATAATGGAGTAGTGAGTGCCGTAAAACAATCGACCACAGTTTCGGGCACCTACAGCTCCGGCACCGATGACAGTACAACAAAAATGATTCTCAACTTTGGCAATCAGGTCCCCTTTGATGAACTTAACGAAGATTGGGAAGTAATCAGCAAAAGTGATACAAAAATAAACCTGCGGCATGTAAGTGGCGGCGATGGCAGCATCGATGTTCTTGAGTTTACTAAAAATTAGGCAGCCATGCGGAAAATAAAAATTAATGCTGACGTCGGACTTTTGATTCTGCGCTTAAGTGTGGGGGTTTTAATGCTGCTGCACGGAATTCCTAAACTGATTCACGGACTTGACTTCATACAGCAATTGCTTGTATCGAAAGGAATGCCGGGATTTATTGCCTACGGTGTTTATCTTGGCGAAATAGTGGCACCGCTGTTGATAATTATCGGGTATAAAACTCGCATTGCAGCAGTGGTGTTTGTAATTAACATGCTAACAATTATCGGACTGATGCACACTCAGGATATTTTTGCCTTTGGTGAATATGGTGGCATGAAACTCGAATTAATATACTTGTACCTGAGCGGAGCACTGGCATTGTTTTTTACCGGTGCGGGGAAATACGCTGTCTCACGCAAAAGTATGTGGGATTAGCAATTATGTAAATTCTTACATATTCTTTAATAAATTCTTCCTAAAAGAATATTGTATCCCTTGCAATATTCTTTTTAATTTTAATTTTGTAGGTATTAACTACAAAAATAAAAAGGGATGAAAAAATTAT
Source organism: Bacteroidota bacterium (assembly GCA_029564465.1). GTDB lineage: Bacteria > Bacteroidota > Bacteroidia > Bacteroidales > ML635J-15 > JAGOEF01. The sequence goes on along the minus strand of JAKQPY010000052.1, from coordinate 29,010 downwards.
TCTTTCTTGGCGTATGCCTGAGTCTGCTTTTTAGTGGAATGGTGCAGGCCCAGAACACGTGCTCGGCTCCGGCCGAAATTCTTACGCTGCCCTATTCGGCCACCGGTCTGAATACTGCGGGAACAATCGACAATTATGGTCCAGACGATGCCTGTGGCAGCGATGCCATGGAATGCGAAGATTATGTATTCGAATTCACCCCTGCATCCGACATGAGTGTAAGAATCGCACTGAGCAACACAGTTATCACATCGGAGATACCCTTTGGCGTAACAGCCAATATCGGATTGTTTGTTACCGAAGGTTGTCCCGATCAGGTTGGCAGTGTTTGTGTTGCCTCAATCGACACCGAGACTGAAAACCCTGAGTTGCCTCAGGTATCGCTTACGGGAGGAACAACCTATTACATTATTGTTTCATCAACCGTTTATGAATTTTTCATGCAACAGTTTCAGACGACTGTGAGCTTCGACATTGTTATCGAACAACTATTCGACACCGACGCTCAGGTTCTGAGTATCAACCCGATTGCCTCAGGATGCGGTCTTACTCAGGCAGAAATAACGGCTACTTTCAAAAATGCCGGCACTTCCGATATCAGTAATTTCGAAGTAAGTTATCAGATTATCGGATCATCACCGGTAGTGGAAACCTATACAGGTACCCTGGAACCCGGCGAAGACGATGTTTTTACTTTCTCGGTCCCTGCTGACATTTCAGCCATTGGAACCCACAATATAAAAGTGTATGTTTCGTTGCTGAACGACGAAAACGAGACCAACGATTTTGCAAGTATCTCGGTTACCAATACACCGGTTATTAATGTTTTCCCAAGTCTGGCAGATTTTGAAGCAGACAATGGATATTTCTATACCGAGGGTACCAACAGTTCGTGGCAGCATGGTATGCCCGATGCCGGAAACCCGGAACTTGTAATCAATATGGCATATTCAGGCGACAACATCTGGGCAACCAATCTGGCCGGCAATGCGAATACAGGAGAAGTTTCTTATTTGATCAGTCCCTGTTACGATGTCAGTTCACTTTATACCCCAACAGTACGTTTTCAACTTTGGGCTGAACCGGGATTACTTCCCGGTGTTGGCGGTACGGCCACATTAGAAGCCTCCATTAATGGTGGCAGCAGCTACACAATTACCGTGGCCACATGGAACGCATCCACCGGAGGCTGGGCACAACAGGAATTTGAACTTGCCGACCTGCAAGGTGAAACCAATGTTCGTTTTCGTTTTACCTATACCTCAGGATTTATGGCCAGTGAGGGCATTGCCATAGATGATTTCATGGTGAAAGACGAGATACTGAACGACATGGGTCCCGGTGTCCTCGCACTCCCTGTTGGAGCCTGCGGACTTACCGATCAGGAATACGTGAAATTGTACATGATTAACCATGGAGCCATCGAACAATCGAACATTCCGGTAACCTATTCCCTCGATGGCGGCGAAACCTGGCTTCCTGTTACCGAAACCATTCCCGGGCCGGTTCCACCGCACGATTCGGTTCCTTTCACATTCGATGCACGTGCCGATATGATTATTCCCGGAAGCTACATGCTCGTGGTAAAAACCATGCTCACCGGAGATGAAACCCCCGAAAATGACTCCCGAACATTCGAAATTATCAACACAATGGTAGTTGATGAAATACCTTACACCCAGAGCTTCGAAACCGAAGACCACGGCTGGGTTGGATCAGCGGGTTCATCATGGGCACGCGGGATACCATCCGACACACTCACCATAAATCATGCGTACGACGGTCAATATATTATGGCTACCAACCCCACCGGCAATACCAATATCAATGAAATTTCGGAATTAGTCAGCCCCTGTTTCGATGTATCGGGCAATAACGCCGTCAGACTCTCGATGAAGGTATGGTATGAAACCGGTTTTATGCCGGCTACTATCGATCTTGAAGGCTCGAACGACGGGGGGCAGACCTGGTTTTCGATAGAACAAGGCTGGACAGGTTCAAGCGCCGGCTGGATAACAAAATCATACTACGTTACCGAATTTTCGGGTCAGACAAGTTGTAAGGTCCGCATAAAATACAATGGTCAGTTATTGCCCTCCGAAGGCATTGCCATCGACTATGTAAAAATTGAACCTGTCTTTGCCAAAGACCTTGGGGTTTCGGCCTATATTGGTCCCGCCAATGGTTGCAGTATGGGCAATAACGAGCAATTTGTGGTGGAAGTTTCCAACTACGGCAGTAATCCGCAATCTTCGTTCCAGGTACAGTATTCACTAAATGGAGGTGCAAACTGGACAAGTCAGGCGTTCTCAGGGATTTTGGGAGCACAGCAGGTATCGACTGTGACATTTACTCAGGGAGCAAACCTATCAGCTATCGACGAATATGATGTCATTTTCAGGACTCTGATTACCGGAGACGAAAATCCTGATAACGATGCTTTACAAGTTACGGTAATTCACAGTGGCAGCATCTCGGAATTCCCATATGCTGAAACCTTCGAAACCGGCGATGGAGGTTGGTTTACCTACGGAACCAATTCTTCGTTTGAATTGGGTACTCCGGCTGGCACCATTATCAACACTGCCGGCGAAGGAAACTATTCCTGGGTTACCAATCTCGACGGGAACCACAACAACAGTGAATTAAGTTATTTGCAAGGTCCGTGCTTCGATTTTTCGTCAATGGTAAATCCCATGATAAAAGCCAGAATTAACTACGAGACCAGCATGTTCATGGCCGGATTCTATGTTGAATATTCTATTAATAGTGGTGCTTCATGGGATACAGTTAGTTCAGGCGGAGCTACGGGATTATGGTATGGCAGTTCTTTGCTACCGGGTTTTGGAAGCACATGGAGCGGAAGTTCTTCGGGCTGGATTAATGTAGCCACTAATATGCCTGAGTTAGCAGGACAAAGTAACGTTTACCTGCGTTTTACATTCAATAGCGGAAGCTTCTCGTTCATGCCAACCGAAGGCGTTGGGATTGACAATATCAACATATACGATTGTACTGAGCTGCCTCAGGCTTCATTTGAATATACAGCCGACGGTCTGGATGTACAGTTTACCAGCGAAATTGCTGATGCTGACTCTATTTCATGGAATTTTGGTGATAATGAGTTTTTACCCACCACATCCACAGAAGCCAACCCGGCATTTACCTACCTTGCCGAAGGCACCTATCTGGTAACACTGAGTGTATTCAATAGCTGCGGCAGTACAACAGTACAACAGTACATCGATGTATTTACCGGGATCAGCCATAATCCAACCCGCACTCTCAGAATGTACCCTAATCCTGCCGAATCGGTACTATTTATTGAGACCGGAAGCAGCACTGGTCGCCTGAATATCTGCAGCTTGCAGGGGCAGGTTTTATTGAGTTATGATTTACAAGGTGAAACCACCCAAATTTCGTTGGAAGGTATGTCTGCCGGAATGTATTTGGTAAGCATCGAAACCAATGCTGAAAAGGTTGTAAAACCATTAATCATCAAATAATTTCGCAAATTTTAACGATTTTTAAAAGGCTGCCGGAGGTTTCGGTGGCCTTTTTAAATTGATTTTAACATCAAAAGTTTCGGTCGTTACAATATTATATTAATTTTACCGCTCAATTGATTAAAATATTACAATATGAATTTCAGCGTCTTTAAAAAACTCGACATAATTTTTGGTTGGGTTGTTTTCTTGGTTGCTGCCGTAGTGTACATGCTTACCCTTGAACCCACCCTGAGTTTCTGGGACTGCGGCGAATTTATTTCTTCATCCTACAGATTAGAGGTAGGCCATCCTCCCGGAGCCCCGCTGTTTATGATTCTGGCGCGCTTCTTCTCATTGTTTGCGTCAGGCCCCGATCAGGTTGCGTATATGGTAAATACCGTTTCGGCAATGGCAAGTGCACTTACTATTGCTTTCCTGTACTGGACTATCGCCTATTTTGCACGGCGCATGATTATAAAAGACAATGAATATACCTGGGGAAAAACCATTGCGGTAATTGCAGCATCTGCCATTGGTGCACTGGCCTATACCTTCAGTGACACGTTCTGGTTTTCGGCAGTCGAAGGTGAAGTGTACGCCACATCATCGCTGTTTACAGCCATGGTATTCTGGGCAATACTTAAGTGGAACAACAATGCCGGCAGCAATTCATCATTTCGCTGGGTAATTCTCATCGCCCTGCTGGTTGGATTGTCCATTGGGGTCCATCTGTTAAACCTGCTGGCTATTCCGGCTATGGTGTTTGTGTATTATTTCAGTAAATATAAAATCAAATTTACAGGAATTCTTGCAGCAACGGGAATATCGCTGTTTGTCATTGCAGCCATCATGTGGGGAATCATCCCCGGCGTGGCAAAGGTAGCCTCCGGTTTCGAAATTGTATTTATCAATTATTTGGGAATGCCATTTAATTCAGGCGTCATTATCTGGGCCATTCTTACCCTGGTGACGCTGTTTGGCAGTATATATTTCACCCAGTTCAAATTCAATCAGATACTGGCATTTATAAGTGCGACACTGGCGCTTATTCTCATTGGTGTTCCTTTTATGGCTGACAATATTCTGCTAATAATTCTGCTGATTGGAGGCCTTGGTGTACTGGTATTTTTCCTTGCCAAGAAAAAAGCAGCTGTGCTCAATCTGATAATGATTTGTGCCACCATGATTATTGTAGGATACTCTACATTTGCACTGATTATGATTCGTTCGAATGCTAATCCGCCGATGGATCAGAACAATCCCGACAACGTTTTCAATTTATTGTATTACCTAAACAGGGAGCAATATGGTGACAGACCGCTGTTTTATGGTCAATACTATTATGCGGAACCTACCGACACCGAAGAAGGGAATCCGGTTTATGCCAAGCATGGTGATAAGTACGAGGTAGTAGATCATAAACCGGTATATGTTTACGACGATGCCGATTGCACAGTATTTCCGCGAATGCACAGCAGCAGTCCCGAACATACCGAGTGGTACGAAAGCTGGGGCGGTCTGCGCGAAGGCCAGAAGCCCAAATTCAGCAACAACCTGAGGTTTATGTTTACTTACCAGATTGGCTGGATGTATATGCGATATTTTATGTGGAATTTTGCCGGCCGTCAAAACGACATACAGGGACACGGTAATCTGATTCATGGGAACTGGAAAAGCGGCATATCGTTTATCGACACGCCACGTCTTGGCGATCAATCGAAATTGCCTGATTATCTCAAGAATAACAAGGCTAACAATAAATACTATCTGTTGCCGCTCATACTGGGCTTACTCGGTTTGGTAATTCATTTTTCACGGAACAATAAAGATGCCTGGATAGTTACCCTGTTGTTTATTCTCACCGGTCTGGCTATTGTGGTGTATCTGAATCAATCGCCCTATCAACCCCGTGAACGTGACTATGCCTATGCAGGGAGTTTCTATGCCTTCAGCATCTGGATTGGTCTGGGCGTTCTATTCCTCTACGAAATATTCCGGCGCTTTCTGCCATCGGTGGTTGGTGCGGCCCTGGCACTTGTGTTGTGTGCACCCGTACCTTATATCATGGCCAGCGAAAACTGGGATGACCATGATAGATCGAACCGCTACATTGCCCGTGATTTTGCATTCAATTACCTGAATTCATGCGAACCTAATGCCATTTTGTTTACCTATGGCGATAACGACACCTTCCCCATTTGGTATGCACAGGAAGTGGAAGGAATCCGCACCGACATCAAAGTGTGTTGTTTACCATATTTCGCATCCGATTGGTATATTGACCAGATGAAAATGGCGAGCTACAAATCGGCTCCTATGCCTTTAACGCTGCAAAGAGAATCGTATGAGCCCGGTGCCCGCGATATTGTGTATTACTACTCAGGATCGCAAGGCGAGGAAAGCGGTTATATTTCGGTCGACAGTCTGATGAATTGGGTTGCCAACGATAAACTGAGTATAGTGCATAACCGCGGTCAAAAGTTTTACGTTTATCCGAAAAATAAAGTATTTATGCGGGTAGATAGTGCCGGAGTAATCAGCAAAGGCATTGTAAAACCAAAATATGCCCATCTGGTTGAACCTATCATTAAATGGGATCTCGGTAAACAATATATGTTGAAGAATGAGTTGATGACCCTCGATATGCTGGGCGCTAATAACTGGGAACGGCCGGTGTACTTCACCTCGATTGGAAGTACCAATACCCTGAACCTTGACGAATACTTCATGCTCGAAGGTTTTGCTTACCGTTTGGTTCCCTATAAAACAGGAACTACTTCAGGGCTTATCGATACTGATGTGATGTACGACCGATTGATGAATAAAATGAAATGGGGCAATATGAACGACCCCAAAATCAATATCGACCATACTATTGAGCGTACCACCAAAATTCTGAGAATACGTAAAACCTTTGCCCGATTGGCCATTGCCCTTAACGAAGAGGGCAAAAAAGATCAGGCTAACGAAGTTATGGCAAGGTGTCGCACAATTATGCCTTACAACCTCTACCCCATGGGCTACTTCGATATTGATTTTGCCGAAGCTTATTATTCGATAGGTGATTCAGCATCGGGTGATGAAGCCCTGAGGGCAATAGCCGAAATCTCGATTCAGGAACTCAATTTCTTCTTCACACTGAGTGATGAACAATTCGAGAAAGTAAACATCGAAGCACAAATGGCATTGGCGACCATGAGCCGAACCATCAATGTAGCCGGTCGTCGTCAGCGCGAAGCCTTATACAACGAATTGCTTCAGAAGTTTGAATTATACAATAAAAGTTACGAAAGCGTGAGCGGCATGTAACTTTTCGGTAAAACATATTCTTAAAAAGGCACCCGGATGGGTGCCTTTTTATATCTTACCCATGACTGATTTTCGGTGAACTAACCAAAGAAGCACTCCCCTGCTGATTAAAAACAGGATGAGCGAAAGCCACAAACCGTGGTTTTGCCATAAGGGCACAAAAATAAAACGGGCAGGTACAAAAACTAGGAGTACCGATATCAGCATCATATTGCGCATGGATGCCGTGGCTGTTGAACCAATATAAATGCCATCCCAAAGGAAGGCAAGAAAACCGGCCAATGGAAGTAATACAACCCAGAAGAAATAGGGACGTATTGCTGCGATAACACTGGTCTGATCGGTCAGCATTCCGATAAAGTATCGTCCTAAAGTCAGGTTAATCAGAGCACACATCACACTCAGTATAGCACCCCAGATTACCAGTTTGCGAATCAACAACAACAAACTGCTGCGGTTGCGGCTGCCAATAAATTTTCCGGTAAGTGATTCGGCAGCAAAAGCAAAGCCGTCGATAAAATAAGAAAACACCCACAAAAACTGTAGTAATACCGAATTTACCGAAAGCACCATATCGCCCATACCCGCCGACACCGCGTTGAAATAGAAAAATGTACCGGTAATTAAAACCGACCTGATTAGAATATCGCTGTTCACACTCAGATAATGCTTCAGGCTGGCGGCGTTAAACACCTGATTCAACCGCAGCATCCTTAATAAACGTCTGTATCGTGTCAGTAAAAAAGCCATTGCAACCAGCAAACCGCCATATTGTGCCAGCACTGTACCTAAGGCAACTCCCCGGACTCCCAGGCCGGATTCATAAACAAAAAATACGCTCAGAACAATATTCAGTACATTAATTACCAGAGCAATAATCAATGGAATCCGCGCATTTTGCATACCGAGAAACCATCCTGAAAAAACAAAAACGCCCAAACTGGCTGGAGCTGCCCAAATACGAACCCTGAAATATTCGGCCGCCAGGTTTTCGACAGAGGAAGATCCATCAATCAGCCAAAATATCAGTTTTTCAAGCGGAAATTGTAAAGCAATTAAAAAAATTCCCAATAGTAGTGACAAAGTTACTCCCCTGCCCAACCAGTTTATGGCTTCGCGAAAACGGCCGGCCCCGAATGACTGTGCTGTAAAACCGGTAGTACCCATGCGTAAAAACATCAATCCGGAATACAAAAGACTAAAAATCATTGTTCCAACAGCCAAAGCCCCGATATAGGTTTCGGAACCCTGATGTCCCATGAGAGCCAGATCGACCAAACCCAGCAATGGCACTGTCAGGTTGGTAAGAATGTTGGGTATGGCCAGCTTTAAAATGCTGCGATTGATGGCTTCTTTCACTTAAAAAGGCAGTTTGCTTACGTCGCGTACAATATGCACATCGTAATCGCCCAGATAGGTAAACCCGGCATTTGAATAAAGTTTTTTGGCTGCCAGATTTTCGCGGTGTACCTCAAGCTTTATCTGCATTTTAAGTTGTTTTGCCATGCGCAATGCCGGTTCCACGAGCAGATGACTCAGTTTTTTACCCTGATAACCGGGAAGCAATCCGCAGTGGTGCAGATACAATCTACGACCATCGTTGGTAACCCATGAAGTACCTGCGATTACTTCCTCGTTGCCTGTGTCATCCACCAGCAGGAAGAGGGCTCCACCACATGCCAGCGTACGGTCGATTATCTGTGGCGTATCACCACGAACAGCTCCTCCCATGCCGGTTAGGCCCCATACGTTTTCGACTCCCTTGTAATCGGCGGCTGTGTAATTTCGTATTCTCATATTATAGGCATCAGAAATCGGTTACTTAAGAAAATTAGGGGTACATTCCTCGTTAGTCAGCAGCTTTAAAAACATACCTATGCTTTGCCGTTTCTGATCGTTGAGGCGGTAGCTCAGGTTTTTGGTAAAATAATCATGAAGCAAACTTGTATCCTTGCCGGGATATTCTTTCTTCAACGCCCTGCTGAGGTTGCTTATACCAAATTTTAGCATCGCATCGAACTTCTCGGCGAAAGCAAGCGACACATCGGTATTGGCAACCCAAACAGCAAAAACAGCCGGGTAATCGGTAAACCTCCGCCACAAAGTTGCCAGATCGTAAACATATTCAAAGCGGCTGCGGTAGAGCATGGCCCTATCCCCTATTACCAAACCGGCTGTGGATCCGTATATATAGTTTTCGAACCCGGGGCCTGCATCAACAAATTCCCATGAAAAGTGCATAAAATTCTCGTTCAGTATTTTAAGCATCGCTACCGACGAACGACTCTGGTAATCGAGCAGTATTTTTTCGATTTTTTCGATGGGCTTATGGCTGAGAATCAGCACGGAAAATGCTTCCTTTTCGGCTGCAATGCAATAATCGGAGAAAATCACATGACGGTTGAGCTGGGCGATACTTGCAACCGGAATCAAACCGGCATCAGCTGTGCCGTCAATCAGTTTTCGTGCGCATTCCGATGGCGGATTCACCGAATAGGTGCAAGCTTCAGGCTTCACCGGAGAATTCTCAATACCATACCTGAACGGCAATGTGTTAATGTATGATACTACCGAAATTTTCATTGCATCTATTTTTACACATAAACAATCGACACAAAGTTATAATAAATAGCCATGAATAAAAAAACTGAATTGAACCATATTTTGAAATCTCAACACATCATTTATCATATTTAACACTGAGTCACCGTTAATATTCGTGAGATTTTTTACCTTTGACAAAACATTTGCTGTATGGAATTTCACAATTTATATGCGGTTTCGCCTATCGACGGGCGCTACAACAAGCAGTGCAGTGCGTTGTCGGACTACTTTTCGGAGTTTGCCCTGATAAAATACCGCATCCATACCGAAATTGAATATTTTATTGCATTGGTTGAGCTTCCATTGCCAGGGCTTGAAAACTTCGATAAAACGCAGTTTGGTTTGCTCCGCAAGATTGTAGAGAATTTTTATGGTGAGGCTGCCATGCGGATTAAAGAACTCGAAGCCGTTACCAACCACGATGTTAAGGCGGTAGAGTACTTTCTGAAAGAGCGTTTCGATGCCTTAGGCATTGGACAATACAAGGAATTTATTCATTTCGGTCTTACGTCGCAGGATGTCAACAATACGGCGGTTCCTGCTTCGTTGCGCGATTATTTAAACGACCAGTATTACCCTGCCCTCGAAAAGCTGATTCAGCGTATTGAAACACTTGCAACAGAATGGAGCGATATACCCATGCTGGCACGCACTCACGGTCAGCCCGCCTCGCCCACCAGGCTCGGTAAAGAATTCAGGGTATTTGCCGAAAGACTCAATGTTCAGATGCTTCAACTGAAGGAAATTCCCATTCCGGCAAAATTCGGTGGAGCGACCGGCAACATGAATGCACATTATGTAACCTACCCCGGTATTGACTGGCATGGATTCGCAAAACAATTTACCGAAGAGATACTGGGTCTTAAACGAAGTTTTCCGACAACACAGATAGAGCACTACGACAATCTGGCCGCCATTTTTCATGCAATGTCCAGAATAAACACCATACTCATCGATTTTGCCCGCGATATCTGGACCTATATTTCGATGGAATATTTCAGGCAAAAGATTAAAGAAGGTGAGGTAGGTTCAAGTGCCATGCCACACAAGGTGAACCCCATCGATTTCGAAAATGCCGAAGGAAATCTGGGTGTTGCCAATGCCCTTTTTGGTCATCTTGCCGAAAAGCTTCCCATCAGCAGGTTGCAACGCGACCTGACCGATAGCACTGTACTGCGCAATATAGGCGTTCCGGCTGCCCACACTGCCATTGCCTTTGCCTCACTGATGAAAGGCCTTGACAAGCTGCTGCTTAACCGTGAAAAAATCGACAACGACCTCAGGCAAAACTGGGCAGTGGTTGCCGAAGCCATTCAAAGCATTCTGCGGCGTGAAAACTATCCGAAACCTTATGAGGCACTGAAGGCACTAACACGGACGAACAAACCCATTACCGAACAGGACATAGTTGACTTTATTGGATCGTTACAGGTGAGCGAAGTTGTGAAAGATGAACTATTGGCCGTTTCACCTTTTAATTATACCGGAGAATAGCATAGCAACAATGAAAGATTTAGGTAAAATATTCCGATACATTATCCCTTACAAATGGTACGCAATATTTAATGTACTGTTTAATGCCCTTTCGACGGTATTCAGCATATTTTCGTTTGGAATGGCCATACCCTTTTTAGGCATTTTGTTTGGTACTCAACCCATGATTACCGTGAAAATGCCACTCAATCTTGCGGATTTCGATAGCATCGAAAACAATTTTTACTACTGGCTGAGCAATATTATCGAAGATCGTGGTCCTGCCAATGCCTTGCTCGCCATTGGTTTACTGGTAATGTTCTTTACGTTCCTGAAAACAGCCACCCTCTACCTGGCCAACCATTTTATGGTACCCATCCGAAATAATGTGGTACGCGACATCCGCAACCAGATGTTTCACAAAGTAAGTGGTTTGCCCCTGGGTTATTTTTCGGATGAGCGCAAAGGGAATATCATTGCCCGCATGTCGAGCGACGTACAGGAAATTGAATGGGGTATTATGAGTTCGCTCGAAATGCTGTTCCGAGACCCGCTAAAAATTTTGTTTTTCCTGATAACCATGTTTGCCATGAGCTGGCAACTTACGGTTTTTGTTTTGATACTGCTACCCGTGGTGGGATTTATCGTGGGCAAAGTGGGCAAAACCCTGCGCAAAACCTCGATGATCGGACAACAACAGATGGGTCAGATGCTATCGCAGATTGAGGAGATGATAGGCGGTTTGCGTGTAGTGAAAGCCTTTAACGCCGAAAAACATATCAGAAATAAGTTTTATCGCGACAATCAGGAATACACCAACCTGATGAACGGCATTAACCGACGCCGCTTTCTGGCAAGTCCGCTGAGCGAGTTTCTTGCCACGGTAGCCATTGTTTTTGTTATGTGGTATGGCGGTAAAATGGTACTCAGCAACGATGGCGGTCTTTCGTCGCAGGCGTTTATCGGGTATCTGATTATTTTCAGTCAGATTATCACACCTGCCAAAGCATTCAGTACGGCATGGTACAATATTAAAAAAGGTCTGGCATCGCTCGACCGCGTTCAGGAAGTTATGCAGGCATCGGATCGGATTGAAGAAAAACCTGATGCAGTATCGATTGATGGATTCAACCACCAGATAGAATACAGGAATGTATCGTTTGCTTACCAGCACGATTTTCAGGTGGTTACCAATATCAATATGGTGATACCCAAGGGGAAAACTATTGCTCTGGTTGGACAAAGCGGCTCGGGAAAATCGACATTGGTTGATTTGCTGCCCCGTTTCTACGACATCCAGTCGGGCGAAGTGTGTATCGATGGTACCGATATAAGAAATCTGAAACTTAAAGAGCTTCGCGATTTGATAGGTTATGTCAATCAATCGCCGATTTTGTTTAACGACAACTTTTACCATAACATAGCCTTCGGACTTGAGCACGTTTCGATTGAGGATGTGATAGCCGCGGCCAAAGTAGCCAATGCCCACGATTTTATCATGGAGTCGGAAAAAGGCTACGATACCAATATCGGCGACAGCGGGAACAAACTGTCTGGAGGACAAAAACAACGCATCAGTATTGCACGCGCCGTATTAAAAAATCCTCCCATTCTCATTCTCGATGAAGCCACTTCGGCTCTGGATACCGAATCGGAAAAACTGGTTCAGCAAGCCCTCGAAAACCTGATGAAAAACCGCACTTCGATTGTGATTGCGCACCGGCTGAGTACCATTAAAAAGGCCGATACCATATGTGTTATTCACGAAGGGCGGCTTGTTGAAAAGGGCCGGCACAAGGAACTACTTGAGCAGAATGGTATGTACACCAAATTGTATAATCTACAGATGTCGTAATAATAAGAAAACTTGTTTATCGTTTCAATCCGTATGAAGAATCTTATGAAAAACCCAATTGTTGCATTACTCCTGATGGTTTTTGTTGTTACTGTTGTTTCGTGCAATCCTAAACCAAAGAAGAATAATACACTGAATCACGAACTAAAGGAACAACAATATGGTTTCGACAACCCGCCGAAGTTTCGCAAAGATGGAGAACTCAGGTTTTTCGAACCTGAGACAAAATCGCCGGTAGCCACTTTCGACATCGAGATTGTGAGCAACGATGTGGACCGTTCGATGGGGCTGATGTACCGAAAAGCAATGGAGAAGAATCAGGCGATGTTGTTTATTTTTGAATATGAGGATATTCAGTCGTTCTGGATGCGCAACACCTTGATTTCGCTGGACATGGTATTTGTAAACCGCGACCGTCAGATTGTTACCATACATAAAAACACGCCGACCTTATCGGACCAATCCTTCCCTTCGACCTCACCCGCTATGTTTGTGGTTGAGCTGAATGCAGGCACCTGCGACAGTTTGGGCATAAACGAAGGGTATTATATTGATTTTTAGAGAGAGGGAATGATAGGGAGCGGAGACGCTCGGAGAAATAAATTTATTATTGGTTTGTAGTTAACCGTAAGCGAGGACGCTTACTTCATACGTGTGTAAGTAGCCGTAAGCGAGGACGCTTACTGCATAAGTGTGTTAGATAGCCGTAAGCTTGGAGGCTTACTGCATACGTGCGTTGGACGGTTTCAACATCCTGAACAATGAGCAAATCGAATGGAGAACTAAGGCGTGGGGCCTTTGTTTACAGCGTTATTTATTGAATATTCAGTTTGCGGACAATAATCTGATTGTCGAAGAGCAGGCGAACGATATATAGGCCCTGGGGAAGAGATGAAACATCGAGTTGGGTCTGGTCGCCGGTACAGTTATGATGCATTGCCAGTGAACCGTGAATATTTACAATTTCTACAGCATGACAGGAAACACCATGGTTAATCATTACCGATTCTACTGCAGGGTTGGGGTAAATGTTGATTTTCGCGTTAACGGAAGTAGCAATATCGGTAGTGTTAACAGCATATTCGAGTTCCCAGCCCATGTACTGATCGAACCCGTTGGTAATGAATTTAAGAAATACCTGACCGGTGGATGATTGAATATTTTCGGGGAGCGAAAACCCTGAGAACGCGCCCAGCAATGGGGCATTGTCGTCGGGGCCATCGTAGATATACAAAATATCGTTTGCCGGCTCGGTGTTAAATTCATTGAAACGGATGTCAATTTTTTCGGCTTCCTCGGGGGCAATAAGCCAGGTACATGCAGAATTGTTCCAATAGTAGTTCGGACCGCTGCCATCGGTGAGTTTCCATTCGCGCTGGTCGAGCACCAGGGTATCGCAATAGGCTGCTTCGTAGGGATTCAGGTTGAAAATGGCACCCTGTCCCCAATAGAAACTAATCGAAGGATTAATACCTCCCAGATGATAAAAACCATCGGCAGCACCACCCCATCCCCAGTTGAAATGGAAATAGGAAGTATCCTGATAGCCATCGCATACAAATGCGTGACCATCGCCATTGTTATTAGTGCCGCGGTATATAATGGGTTTGCCCATATCAAGGTCCATTTTCAGCATGAACTTCCAGTCGGCATCCTCATAATCGTCCTTATCGGCAAAATAGCAATCGGCACGGTAGCGGAAATAGTATTTGAGGGCATACATGGCCAATTCAACCTGAGTTCCAGAGCCGTCGTATCCATAATTCATGTTGCTGGCAACACCACAATGGTACATCAGTTCAGCAATGGCATCCTGACTGTCGGCGTTGGCCGTAATGGTCATCAGATCCCACTGGTAGGTGGTGGCACCAAAATCAATGGTGAAGTAATCGCCCCAGAAATAGGTTTTCTGAAACCTTCCGGTTTCGGGGTAGTTGTAGTATTTCATCACCTGCGACATGGCTGTGGCCACACATCCTGCATAGCAACGCTCACCGGGTCCTAATGGATGAAACGGACAGAATTTATTGTAGGGATAATCCTGATTCCAGCGGGTCTGCACCAGTTTATTGACACCCTGAGTTTCTTTGGCGGCAGACAGTTGGTTGTTGTATAAGTTGCTCCATAGCGTAGTAATTGATTCGACCGGTTCCGGGTTTGTTGCGAACAACATATCAAATTGTTGTTCGAACTGCCCCAGCCATTCGCGGGTGGCGGGCGACATGTTGTTCATATCGAGGTTTTCGTCGAAGGAGTAAGCCAGCACAGGAATAGCAGCGTCGTCGGCACTAACCACCACAAAACCACCCTGCTGATAATTGATTACGTAATAGTAATTAATGTCGCCTTTGCTACGCACCTGCACCATGGCATTGTTGGACTTCACCGAAGCAACACCAATTTTGGAGGCCTGAAACGCAATAAAATTGGAAGCAATACGGCGGGCAGTGGCTTCGTCAACAGGTCCGGCAAACACCGAAAGCGAGAACACCAGCAACAGAACAGCACAAAGGAATCGGCTCATGAATATCGTTTTTAATAATTTTGTCAAATGTAGTGTTTTTCACAATCGGGCGATTGCTTCCAAATTGTTTTTATCAACTAATTATAAAACAACAGGGCTGGGCACTATTAAATAACAATTCAATAATTTTTATTGATTGGATGCGAAAAAAAAAGTATTTTTATCGTCGAATAACCCTCAAAAAACAACAACTATGTTTGGCATCACCGACTCAAAAACAAAAATCATCGCAACGCTGGGTCCAGCCTCGCAAGACCGCGAATCGCTCAAGAAAATGATCAACGAAGGCCTCGATGTGTTCCGTCTGAATTTTTCGCACGGCAAGCACGACGACAAAAAGGTGGTTATCGAAACCATCAGGGCACTCGAGGAAGAAATGGGTGTTAATATTGCAATTCTGGCTGACCTGCAGGGGCCAAAAATCCGCATTGGTGATGTAGAGAACAATGGTGTGCTGGTCGAAAACGGCGCGCCTGTTGAGATTACCACCCTGCCCTGCATAGGAACCGCCGAGAAGTTGTTTATCAACTACGAGTTTTTTGCCCGTGATGTTGAACCCGGAAGCATGGTGCTGATTGATGACGGAAAAATCCGGCTCGAAGTGATGGAAACCGACCGCAACACCTCGGTAAAAACCCGGGTTGTTAACGGAGGCATTGTCAGTTCGAAGAAGGGTGTCAACCTGCCCAACACCGGCATCGCCCTGCCGAGTCTTACCGAAAAAGATATCGTGGATGCTGAATTTGCCATTAAAAACTCAGTTGACTGGATTGCGCTATCGTTTGTAAGAAATGCCTCCGACCTGCGTGATCTGAAAAGCCTTATAAAAAAACACAATGCCGACATCGATGTAATTGCCAAAGTTGAAAAACCCGAGGCAGTTGCTGACCTCGACAACATAATTGCCGAAGCCAACGGAATTATGGTGGCCCGCGGTGACCTGGGGGTAGAAGTCAGTTTTAATCAGGTACCCACCATTCAGAAGCTGATTGTTGAGAAGTGTATAAAAGCGGGTAAACCTGTGATAATCGCCACGCAGATGCTGGAGAGTATGATTACCAATTTCAGGCCTACCCGAGCCGAAGCCACCGACGTTGCCAACGCTGTGATCGATCGAGCCGATGCCCTCATGCTGAGTGGGGAAACCTCGGTGGGAGCATTTCCGGTGGAATCGATTAAAGCCATGCAGAGCATTATTGAATATACCGAAGAAAACAACGATATTTTCTACCTTGACCACCAACCCGATAAAGCGGCTTCCGATTTTCTGCCCGACTCAATTTGTCATTCGGCAGGGGTAATGGCCAAGCAAACCGGGGCAAAGGCAATTGTAGCGTTTACCTATTCGGGGCATACTGCATTTCAGATTTCGAGCTATCGGCCCAAAGCCGATATTTATGCCTTTACTGGAAATAAAAGGCTGTTACGCCGGCTTCCGTTGTTGTGGGGCATTATTAAAACCTACAGTATTCCCCTATATACCAACATCGACGAAGCCATTGCCCATTCGATTAAAATCCTGAAAAGTCAGGGGGTGGTTCAGGCAGGTGATCTGATTATTCATGTGGGTTCAACACCGATGACAAGTAAAAATGCCACGAATATGCTCAAACTCACACGGGTAGATTAATTAATAATTCGCTGCATGCCTTGTTCCTTGTGGATAAGCATCACGCGCAGATTTTTCCCTGAATATTTAAGGGCAATTTTCTTTGCGGCCTTTTCGGCACAGTACACACTGCGATGACGGCCACCGGTACATCCAAAACCTATCATCAGGTGGGTAAATCCTCTTTCGAGGTATGTTTCAATGTTAATTGAAGCCATGATTAATGCCTGTTCTACAAATTCATCGGCACAGGTATTCCGGCTAAGAAAGTCTGCCACAGCTTCGTCGAGTCCGGTGAGTGAGACAAAATCCTCGTTTTTGCCCGGATTCACTATTCCACGACAATCGAACTGAAAACCACCGCCATTGCCGGAGTAATCGCGCAATGCGCCTTTTTTATAAGAAAAGCTGTACACCGTAACGGTCAGTTGCGTTTCGTGGACATTTGACATCTGTAGTTCACCTATTTCGCTTGCCTGCTGCAGGAGCCGGTGCATTTGTGGAAAATTGTCTCCGAGACCGAAACAGGGCAACATTTGTTTCAGATTGGCCACGGCCGGTGGAATGCTTTGCACAAAATGGGTTTTCTGTTCGATGATGCCACGGAGGCCATAAGCACCCAGTGTTTGCATCATGCGAATGCAGGCAAAACGGTAAAACAAACGGCTGAAATTGTCACGGTCAGCCTGACCTGCAATTCCGGCACAATCCATATAGTATTTGAGGAGCGCAATGCGTTTGTCTTCGGGAATCTGCGCCTTGGCCTGATAGAGCAACGATGCCAGGTCGTAATGCGGAGCTCCGCGCCTGCCCGCCTGATAATCGATAAAAAACACTTCGTTGTTGTGAATAAAAATATTGCGGCTTTGAAAATCGCGGTACATGAAAGTTTGATAATCGCTTTCGGTGAGCTCTGTGGCAAAACGTTCGAATTCCTTCTCCAGCTTTAACTCATCGAAACTAAGGTCGAATATTTTGGCAAAATAAAACAGAAAGTACCGCAGATCGAACAACACCGATTCGCGGCCAAAATATTGGTAAGGATAGCATTTCGCGAAGTCGATAACCCCGGGCAGATCGCGCTGCAGGCGTACCAGCTGTTCGATAGCCTTTCGCAAATACAAATCTATTTCAGCGTTATAGGGCTCGCCGGCTTCGTGGGTTCGGGTAATTAAAGTAAACAGGGCAGTGTCGCCAATATCCTGTTGCAGGTAGCAGGTTTCGTCGTGGCTTACAGCATACAATTCAGGAACAAGAATACTGATGGTTCGCATCTTGCGCGTGAGGTAAACGAAGGCCCTGTTTTCGTTCAAATCGTTGCCATGTGTACCTATTGCCGAAATGCTTCCCGCCCTGAGCCGGTAATAGCGCCGGTTTGAACCGGACTGGCGGAGCGGGATAACCTGCTCGGGCTGTTGTCCGAAATATTCACGAAAGAGTTCACAAAGAATTTCTTCGGCTTTCATAGTCGCTGATTTCAGGTAAAATTACTAACAAGGCACCAAGAATGCTTACAGGGTCAATTCAATTTATTCACGTTGTGATGTTGAGAACGGTGAATTGGTTTTTTAAAAATATATTGTGATGCTTATTATTGTAATATACCTTTGCAACCGCAAAAGCCTGGACTTGTTTTCCATCACTTATTTTACATAAGGTTCCGAAATCATGGTAATGCCCGATAAATCACACATGTTATTTTTCAAAAAAGCATAGCTTAATTTATCAGCCCTGCAATTGATGAATTTAACCTGTTTCAATTTCTTATTGTTTTTAAAAAACGAATTCAACAGGATTGCATTCTGGAATTTAACGTTATAAAATGTGCAGTTTTCGAACCTGCAATCTTCGATAATTCCATCGAAAACAACATGCTGAATTGCCATATTGACAAAGCCGGTACCCAGCAATATGCTATTCACCAAGGTATTGTTGGCGAAACCGCCCGATGAAAAAACGGATCCATCGAGTGCCGCTTTACTAAAATCGCAGTCTTCGACATAACTACCTGAGAAGCTGGCATTCTTCAGCGAACAGTTGACAAAGGAATTTTTCTGCAGCATTGAATTTTGAATTTGGCTGTTGCTGATATTGCTGTTGGTAAAATCGCAGAGGCTAACCCTGTTGTTCTTTAGCGTGAGACCCGACAAATCTGAATCTACAAACAGGCAGTGCTGCATGTTGGCAGAGCATAGTTTTTCATGCAAATTTTTAAGCCCTGAAAAATCGCTGTCGTGCAAATTTAGTTTTGATAAATCCCATCGGGGTTTTTCATTTTTTCTTGTGGCCTTTTCGGCAATATTTCCCTCGGAATTCTCTGTAACAATAGATTCAGATTCCTTGTCTCGAAATTTTTCAGAGAAATAATTCAGGTCAACCCCCAGAATTTCGGCGATTCGAATCAAGGTAATAATATCGGGCATCGACTCGCCCCGCTCCCATTTACCCACTGCCTGTGCACTAATAAAAATCTGACCGGCGAGTTGCGCCTGCGAAAGGCTTTTCTTTTTTCGTGCCTTTGCGATTCTGGTTCCGATGTCTTCTGCGTGATTCATAATAATTGCTTTTGATTGACACTGCAAAAATACATTTTCATTCAGGCAGTTTGCAAACTTTAAACCCTTCTTATGGTTGTATTTTTATTAATTTCAGTAGTTTTTACACAACTTATAGTTGCTTTTATCACCACAAGGTAAAATTATTGTAGCGTTTGAAGTAAAACATTAATTCAAAACAACCCGCTACAACTCCCCCTTTTCGAACTTCTCAATCATTTCGCCGGCGATACTCAGGCTGAGGGAGTGAGGCGGGAGGTGGCCCCGTCGAAACCATGCGGCTTCGGCAATTTCGTTAGGGTCGGTTTGTAAGGGCTGGTTAATGTCGGCTTCGGCAACATAACCCAGCATCAGGGAACCGGACAAAGGCCAGGGCTGGCTTTTGTAGTAGCGTATATTTGAAACAGCAATTCCCAGTTCTTCCTTTACTTCCCTGTGGACGGTTTCTTCGGGAGTTTCGCCCACATCAACATATCCTGCTACCAGCGAATAGCGGCCCGTACTAAAGCCCGTGCCTCGTGCCAGCAAAATATGGTCACCACAGACAATGGCTACAATCACAGCCGGAGATATGCGTGGATATACACTGCGATTACAGGCACTGCATACCAATGCCCTTTCTGATTCGCTATGCCGGGTTGAAGAACCACACACACCACAATATTGATTCGCCTGATACCAATCGCGTAAATGAATGCCGGCAAGACAAATCCAGGCTGTTTCGGCCCGTTGCGTCGTTCTGAAAAAACCAATATCGGTAAATCTGAATCCCGATGGAGGAATGTCGATTTCAATATTGGCCAAAAAACATGGATTATTGTCAACCCGAAACAGATAAATAAAAACCGATGTTCCGACCAGCAAATGAATATCGTTGAATATAGGAAGCTCCGGTTCATCACCACCATCCTTAAGCAAAACCGAATTGCCCGAAAAAATCAGAATAAAATTATCGGGTTCCGGCACAGAACACGGGCGGAAGCTATTATCAAAATGATGTGGAAGAATTTCGTGAATCATATCGAATGGAATAATCAAAAAATTACCTGCGAAGATACTACTCCGTGAGCATAATTAAAATGCAAAGATTATTATTTAAAAATAACCGGTATTGGGAATGTCCATTCTAGTAGTACTGCACTCCCTTCCTAAAAATATTTTGGGTAAACTATTCGGCTTTCGTAAAAAACAGTATTTTTATGATAAATTTAATTCAACTATGAAAACACTACGATTTATCAGTATTGCCATCATATTGCTGATTATAGCCCCTCAGCTCAGGGCTGACCAGTTGCAATGGATTTCGAAAGATCAGGCCGATGCAGTATTGCAATACTTCAAGATGGCAAAAATAAAGCAGGGCATACTTTGGTGTGCATGCTGCGACAACGATCCGAAAGTAAAAATCAAAATTAAAAAAGTCGAAATGCGTTATACCGGCACAGGCGATTACTACGAAATTGTGCTTACCGGTAAACTAAGCACCGGTGAAAAGTTCAGCGGGGCCATCGATTTGGCCTATTTCCATATCAAATCAGAAAACATGGCCTATGCACTGGGGTATGTAATGCAATTTGACTGTGACCCCTGTACCGGACCATTTGCATGGAGCGAGGTGAAATAAGTCGAAAAACGCATCTGCTTGTTTGCCTTTTCGATTTCTATATGTATTTTTGAGCACGTGTTGTGACTGATTTTTATTAGAACCTATTTGTATGGCATTATTCAGCAAGTTATTCGGCTCTGACAATCAAAGCCTGAAAGACAAGCCCGGGCAGGCTACGTTCAAACCCGGCCGTTATGTCGATATCAACAAAACCAAAGAGCAAACCGAATATTGGGACAAAGCCAAAAGCGATTTTGAGGCCAAGCGTTATCTCGATTCGTTTTATAATTTGTGCCTTTATATGAAAGACCCGGAAACCGAGAACCTCGAAGTGTCTCGCAGTTCGGTAGCGGTTGACTTTGCCCTAACACAGGGATCAAAAATCATTAAAGGCCGTGCCACCGAAAACATGGTATCGGCTGAAACCCGGATTGCCCGCTACGAAAAACCCAACATTGCCTTTCTGCGCAAACTGATGAACCTGAACTATGTATTGCAGTACAACCGCTTTGCCATAAAAGACAACATCATCTATCTGAAATTTACCAGCAAAGCCATTGATGCATCGCCCAATAAGCTTTACTATTCGCTGCGCGAACTGGCGCTGAAAGCCGACAAACTCGACGATGTACTGGTGAATGAGTTCGACATGCTGAAGCCCATAGATGTTTCTCATATCGAGATGCCACCACAAAAAACGCTGGATGTTCAATATAAATATATGATGCGCTGGATTAACGACGACCTTGAGCGGATTTCGAAACTCAACGAAGACCGCATGGCCGGTGCCATATCGTATATCCTCCTGGCATTGCTCTATCGACTTGACTATTTACTGGTACCGCAGGGCAGTGTATTGAACGACCTCGAAAAAATCAACGGTATTTTCACCGCCAACGACGGAAAAACCAATATTGAGCGAAACCGGCTGATGATTGACGAGTTTAAAAAACTGGCTGCCAAAACCAAAGAAGACATCACCCGTGAATTTTATCCGGTGAAAACGGTTTTTGGATATGTAACCGGAACCAGTCATAAAACATTTTACGAGTTTTTACTGGAGCAATTCAAAAATACAGGCTGGTACTACGACAACCGACACGATGATGTGGTTACCAATATTTATGAATACAGCATGGGATATTCGCTGTTTAATTACGGTCTCTACCCGGCTACTTTCGAATTACTGAAACTGGCCTATCAGGTAAAAGAAAGCGATTACTTTGCCGAAATGGGTTGCGCAACAACCTATTACACCACCTCGACAGCAAAGTTCAATGTATCGGCTATCGAAAAAGAAGTCAACCGAATTATCAATAAGTACAAGAAAGACTTTCCGAAACTGGCTATGCGGATGAATCTGGTGAAATACAAGGATATGAACGAATTTTTGTACACCTACCTGAACGAAATCACCTATTTAAACTATTCAAAGTAACAAGGTCATGACAAATATATACGAGCATTTCAAACACGTAATAATACAGATTGCCACACCCTTTGGCAGTGGGACAGGTTTCTACAACCGGCAGCACGATTTGTTCATCACCAACTTTCATGTGATTGATGGTTGCGACGAAGTATTAATCAGTGGTCGCGATTTTAAAAAAACTACCACCCGTGTTTTATATTTCGACCCGCTGTATGATCTGGCTTTCCTCGAAGTTCCCAAGGGCATCCACATCGAGGCAGCCGAACTGGCCAAGGACGCAGTTACCGAAGGCGACAGTATTATAGCCATTGGTCACCCTTACGGATTGAAATACACAGCTACCAAAGGTATTGTTTCGAAGGCGCAACGCTATTACAACGAAATTGCCTACATACAGATTGACGCTGCAATAAATGCCGGCAACAGTGGCGGACCACTTGTGAATATGAACGGTGAAGTAGTGGGCGTTAACACGTTTATTATTGCTGAGGGCGAAAGTCTGGGCTTCTCTTTGCCGGCAAGCTACGTTATAGAATCGCTCGACGAGTACTCGCGTCTGGAGCGAACCAAAGCGGTACGTTGCAAATCATGTAAAAAAGTTCTTACCGAAAGCAATATTGACGGCCATTATTGTCCGAACTGCGGAACCAGTATAAGCTCCGACATATACAATCCCAAGGAATATGTTCCGGCAGGCGCGGCGCAGAATCTCGAAAAAATGATTGAGAAACTGGGGCGTAAGGTTAAGGAAACCCGCGTTGGATTCAATGTATGGGAAATGGAAGAAGGCAGCGCAACCATCAAGTTGATTTACAACAGCGAGAACCGCTTTATTGTGGCGGACGCCTGGCTGTGCAACCTGCCGAAAGAAAATATTATGCCCATTTATGAATATATGCTTCAGGAGAACTACGACAACGAAGGACTGGTTTTTAGCGTAAGTAACCAGAATGTATTGCTCTCGTTTATTTCGTATGAAGACGACCTGAGCCTTGAATCGGGTGTTGAACTCCTGAATAATCTGATGTCGAAAGCCGATTACTACGATGATATTCTCATCGAAAAATTCGGTGCGCAGAAAAGAATCAACGAGGACGACTAGAAGGTCATTTATTATCGCAGACTAGCCCCTAATTCCTTAGTAAATGCCATAACCAAACGCTGCATTACCTTGTCGATGTCTTTATCGGTAAGGGTCTTTTCGGTATCCTGCAAGGTAAACCTGATGGCATACGATTTCTTGGCTTCCGGGATATTTTTTCCCTGATACACATCAAACAAATCAACCTGTTTCAGTAGTTTACGCTCGGTGGCAAAAGCCAATTTTCGGATATCATCGTAAGCCACCTGATCGTCGAGCAACAACGCAAGGTCGCGCTCCACTTTTGGAAATTTAGGAAGCAATTCCACTTTTGTTCGGTGTTTACGGATGGTTTTCAGCACAGCATCCATATCAATCCGGGCATACAATACCTCCTGCTCAATGTCGGTGAACTGCAGCACTTCGTCGCAAACCGTTCCGGCAACAGCCAGACACTGCTCATTGCGGAAATAAGCAATGCTATTCTGCAGTGTATTACTTTTTAGTGGCTTAATTGTCATCTCAGCAGCATTTACTCCTGCCCTTTTCAGGATGGCCTCTATGTATCCTTTCAATGTAAAAATACCGGTTTTCCGTTCGTTGTCGTTCCATTGCGCCAGGCGCTGATTTCCAGTAAGCCATAAACCCAGGCAGTTGGTTTCGCGGTAACGTTGACCCGGTTTATCTTCTTCGCCCGGAAACAGATGATAAATTCTGCCGAATTCATACAGCTTCATGTCGCGGGTACGGAATTTCAGGTTACGCGAAATACTTTCGAGACCGCCGAATAACATATCGGGACGCATGCAGTTGAGGTCGGTGCTCAAGGCATTATGCACGGCAACGGTGCTTTCAGTAGTGGGGAAACGTTCGAAATATTTCTGACGTGTAAAGCTTGTGCACATTATTTCGGAGAAACCCATACCACTCAGCATAGCAGCGAGCGACTCCTGCACCCGTGTCTGATCGGGTTTCGAAGTAAACGACAGCGACGACTGCATTTTGTCG
Source organism: Bacteroidota bacterium (assembly GCA_029564465.1). Taxonomy (GTDB): domain Bacteria; phylum Bacteroidota; class Bacteroidia; order Bacteroidales; family ML635J-15; genus JAGOEF01. The sequence continues at coordinate 4,466 of JAKQPY010000052.1, read as the reverse complement.
GGCAGCGGCACATTGTTGAAACCGTATATCCGCAGGATGTCTTCGATGACATCGGCTTCACGTGTCACATCGACACGGTAGCGTGGAATCACTGCCGTAAAACCGGTGTCATTGAGGTTTTTAACTTCAATCTCCAGACTTTTCAGAATGGGAACAACCGTTTCGGCTCCCAATGGCAGCCCTGTGAGACGCTCAATATTTTTGAACAGACAGGGTACTTCCACCGGGGTAAAATGTGTTGGATATACATCGACAACCGGACCCGAAATTTCGCCACCTGCCAGTTCGAGAACCAGCTGCGCTGCCCTCAGCAGTGCATAGGGGGCCATATCTGGGTCGGCTCCGCGCTCGAAACGGAACGACGAATCGGTGCTGATGCCATGCCGTTTGGCTGTGCGTCTTACCCATGATGGGTTAAAATAGGCACTTTCGATAAAAATATCGCGGGTAGTGTCGGAAATTCCGGCATCGAGTCCACCGAAAACACCGGCAATACACATCCCTTCGCGTTGGTTGCAAATCATCAGGTCTTTATCGCTGAGGCTGCGTGTAATGCCGTCGAGGGTAACAAATTGAGTACCGGCAGGCAGGGTTTTTACCACCACCGTGTTTCCGTAAATATGTGCAGCATCGAACATGTGCAGGGGCTGACCGGTTTCGAACAGCACATAATTGCTGATGTCGACCACATTATTAATGGGCTTCAGGCCAATAGCCTTCAGGCGGTTCTGGAGCCATTGTGGCGATGGAGAAATCTGTATGTTTTTTATGTGCAGCCCCATATAACGCGGACAGGCTTCCGTGTTTTCGACATACACAGCAATGGTTGGTGTTCCAGATGTTTCGGGGTTAATTTTTATCTCGGGAAGTTTATATCCGACGGCCTGAGTTTTGGCAAACCATGCTGCCAGGTCGCGGGCCACACCGAGGTGCGAAGCAGCATCGATGCGATTGGGTGTTAAATCGACCTCGAGTACATAGTCGGTTTCGAGACCAAAATAATCGGCTGCCGGCATACCAACGGGCGTTTCGGCAGGCAACACCATGATACCGGCATGCGAATGACCCAGTCCGATTTCATCTTCGGCGCAGATCATACCTTCGGATACGGCACCGCGTATTTTTGCTTTTTTCATGGTAAGCGGAGGATCCATCCCATAGAGGGTGGCGCCAATGGTTGCCACAATCACTTTCTGTCCGGCAGCCACATTGGGCGCACCGCACACAATATCGAGAAGGGTTTCGCCACCCACATCCACTTTAGTAAGGCTGAGGTGATCGGAATCGAGATGCTTCACACACTCTTTCACCTCACCGGTAAATACACCGCGCAGACCACCTTCTATACTCAGAAATTCAGTTACCGACGATACTTCGAGACCCAGTTCTGTAAGAATTCCGGCCAGGGCGTCGGGACCCACCGGCAAATCAATATACTGTTTCAGCCAATTATATGAAATTTCCATACTGATAATATTTTCGTCTGCAAAAGTAAGAATTTCTTACAGATGCATGCCTACAGGTTGTAAATATTAGCATCTGCAGGGGTGAAAATTCGGGCAGGATTTCGATTTGGTTTTAATCCTTAAACATTTCGGGATTTAAAAAATAATTCTAATTTTATCCCTCAATTAAAATGCTACAATTATGATACGCACACGCGAAGATTACCTCAGGTCGCTAAAAGCCATGAGACCAAACATTTACAAGAACGGAGAACTTATCGAAGACGTTACGGTTCACCCGGCCACCAAACGCACTGTCGAAAGCCATGCACGGGCTTTTGATGCTGCCAACGACGAAAAATTCAAAGCTTTGTTTACCACCCAGTCATATTTTACCGGTAAGCCGATTATGCGTTTCAACAGCATGATGAAAAGCCTCGAAGATATTGTGAACAACGCCAAGCTGAAGCGCGAAATGTATCATTTCACCGGTTCGTGCAGCGGAGGTGTTTGTGTGGGATGGAATGCACAAAACGTGATGTGGGCTGTTACCGCTGACATAGATGCTGAGTTTGGCACCCAATATCAGAAACGACTCGAAAAATGGATTCTTTCGGCTGAAGAACGCGGTATAACCTGCGCCGGTGCCCTCACCGATGCCAAAGGCAACCGCAGTCTGAAACCTTCGCAACAGGAAGACCCCGACACCAACCTCCACATTGTGGAGAAACGTGCCGATGGTATTGTGGTTCGTGGCGCTAAGGTGATGATTTGCGGTGCAGCCGCTTCCGAAGAAATTTTCATTCTTCCCGGCGGAGCCTATAAAGACACTGATGCCGATTTTGCCGTTGCTTTTGCAGTTCCCCGCGATATCGAAGGTCTAACCCTGGTGGAATGCCGACGTCCTTCCGACGGACGCGAATACGAAGAAGGCTGGGATGTTCCCGAAACGGGTATCAGTCAGGCCTACCTGTTGTTCGACAATGTGTTTATTCCCAACGAAAGGGTGTTTATGGCCGGTGAATTCAAATATTCGGGTAAGGTAATTGAATATTTCACTGCCAACTACCGCGCATGCATTGGTGCCTGTGTGGCCGGGCAGGGCGATGTGATGATTGGTGCTGCTGTTTTGATGGCACGTGCCAACGGAATCTCCAACAAAAAATTCGACGATAAATTTGTAGTAATGGCTTCGAACAACGAGACCACATACGGCCTGGGTATCGGTGCCATGACCCTTGGCGGGCAACATCCTTCGGGGGTTTGGATTTCTGATTCCAAAACAGCCCATCTAAACAAGATATATGTGGCTACCCTCCCTTACGAAACCAAACGCCTGTGTCAGGAAATCGGCGGTGGAATCGTGGAAACAGGATGCACCCCTTCGTTTGTTGATTTCAACGACAAGCGTTATGGTGATATACTTAAGAAATATGTAAAAGCCGGCGCCTGCTCGCCCGAAAGCCGTCTGCGCGCTACCCGCCTGTCGGAATGGCTTACCATTGGCGCTGGAGTTCCGGGCTGCATGCATGGTGGCGGTTCGCCCGATGGTGCCCGTATGGTGGTAAAAGCATTTACACCTTTCGAGAAATTTGCTGATATGGCAAAGAAAATTGCCGGAATTACCGAAGAAATCAGCGACCCGGCGGCTGTGACTAAATAAAACTAATGAATAATAAATAATAAAAACAAAAGGAGGACCCATGTTTCAGTTTTTCAACGAAGATCAGAAGATGCTTCAAAAGGTGGTTAGAGAATTTGTAGATCAAGAAATTGCCCCGCACGCTGCCGAGTGGGACGAAAAAGATGTTTGCCCCGACCATCTGTGGCCGGTTTTGGGTCAGATGGGAATGTTCGGTATTTTTGTTCCGGCACAATATGGCGGCCCCGGTCTGGGACTTACCGAACGGAATATCATTCTCGAAGAAGTTTCGCGCCACTCAGCCGGTTTGGGTATTGCCATGATGACACACGAACTGGCTATTGCCGTAATTCTTAACCATGGCAGCGAAGCCCAAAAACAGCAATACCTTCCCGACCTGATTGCCGGAAACAAAATTGGTGGTCTTTCGGTTACTGAACCCAGCGGGGGGTCAGATTTTGGAAATCAGGCCACAACCATCGACAAAACCGAAGATGGCTATGTGATTAATGGCCGAAAATGCTTCATTACCAATTCGCACAATGCCGTAGTGAATGTAATTACAGGAACCTGTGGTGTTAACGAAAAAGGACGTAAACTCATCAGTGCGGTGATTGTTCCTCCGGGAACACCGGGATGGTCGGCAGGGCGCAAAGAACACAAACTGGGTCTGCGCGGCTCGGTTACCGGCGACATCATTTGCACCGACGTGAAAGTGTCACACGACTGCATTATTGGCAACGACGGCGACGGCACAAAAATAGCCATGCACACCATCGGGCATTTTGGCCGTTCGGGTATGGCTGCTATTTCGGTGGGTGTTCTCCGGGCTTGTCTCGAAGAATCGGTGAAGTTTGCCAAAGAACGCGTGGTGTACACCAAACCCATTTCGAACCTGCAGAGCATTCAGTTTATTATTGCCGATAACAAAGTTGATTACGACGCAGCCCATTCGATGCTTTTTAACGCCTGCGCCATCTATGACCGCGGTGAAGCCTGCGTGGCCGAAATAGCTGCCGTAAAACTTTTTGCATCCGAAGCTGCGGCCCGCGCATCGAAACGCACCATCGACCTGATGGGTGGCTACGGAATCATCAACGAATATCCTGTGGGCCGTTACCTGCGCGATTCGATGGCGATTATTCCTTCGGGAGGCACCTCGCACATCATGTCGATTATTATTGCAGGAAGCATCTGCAAATAATTGTTTTTTACCAATGCAGGGGCTGACACGATTACAGCCCCTGCATTTTTTGTAACCTAAAGCCAATATCCTATGCCACTCAATATTGCAGTCTGCATCAAACCCGTTCCCGACTCAAAATATTATGATAAAATCACCATCGATCCGGCCACCAAAACATGGGACCGTAGCGGAA
>JAKQPY010000269.1:0-1390 GCA_029564465.1 Bacteroidota bacterium | reverse complement strand
TCGTGAATGCTTTATTACCTATCGAAAAATTCACCAACGGCAAGGGCGATGCAACGCTGGAATTAAGGCGATAACCGCCCTCCGGTAATTTTTCTAAAAATTCGCGTTGTAGTGCACCACCATCGGCTGTTAAATCTTTCTCACTAAAACGAGCCCCAGATTCGAGTGAATAAAAATTATTGGTGACATAACCGTTTATTCCTAAAAGATAAACGTAAGTGTGGTATTGCGCAGTGAGTCCGAGATTGGCGGGATTCTGACCGACACAAAAAATCCCGCGCGTCATGGCATTACCGGCTCCACCCAGAGCGCGGTTAATCGGGCTATCATAATATTGAGCATCGAGCGGCCGGGGCAATCCGTAGAGAAAAAATCCAAGCAGTATCAACTGCCACAACCAATTTGATGTTCTTAAGGTTCGGGTAAGTCGTTTACTAAGCTTCTTCGGCTTCATTTTCAGTCAGAATCTTTTAAATTCGCCGCAACAAAGTACAAGTCCAGAAAGCCCCTGACATGAATTGACTGCGTTGCGGTAATCGTCGCCAGACCCGTATCCGGATTAACCAACTTAAAATAGGGTTTAAAGTAACACGTATCTGCTAACAATCCAATCGCATCAGAACTTATCTGAAAGATTTGATTTTTGATTCCGGGTACAATTAAAGTATTCTCGCTAAATTGAGCGGGTGGAAATTCCAACACCGCCAAGGTATCAATTTCAACCACGGTAGTATCGTCCCCAAGGTGACAAACAGTTCCATCGAAAATAATAAAATCGCTTGGTAAATTGCCTCCCAGCGTATCAAATGGAAAAAAATTAAAATTACTGATTAAAAAATAGAGATCACCTTGCAGATCGGTGCGATTTTCGACCGTCATATCCAGATCAGCACCATTTTGCGACGTTATTAGCCGAGCGCGAGTTGTGCTGTCTTTAATAAAATAGGTTGTTGTATTACCGGAAGCTAGTGTAATCTGCGGCGGCATTATAAACCTCAACGGAACCGATATATAATACTTGACGTTCACGCCCGCATTAAACACAGTATTGCGCTCAAAATTCGCCGCGGCAGTCATAACTTTGACAAAAACCCGGACGGTATCAGGAAGATTGGACACAACCTCACCGATATCCATCTTTAAATCCGCTCGATTTATTGCTGTCATAGTGTCAGAGACCGTTTCAACACCATGAACTTTCTTACCACTCAAACGGACATAAACCGAATCAAAATCTCCACCGAAAGTTTCAATATTCAGACTCGCCCGGGCACTGTCGAATTCAATATCGCTCGCTCCGGTTAGACTTTTCGCTACCAGAGCGGGTGGCGCCTCGCCTGTCGCAAACACTCGCCCGTTAAATGATTCTAGAGCTAATTGGCCAACTGTC
>JAKQPY010000261.1:0-1903 GCA_029564465.1 Bacteroidota bacterium | reverse complement strand
GTACATACTTATGATGGCGACCTTTACGATTTCAACGGGAAAGCTACCATTGGGCTTATGTTTTGTAAGGTTGCACTAAACGGGCCTATTACCAAGGGGAAGCTTTCGTACAATGTGTCGGTGCGCAAAAACCTGCTGAATTATCTCGATCTTTTTTCCGATGAGAATATCGATTTCAATTTTTATGATGCCAACATCAAGCTCAATGCTGCCCTTTCAGATAAAGACAAGCTCAGTGTCAGCTTTTACAACGGAAATGACTTGTTCGGTTTTCACCAGGGCGACGACTCTGTCAGTTATACAAAGAACAGGATGAGCTGGGGGAACCTGGCCGCTTCGGTGCGCTATAACCGTATTTTTACCCCATCGCTATTCGGGAATTTTATTGTAGGCCATTCCAAGTATCACTATAACGAGTATAAACTGGTGAAGTATAATTCAAGGTCGGAAGAGCAGCGTATTTATTATGAAAACGATTTCAAATCGGACATCAGTTGTGAATTTGCCAAAGCCCATTTTGAGTACACCCTGCGCAACAATGTCAGACTTTTTTCGGGTTACGAATTTAACTGGTACCGCTATACTCCCGGGAATGCGCATATTGTACAGCAGTATCCCGGAACGAAAAAAACCGATGGCAATTATGGTTATCAGGGAACCTATTCTGTTGAGAATACTGTTTTTGGAGAGCTGATCTTTGATAATATCTATGGGTTTTCGGGAAATATAGGCATACGGCCTTCGCTGCTGAGTATTTCGGGCACAAGTTTCTTTTCGTTGCAGCCTCGCCTTTCGCTGAGCTATGCTTTACTGAAGGACATGCAGGTAAAAGCCTCGTACACAAAAATGAACCAAGCTTTTCATGTGCTTACCTCTACCAGTTCAGGATTCTCAAGCGATTACCGTATCCCGGTGCTTAAAAACGCGCCTCCATCGGTGAGCGACCAGTTGGTGTTGGGGATTGAATATAAGCCGGGTACAGCGTATGAATTCTCGGCCGAGGTGTACACGAAGTTTATGGACAACCTTGTTATGAAAAAACCGGGCGTGCGATATACTTCCGATTACGATAGCTGGGAGAAAACAATAGAAACGGGCGGGCAAGGCTTGTCGAAAGGGCTTGAATTGCTGGCACGCAAAGTGCAGGGCAAGTTTACCGGTTGGGTGGGCTTTACATGGCAAAACAGTACCCGCAGGTTTGCCAGTATCAACAACGGAGATGTTTTCCCGTTCGATTACGACCGTACATTCGAGCTGAACTGCTATGGGCAATATGCCTTCTCTGAGAATGTAAGCCTTGGCGTTACCTGGACGTATGCCACCGGAATTCCGGCCAACATTCCCGAGTGGCGTTACTCAGACATTAACGATGACTTCGTTTTTCTATACAACGGATATAACAGTTCGCGCCAAAAAGATTACCACCGGCTGGATATTGGCCTTACCCTGAAAGACGACCGCGACGACTGGAACATCAGCGTAATAAATGCGTATGCCCGAAAAAATACATACTATTACGAAGTCGTTATGGATAACAATCAACCCAAACTAAACGATAAGAGTTTGTTTACTATCATACCTACATTGAGTTATTCATTTAAATTCTGAATATAGCTTGATCTGCTAAACTCGGGCAGAAAGCACCGCACCCGTTCGGTGTTGCCTCGCGTGGGGCAGCCGCAGGCTAAGCATTTTCACTCGTTGGTCAAAAAAATAATAATTATTTTGGCAAATTGTTTGACCGAATTATTATTATTATTATTGCGATAACAAACAACAAACTAAACCAAGCTATTATGAGCGTAACCCAATGCTTCCCGGCGCCGAATAAATTCAACCTACATATTAGCTGCCGTACTATGACGTCCTCGGGTGGTTTGGCTGGTTTAGTTGCCAAGTGTAA
>JAKQPY010000255.1:0-2732 GCA_029564465.1 Bacteroidota bacterium | reverse complement strand
CTTGCGCACCTGCGACAACCCTCGATGGGTTGGAGCAGGTGTCTGTATTGAAAGAAATGAACGGCGCCGTATCATTTCCACAACCATCGGTTTAATAATCACCTTCGGTCGTTCCTTGCTATGACAAATTTAAAATGAAATTCTTATGTATATTTAACCGTCCATAAAAAAGTCCGATTAATAGGGGTCCAAACCATAATCAACAACAGGAACAGAGTTTATTTGAGTTTCTATTCCGGAAAAGACAGTCATTATAACAACGATAACCGCGACGACACAAACAGCAAGTTCCGTTACAACTGGGGAAACATTACTTCGGTGTTTCGCTGGAACCACATTTTTTCACCAAAACTGTTTTCAAATATTTCAGCCTACTATAGCCAATATCAGCTCAATAACCTCGGCAGCTCAGGATCAGGAGAACAAAAAGTTGTGTTCCGGGCCATATCTGATATGCAGGATTTAACGCTGAAAGCAGACTTCGACTGGTACCTTTCGCCGGCATTCACGTTGAGGTTTGGTGGCAAAGCATCGCGCATGCAATTTGCGCCCAATATTGTGCAGATGAAAGGAATCGATTCAGATATTTCTTTAAATGAGGAACAAAAAAACAATTCGGCTCATTTTGAATATTTTGCAGAAAATAACCTGAAGGCAGGTAAATTTAACGTGAACCTGGGAATGAGGGGAGTGACTTATATTACAGGAGAAAAAACCTACAACCACTTTGAGCCGAGGGCAGCATTAAAGTTTCGGTCGCACAGCGGGTTTTCTGCCAATGCATCCTACACCCAAATGACCCAATTTATACACTTGCTGACCAACTCTTCGCTGGGCATGCCAACCGACTTGTGGGTGGCTTCAACAGATGAGGTGAAACCGCAGAGTAGCCGGCAAATATCGGCTGGTATTGAACAACAATTATCAAATTATGAGTTCGGTTTTGAAACCTATTACAAATGGATGTACGATGTTATCCGTTTTGAAGAAGGAGCTGTTTTTCTGAGTTCGCAGGATACAAAATGGAACGAGAACATTTCAGTTGGCCGGGGCCGCGCATACGGCGCTGAGTTCATGGCCAAAAAAATTCAGGGAAAACTGACCGGAATGCTGTCCTATACGCTGTCATGGTCCGAACGGCAATTCAGCGAAGTTAATTTGGGACGCTGGTTCCCGGACAAATACGACAGGCGGCATGATGTTTCGTTGCTGGGTGAATACCGGCTTTTTAAAAATGAATACCGGGAAAAATCTGTTTCGTTCGGGTTTACCTTACAATCGGGTAATAACCTCAGCATGCCCGATGTGGAATACGAAGGAATATATTTGCCGGGAGGCAGTGAAAATTCACGCGGTGTGCCCGACTGGCAGCAGGCAAAACAATCGTTCGATAATCCCAATAACCTGAAAATGCCTGTTTTTCACCACCTCGATTTGGGCTATAACACGAAAAGAAAAAAACAGAATGGAAAAACTTATACCTGGTCGTTCTCGGTTTACAACGCGTATAACCGGATGAACCCGTGGTACTATTACAAAAACCCACGTGGTCAGGTAAAACAGGTTTCCATTTTTCCGGTAATTCCGTCGGTGAGTTTCAAATATACGTTTTGAGTCTTGATACTAAAATCTTGATACTACTATTTAAAAATAAAAAACATGAAACGAGTACTACTATTTACATTGGCATTGTTGGTAACAGTATTATTGCACGGGCAAGAAAAATTTGAAATTGGACTGGTGGCCGGAGGCGGTTATTTCAATACCGGCGATCTTGAAAATGAATTTGAATTTACCAACACTCTTTCTGCAAATGGCGGGGTGTACTTTTTAAAACCAGTTTTCAACCAGCAGTTTGTTGAAACCGGCTTGCTTTTTAATTACAGGAAAACGGCAATAGATGAACTATTTTAAAATGTTGACATGTCTTTAAATTCCCTGGAATTGCCCGTTAATTATGGTTTTAAGCTGAACAAAAACTGGATGGTAAAAGCAGGTCTTTCGGGAGCCTGGTTACTGAATGAAAATATTGAGCGGGAAAAGTTAGAAATCAACGGACAATTAGGCGTGGGCTACGATTTGAACCGCGTGAAAATTTTCCTGAACTACCAGCAAGGCATCAATAAAACTGACTTTATGTTAAGAGACGGTGACCGCGGATTGTTTATTAAACACCGAAGGTCACTTTTTAAGCTAAATGTTAATATTCCAATATTCAGGTTTTAGCTGATAGTCAATAGTCAATTAAACAATATTACTAAATGCCCGGTTTCCTCCACCTCAACCTCTCCTACCGCAATAAGCGGCAAAATGCCGGGAAAAGTTACATCTGGAATTTTTCAGTTTACAATGTTTACAACCGCCTCAAGCCGTGGTACTACTACAAAAAAGGCGACCAGATGAAACAGATATCTTTGTTCCCGGTTATCCCGTCGGTGGCGTTTACGTACAAGTGGTAGTTGCAATATTTAATTTAATCTAATTTAAAACCATTTCAAATTGCCGTTTTTACTGGCTTTTGTTCAATTTTTGAGGTTATCTTACGTTCTAAAAAGGAATATACTTATAGAGGATAACAAATGCTGTGGTAGCAGCGGCTTTAACCATTCATTTTTAATGGTTGCCAGAAAAGTATTGAACCGATCGATCAAAGTGTCGATGCACAGCTAAAGGAAGAGGTTACAATGCCTTATCATCCTTCATACAATGTGGAAGTAAAAGATGGCATGCTT
>JAKQPY010000153.1:0-5736 GCA_029564465.1 Bacteroidota bacterium | reverse complement strand
ATCGCTGCCGTTCTCATGTCACCGTGGCCGTTGTCCTCTGTATGCCGGATCAACAGTTCCATAGCTTCGGCAATCGCAATTGCTTCAAGTGTTTCTGCCAATCGCTGTGCATCGTTTTCGTTCATTGCTCCTGTTGTTTGTGTGGATTTTTGCGCCGCCAGGCGCGCTGGTATTCATTGCGTGCCTTTTTCGCGTCGTCGCTGTACTCTACATTTTCCATAATTCGCATTTTATTGTTAGTATTCAATTATATTATGCCTTTTATAACCGGTCAAAAAAAATTAATTGTAATTCATTCTGTCATCTCGCTTTATCCGCAGCTTGCCGAAAATATCAAACTCGACTTTATGCGCTGTTTGCTGTTGGTAGTATTTCCACTGCAGTCGCGACGCAAACGCCAGTAATGATTTATATTCGTCTGTATCCTGGTGCGGTGATGCCTTCAGCTGACCGATAAATAATTTAAGGCCTTCGGCAATTATTGCCGCCTCCATCATTTGTAATAACATTCTGTCGTCATCCATTGCCTTAAAAATTTTTTATCGTCGCGCCTCGCTGAAAAATCACTGATTCAGCAGCAGTTTTTAAACTCAAAAACTCGACTTCGAACAAAAAACGAGTTCTTTTTTTTTAAAAAGATCCAGGAGTAAAAAAAAAGATTCAGCAGACTGGGATCTGAATAATCACTGTAGTTATGCGTTGTTTGCACGAATGATTGTGTCATTTTTTTTTATCGTTACTCATTATCAATACATTAGCAGTTTATTCGTCTGCCAGATCAGTTGGCGCAGCTTGTCGTCTTTTTTCCACTTCTCATAACGTGCCGCTGTTACCGGTTTAACGGCAATAGGCTGGATTAAAAATGAGTGCTGCGACGGCTCAATGCCGAATAAATTGCCGTTTTTAATGTAGCGGTAACCGTGCAAACCTGTTAAATGTTTGTCATCACCTGGCATTACTCCGGCAATCAGCAGCTGCGGATCATTGCTGACGGTCCTGATTACTCGACGCGTGTTTAAATATTTGATTAACGCGCGCACTGTGTTAACTGAAATTTGTAACTTTGATGACAGGTACCGGACCGAAAAACCTGGTGCGAAACTGGAAAACAGCGTTTGCGTTCCTGTTAGCTTCGGATCTTGTTTTTCAACCGGCAGACAGTAATTTATTACTTGTTTAATCAGCAGCTGCCTTTTGCCTGCGTCGTGTATGACTTGAGCATTAAGCAGCTGTTTGATTTCGCATACTGTCGGCGCGCTTGTCACCTTTATTTTAAATCTCAAATAACGCGGATTCGTGGCCGTTAATTCATAACCGTGCTTTGTACGTTTCAACAGCTTATGGAACATCAGCACGCGAAAATATTTGTCAATAGTAGGCTGTGACAGTCCTGATAATTGTGAGATACGGCGTTTCGGATTGCCTTTTTCGTTGCTGATATGTAAATATTTATAGTGGTACCGCAAAAAATAATAGAACGCCAGTTCTGTTAGGTATCCGGCATTTATTGCGGCTGTGATAAGTTCGGGATTAACGCGGATGGTGAAAAGATCAGGCGACTGCTGAAAATTTTCATCAAAATTTGATTGACTTCTGGTTTGTTTTATTTTATCTTTCGGCTGCAAAATTTGAACTTTTAAAGAACCGGACCAGGCGCGATAACGCCGATAAAGTCCGGTTTTTTTCGTTTAAGACAAATTTAAACCTTCGCTTTAATGCCTGCCGTAATCCTGGCAGCTGTTTATAAACAACTTTATCAACAATCGTATAACTCATCATTTACGGTTGTTTAGTGTCTTTGCATACGCATCAGCAACAGCAGCCGTGGCAAGTTCGCGCATTATACCTTTGTATTTCGGCTCAGATAATACAATGTTTGTCGCGTCTGCAATAATATCGCTAACGTCGCGCCCGTCACTCAATGACAATATAAGATCAGACAACAGGCGTTTATTTTTTTTGTCTGCATCACCTTTGTTATTTAGTATCTGCATCATTACAGGCTTAAATAAATGTTTGCTAATTCGGCTTTGCGTATGCCGAGATATTTACGCGTCACTGCGAGGGATGAATGATTAAACAATTCAGACAGGTATACCAGCGCGTTTTCATTCTGGCCTAATTTGTTATAAACGTGCCTGCCGAATGACTTGCGCAAGCTGTGCGAACTTACTACCGGCGCATAACCTTTGAAGACTCGTTTTAACATTCGGTTTATTGTAGTGGTAACAAATACGCCACCTTTTTGAGATAAAAATATGTATTCATTAGGCTTGCATTTCATTCGCCTGGTCAGATACTGGTACGCATCAATGACAGCTGCGTTTAGTGTTATATCCACCAGTTTGCCGGTCTTCATTTCGCGGATCTGCAGAACGTCGCCGGTTTGCCTGCCTATAAAATCGGAGTGCTTAAACTTCAGAACGTCGGAAACACGACGACCGATATTTACTGACAGGATAATATAAAAACCGACTTGCGGCTGCCTGCCGTGCCATAATATATCACTGCCGACGCGCATTGCATCGTCATAATTAATATAATCGCTGGTACCTTTGACAGCGCGTTTCTTTTTCAGCTTGTATTTAAATTCGCCGTCGGTCTTTTGTTCAATTTCGAACTTTGCCGGATCTGAATTTTTGCTGATTGTACCGCGCGGCAGTACCTCTATTTGTCTGCCGGTCCTTTTTTTTGTTTCTGCTGTTGTCATTGCGATAGGCTTATTTGTTCAGTACAAAGTTACGTAACGACCAGAATAAACGCATAAAAACAGCGACTTATTTACATTAATATGCGTTATTTAGATTGTGTCTAAATAAGGTATCCGGCAGATCGTTGAAATATATTGTATATCAGTGATTTATAATAACTGCCGAAAATAACGCATAATAAATTCATTTTTGTGCGTTTCTGTTGGCCAGTTGCCAGGCTTATAAATTGTATGCTTGCACAAGGTTAATTGAAAAAATCGTTCGACCTTATCAATGTACCTGCACGCCAAATTGTTTGTCCGGCAAATCCGACGAAAAGACGTATTTCATTATATGACCGCAAAAAACGACCTCAAATAAGGCGATTCCCGGCATTATCTCAATGCGAGTGATATAATGATACCACCTGTGGCGGCTGGTTACACTGTCAGAACCAGGTGACCAGCTGCGGCATTTATCAATAGTCTGACGGATGCAGTATTGTCGTTGCGCTGCGGTCCGCTTCCGTTATAATATAAATATCACCTTTGGCGTTGTTATACCGAGATAGCACTCGACCGGCGTTTTCACCTTCAGTTATCGCGTCATCATTCAGCTGTTTGTCTTCGTCGCAAAGGTCACCCCCGTGGCAACAACCTGGCCTAACATCTGAAACATATCACCGCGGATTGTCAGACCGTCGCGCCTGATACCTTCACAAATATCATCAAACATACGCGGCTCAATCGCTGGCCGTTGCGAGTTCTGCCAGGTGTCTAACTGCAAGTTCTCATTTATCCACTGCTGCGCCTGGTCAGTCTGCGGTAGTAGCATTATTAGCGTGCCTTCATTGTGAAAAATAAAGTCCGTTTTCATATCTCAATATCTATAAATGATTGCTTGCCGTGTTCATCATAACTGACAGCTTGTACCTTAATTTCTAAAGTACGCATATCAATGTTATATAAGTATTCAGCGTCGCCGTGTATGCCGTTCGTTAATTCATACGCGCCGCATTTCCAGTCTTTAGGATCTTCAAAGGTGCTAACATCACCGTATTTTTCAACTACCTGGTATGCCGGAATTGTGTTATATTCCATTGCACCTATAAGAATTAACCACGGTCCGCCCTGCTGTACGTTATTGCGGATCAGTCCGCGTTTACACCAGTCCGTAAGTTTCAGCAGATCCGGCAGGACCGTTTCAGGGTAGCCGTCGTGGTGACGGTAAAAATAAACTTTGTCAGTCTTCGACACCTGGCGACCGTTTCCGGCCTTATAGGTGTAACTTTCAGTTAAAACAACGTTTGCGCGTGTACTCATTTCGTTAGGTATTTAAGTTATTACTAAAATAGATTGCAACAGCAAATACAATTATCATTGCCAGGATAAAAACAACGTCGCGCCAGGTTTCATCACCTGGTGTCTGGTTTTTAGTCTTCATTGCATCAGTTATTAAAATAACCTGCGTGGTGGCGTTTAAGATCTCGACGCTGTTTGTATTGATGCCAGTGGCAGCAACAGATTGCCACAACAAAAAAAAGAAACGGCACGCATAACGTACCGACAATAACAATAGTTAGTTTTTCCATATCTCGCAGTCATTAAATAACAGGTTGCCTGCATTATCGTCGGCAATGACTGCGAGTCAGGAACCTTCGACAAATTCGGCAACCCTTTATTTTTTTTTAAACTCGCAGTCAAAAGTAAATATACAATATTTGCCTGCAATAGTCTATTAAATAAAAAAAAGATCCTGCACGAATGAACAAATGCAGGATCTAAACAGCTTCCGAAATTGCCTATCGCGTCAGCTGTCAATCATTGCACTCCGACGGTGCTGTGCGGCGTGTTCCTGGCACGCCTTTTCTATTGCCGCAAATCTTCGCGCTGACAGTTCACTGTCGTATAATTCCGCTGTATGTGTTTCGTATTGTTTAAGGTATTCCAGTGCAGCTGGTACGCTGTCAATTTCATCAGGCAAATAAATTGCCGTATCTCGCAAATATTTTATCCGGTCCGCGTCACTCCAAATATCAGCGGCAGACAGCACTAACCTTTTACGGCGGTCATAATTCACATTTATTAAAGTTATTTTGTCGTCAGCGTCAACAGGTGTATAATGATTCTGCGGCTTGCCGTCCCGGTCCACAAAGAATAAATTTATATCGCGCAGACTGTCGCGCGCGTCGTTTGAGTGTCTGCCGGTTTCAAAGTAACGGCGCATATCGTCGGCAGTTTTTACGTCCGGCCCGAAATATCGCCACGTTGGCGCGCTGCTGTAAGGTTCTAAACAGTGCTGAAAACCGAACTTTGTTTTTTTTATGTGTATTGTCTTCATTAGGCTGGTATATTAGTCTGTTGTTTCATAACGTCATTTCTTACGGTCAGATCATCCAGGTGAAATTTTAAGTTTACAAATCGCAGTTTGCAAAAGTCTGCTATTATCTGCGCGCCTGCCGGACCGATATGACCGGCGTTTAAATGCGCCTGTAAACTGTCTTTTAAGTCATTCCAGTGTTTCAGTCGCTGCAGCTGCGCAGGACCTTCGGCATAATATGAAAACCTTTGACAATAATTTTCAAGTGCTGGCCGGTCCACGTTAAAAATGCCATTTGCGAACGTCAGCAAATCAGCGTATAAATTATAACTGCTGCGACTGACTGCCGGTTTCGTGCGGCGTCTTATTATCTTTTTGCACGGCTCACAATTTATTATATCGACCGGCATACCGGTCACAGCTGCGGCAAAGTTAGCGCGATCGTATCCGGCCAACAGTGCTAATTGTTCTGTATTAATTGCGCGACCGCCACCAATGTTTAATTTAACGGTCCTGATTAGGTAATCATCAAAGTATTTAACAGGATCCGTTACAAGTCCGTGCCAGTGTTCAATAGTCTGTACCAGGTCACCGCTAAACGCCTGGTATATGTTTATTAATTCGTTGCACTGGTCTTTTATTTCGGTAACCTTCATTTGCAGATCCACGGCCTTGCCGCTGTCAGTGTACAATAGTATTTTTTTAGTCATCTGTTTTGATTATTATA
>JAKQPY010000244.1:0-1266 GCA_029564465.1 Bacteroidota bacterium | reverse complement strand
TCGATTTCGATTTGTGGGCGCTTCACCTGCGCATTGGTGTGATGAACCTGTTCAATGAGAGCTATCGCTCGGTATTGTGGCAGCCTATGCCCGGTCGTAACTATATGCTAACGCTTCGATGTATCCTGAAATGAAAAAAATCCCGGTATATATTATTGCCTTGCTTTTGATGTTGCAGTCGTGTATGCACGACGATGTCAACCTGAATTCGTATCGTACAGGAAGTGGTGTTTTCGTGGTATGCTCGGGCAATTTTATGTATGGCAATGCATCGTTGAGTTTCTACAATCCGGCTACCAGCGAAACCAACAACGAGGTTATTTTTAATGCCAACGGTTTTCCTCTCGGTGATGTGGCCCAGTCGCTCTGTCTTACCGATTCGCTCGGATTGATTGTGGTCAACAACTCCGGACGCATATATGCCTTCGACCCGAATACTTTTGTCGTAAAAGGCAAAATCACCGGACTCACCTCGCCGCGTTATATTCACCTGCTGAATTCCAAAAAGGCGTATGTGAGCGATTTGTATGCAAAAAAAATCTGGATTATAAACCCTGAAAATCTCAGTGTTACGGGCAGTATCAGCGTTGATAACCCCAACAGCCAACAATATCAGCACAGCACCGAGCAGATGGTGCAATACGATAAATTCGTTTTTGTTGCGTGCTGGTCGTTCGACAATAAATTGTTGGTAATCGACAGCGAGACCGACCTGCTTATCGATTCGGTAAGCGTGGGTATTCAGCCTTCGAAAATGCTCATCGACCGGTATCATCAGATATGGGTGTATTGCGACGGAGGGTACGAAAGTTCAGGTTATGCTTACGAAGCACCATCAATGTATAAAATTGATGCACAAACCCGCATTCCCGAGAAGGTGTTCGAATTCGATACTGGAGTATTTGGAGCAGCGATGTGCATGAATGCCACAGGCGATACGCTGTTTTTTACGGCACACGAAGTGTATGCTATGGATGTGTTGTCGCCAACCATGCCGGAATTGCCTTTTATTGAAGCAGGTGTGAGGAATATTTCAGCCATAGCCTGCGATGCGGGCAACGGGGATTTTTATCTTGCCGATGCTATCGATTGGTTGCAATACGGGGTTGTGTACCGTTATTCGCGTAATGCACAGCCCATTGATACATTCAGGGTCGGCATCAATCCGGTGGAGATTGTGTTTAAATAGGCAGGATTTCAGCCTTTTTTCCTGATTAGCATTATGTGAATACTCACCACAATGGCAATGCTAACCAGCAATATGCG
>JAKQPY010000210.1:0-34587 GCA_029564465.1 Bacteroidota bacterium | reverse complement strand
ATAAGGCGATAACCCGGAGAATTGGGGTACAGCGACAGATCGGTTTTCTGGTCACCTACATAATGCCTGTAATCTTCAGGATCGTGACCACCATAATAGGTCCACATTCCCTTTCCATACTCTCCATGCAGGTATTTGGCTTCTCCGGCAAGCTTGTTCTCGCCCATAACCAGCACTTCGGGTTTTATGTAGCGGCTGTCGAAAGCAGTGGACTGTCCCATAAAACCATGAATCATATTTTTGTGACTCTGACACAGCATGGTTGGAACAGGATCCCATTTTGCCGAGAATTCAAAAAGTGTGAAATAATCCTGGTCCTGCCCTACCTTTCTCGAATTCGACACATCGATATCGGAATGCTCATATTCTATAGGATTCATAATCAGCTTATAACCGGTAAATGCGAAGCCCTTCGAGTAATCCAGCTTATTTTGGGCATCAGGGTCGGCAGGGTCGCCATCAAACATCTGAGCACAAACATCTACACCTTCAGCCGACAATGCAATGTCGAAAGTATCAGTAGCCGAACACATGGCAAACATAAAACCACCATTGGCCACGTAGGCCTTAATGGTTTTAGCAACAAATAGTTTCATCTGCGACACCTTTCCGAAACCCAGCCTTGTTGCCATCGCCTCCATATCAGCTTGTTGTGTCTGATACCATTGCATGTGACGATACGCGCCGTAGAATTTTCCGTACTGACCCGTAAAATCTTCGTGGTGCAAATGCAGCCAGTCGTACTTATTCAGGTCGCCATTTACAATTTCTTCATCGTAGACAATATCATACGGTATCTCGGCATAGGTCAATGCCAGCGTAACGGCATCGTCCCACGGAAGTTTCCCGGGAGGTGAGTACACTGCGATTTTCGGTGCTTTCTCGAGCTTCACTGCATCCATATTCACATCGGGCTGTGAGATTTCGTCGAAAATAGCATTCTTCTGTGCATCGGCGATTATCTCGTAGCTGACACCCCTGATAACACATTCGTTCTCGATGTCTTTGGCATAAGGCATCAGAAAACTTCCACCCCGGTAGTTGAGCAACCACCATGCCTCAACCTGATTCTGAAGCGTCCAGTAAGTAATCCCATAAGCTTTCAGGTGATCTTTCTGCGAATCGTCCATGGGAAGCAACAAAAATGCCGGATACACTGAACCGGTCAGAACAATCGAAATCAGAATCAGAAAAATACCTTTACGCATCATGGACTTACTATTTTGTGCAAAGATACAAATTTATAAAAGCTCTCGGTAAATCGGTGTATCAAAGCGCTTGCCAAATCAGAAAAACAAATGTAACCCATGGGTTCTGTCCCGACATGCTATCAAACATCATACTTGCTACAATTTGAATTTCAATTACTTAATCAAATTTAATCAGTGTTTCGTTATTTTATTCACATTGTTATTTGTTTAACATTTAAAATATTTACATACCTTTGCCCTGAAATTACATGATTCGATTTAACAATGAACAAAAAGCTTCTTCTGGAAACAATTCAGGGCATCGAAACGGGCTGCAAGGTGCACGAAGACACGATTTTCGGCTATGCATTTGCCAGCGATCTGATGAGCGATGTGTTGCGTACCGACGCAGAAAACATGATACTGGTAACCGGACTATGTAACCTGCAAACCATCAGGACTGCCGAAATGGCCGATATTAAATGTGTAATTTTAGGCAGAGGCAAAAAGGCTACCGAAGATATGATAGAACTGGCTTGCGAAAACGAGATTGCCATTGTTGAAAGCCCCTTCAGTGTGTTCAGGATATGCTCGGAACTCAGTCGGAACGGAATTAAATACCTGTACTAATGCTACGGCTGGAATTTCATATTACAGGTGGCAACTTCAACTCGGCCGGTGAAGCGTCGAGCAGTCTGAAGAAAACCCTAAAGCAACTCGGCGTCAATAGCTGTGTGATAAAAAGAACAGTAGTTGCCGTTTACGAAGCAGAGGTGAACATTGTAGCCCATGCCTACGAAGGAACAATCACTGCCGAAATCGACCAGCAGTCCATACGTATTACAGTATGCGATCGTGGTCCGGGTATCTCTGACATTAATTTGGCCATGCAGGCCGGATTTTCGACAGCCTCACAACGGGTTCGTGAAATGGGCTTCGGAGCCGGTATGGGCTTGCCGAATATCAAAAACAATTCTGATAATTTCAGCATCAGCAGCACTCCGGGAATAGGAACTACCCTGCAGATTACCAACCTGATTGAGAACTATGAAACAGAAAACTGCGCATAGTTGGTTTTATCACGCCCTTACTATCGACAGGGATAAGTGTACGGGCTGCACCAACTGCATGAAGTCGTGCCCAACAGAAGCCATCAGGATTCGTAAGGGCAAGGCATTGCTATACAATAACAAATGTATCGATTGTGGCGAATGCTACCGGGTGTGCCCGTCGCATGCAATATTTATCAAGCAGGATGATTTCGGTGAGATTTTCAAATACAATTACCGTATTGCATTGGTGCCGGCCATATTCATCGGTCAGTTTTCGCGTAGCATCCGTACCTCTGAAGTATACTCCTGCCTGAAACAACTTGGGTTTACCCACATCTACGAAGTGGAACACGGTGTGCCCATGGTAGTGGAAGCATACAAACAAACCATAAGAGAACACCATGAAGCGAAACCATTTATATCGCCTTTTTGTCCGGCGATGGTTCGTTTAATCCAGGTGAGATTTCCATCACTGATTCAACACATTATTAAAATAAAAGTACCTCTCGATTTTGCAGCCTATACCATCTCGGAACGGCTCACCTCAGCAGGTATCCGCCCCGAAGAAATCGGGATTTTTTACTTCACACCGTGCGCTGCCAAAATAGCATCGGTAAAAAGTCCGGCCGAAGAAACACAATCAGCCATTACCGGAGTCATCAACATGGACCTGATGTATAATAAAGTAAAAACCATGATGAGTCAGCGTCAAAACCCGGTTGAGCCGATAAACCACACTTTGCGGGGCCGCGATGTACTGTTCGGATTAAATGGCGGTGAGTGCCAGAATTACGTAGGTCGCTGTTTTTCGGTGGACGGACTGAAGAATGTGATTGAGTTTCTGGAACAAATCGAAAACGGCGAAATACCGGAGATTGATTTTCTCGAACTTCGGGCATGCAACCAAAGCTGTGCGGGAGGAGTGCTCACGTCGGCAAACCGATTTCTGGCCATCGAGCGACTGAAAATGCGCAGCGAGATTATCGACGAAATGAATCAAAACATTGCCGTTAAACTACCTGAGGTAAATACAGAATTTTTAGCAAGCATTTCCGACAAAATACAGATCAGCGAAATAAAGCCCCGCTCACTCATGGCGCTGAGCGATAATATCAGCATCGCCCTGAATAAGGCCGAAAAACTTTACGAAGCCGAAAGTCAACTGCCCGGTGTAAACTGTTGCCTGTGCGGAGCGCCCACGTGCCATGCCCTGGCCGAAGATATTGCCCGCGGCAATGCCTCGCTAACCGATTGCATATTCCATTATCAAAATCATGACAACATCGCAGGGTCTCTTTCGGGACTTTGGGGTGAACATAAAATCATTAATAATTCAAGCAATGAAAATCAGTAAACTTCTCGAAATTTCGCAGCTGCAACTCACTTCGTTAAACCAGATTGCAGGGCTTGATGAAGAATTCAGGGGTGCCTATGCAGGCGACCTGCTCAGCGACGTAATGGGCAATGCGAAAGCCGGCCAGATATGGATAACTATGCAAACCCACAAAAATGTGGCGGCAATTGCCGGTTTAAAAGACATGGCAGCCATTATTATTGTTGGAAACCAGCAGGCTGCTCCTGATATGCTGGAACAATGCAGTATCGAAAACATTCCTTTATTTTCAACCCCATTACGCAGCTACGAAGTAAGCGGTATAATTTACTCCATCGAAAATTACTAATCCATGTTACTGAAAGCCGACCTGCATATTCATACATTATTGTCACCTTGCGGTGATATATGGATGAGTCCGCGCCAAATCATCAGTAATGCGCTGGACAAAAATTTGCAAATAATCGGCATCAGCGATCACAATACCACACTAAATGCTGAAGCAACGGCACGGCTGGGATCCAAACACGGCATCAGTGTACTCATGGGTGCCGAAGTCTGCACATCAGAAGAAGTTCATTGCCTGTGCTTTATGCGCGACAGCCTCATACTCAACACTTTTCAGCAAATACTGGCAGACAGTATAATTAAAATTGCTCACGATGAACAACGCTTCGGCGAACAATTAATCGTTGACGAAGACGAGAATATCACAGGAGAAATCGATTACCTGTTGCTGGCCTCCACACGCATGGGAATTGACGCATTGAGAAGATTGGTACACGAACTGGACGGAATTTTCATTCCAGCCCATATAAACCGTGCTGCACACAGCATTTTCAGTCAACTGGGCTTTGTACCCGACGGGCTGAATCCCGATGCACTCGAAATAAGCCGGGCGGTAAATGCGACCGACTTTAAAAACGCACACCCCGAACTGAACAAACACCCGATGATTACCTCGAGCGACGCTCATTATACTGACGACATCGGCCGGTGTGGCATTGTTCTTCAGACAAACGACATTTCGTTCGACAGCATCAAAACCGCCATTGCGAAAAAAAAATACAGTATATTTCAATGAACACCATCGATTTGCACCTTATCGACATCATTCAAAACTCGCTCCGGGCCGGAGCCGGAGAAATCGGGGTAAGTATAAGCAAGACGGAGGCATCAAATACCCTGCGCATTACAATCATCGACAACGGTTGCGGTATAGAAGCAGACAAAATCGGGTCAGTATGCGATCCCTACTGCACCTCACGCACAGAACGAAAAGTAGGACTGGGTTTACCATTGCTCAAATTTCAGGCTGAACTGACGGGCGGATACCTTTTACTGGAATCCACAAAAAACCGAGGCACCCGCGTAGAAGTATGCTTTAACACCCATCACCCCGACTGCCAGCCTGCCGGTGATATTTCGGGGACCTTGGCCCGATTTGTCTGTCAGTTCCCAGATATAAATTTTGACATCGAGGCAGCTAATGGAAACGAAACATTTCATACAAGCAGCCGGGAACTCAAAGAAGCCCTGGGTATCGAAGGCTCATTCAGCAATTACGATTTCGCATTGATAAAGGAACTGCTTTCGTCGTATGTTGATTAAATACTTCACTTTGAAAATGGCAATACAATTATATTTACGGACAAATCAGTCAAATTCACCGAAATAGCAATCTGACAATATGTGTTTAGCAACAATATATTCCACAATACGGCAAAATAATCCCGGAACGAAAACAATCTTATCTTCTGATTTACTGAATATTACACAATTATTGCATCAATAAGTTCTATGATATTTATCAGCTTTATTTGTTATTTTTTTAACACTGTTATTTTTGTAACATAAAACATTTTTTAATTTCGAACAAGATTTTATATTTGCACGAAACATGAACACACCATATATAATACTATAAAAGCATTTAAGAAATGGCAAAGATTACATCCTTAGAAGAACTCAGGCGTCAGAAAGAAGCCCTGCAAAACAGGCTGAAACTGAGAGAAACAGCCGACCATCCTGAAGCAGTGGTTCAGGTACGCGTAGGCATGGCCACCAGTGGAATAGCCTCGGGTGCCAAGCAAATCATGGAATTCATGATTGAAGAACTTGAAAAACGGAACATTGAGGCACTGGTTACTCAGGCCGGCGATATGGGTTATTGCTTTGCGGAGCCCACCGTTGAAGTCACCCGTCCCGGTGAAGATCCTGTTGTATTTGGTTACGTCGATAAAAAGAAAGCCGACGAAATCATAGAAAAATACATTAAAACCGGAGAACTTATCGAAGGCATCATTCCGGCCAACTATCATACGATTAACGAAAACACTAAATAAGGAGGCTAACCGATGGCAAGTTATAAAATGCACTTACTGGTATGCGGCGGCACAGGTTGCCGGGCATCACACAGCAACGATCTGGCAGACAGTCTGAACATGGAACTGAAGTCGCATGGACTCGAAGACGAAGCCAAAGTGGTTATCACCGGCTGTTTCGGCTTTTGCGAACAGGGTCCCATAGTTAAAGTTATCCCCGATAATACATTCTACACCAAAGTAAGTCCCGCTGACGCACGCGAAATAATTGAAGAACACGTCATCAAAGGTCGTCAGGTAAAGAGGCTGTTGTACGTTAACCCCGAAAATGCCGCTTCGGTACCCGATAGCAAACATATGGGTTTCTACAAGAAACAGATTCGTATTGCGCTGCGTAACTGCGGATTCATTGATCCCGAAAACATCGACGAGTCAATTGCACGCGAAGCATACGAAGCCCTGGGGAAAGCCCTTCTCGAAATGACACCTGCACAGGTAATCAACGAAATCAAGAAATCGGGGCTCCGCGGTCGTGGAGGAGGTGGTTTTCCCACCGGTTTGAAGTGGGAACTTACAGCAAAAAGTGTTTCGGACCAGAAATATGTGGTTTGTAACGCCGACGAAGGTGACCCGGGAGCCTTCATGGATCGTTCGATTCTGGAAGGCGACCCCCACTCTGTTCTCGAAGCTATGGCTGTTTGCGGATACGCCATTGGCGCCGACAAAGGACTTATCTATATCAGGGCCGAATATCCACTGGCCATCCATCGTCTCAAAATAGCCATTAAACAGGCCGAAGATTACGGTTTGCTTGGCAATGACATACTGGGCACAGGATTCAACTTCAGCATTGAGCTTCGTTATGGTGCCGGAGCATTTGTTTGCGGTGAAGAAACTGCATTGATTCACTCGATGGAAGGCGAGCGCGGCGAACCAACGGTTAAACCGCCATTCCCTGCCGAATCGGGATATCTGGGGAAACCCACCAACGTGAACAATGTTGAAACTTTTGCCAGCGTTCCGGTAATTTTACTCAAGGGTGCCGAATGGTTCAGCAGCATAGGAACCGAAAAATCGAAAGGCACCAAAGTATTTGCTCTTGCCGGAAAAATCAACAACGTAGGTCTGGTGGAAGTACCCATGGGTACAACCCTGCGTGAAGTGATTTTCGAAATTGGCGGCGGTATAAAAGGCGGTAAAAAATTTAAGGCAGTGCAAACCGGGGGACCCTCGGGGGGATGTCTTACCGAAAAGCACCTTGACACACCCATTGACTACGACAATCTGCTTGCTGCAGGTTCGATGATGGGTTCAGGCGGTATGATTGTAATGGACGAAGACGACTGCATGGTTTCGATTGCCAAATTCTATCTGGCATTTACCGTCGAAGAATCGTGCGGAAAATGCTCACCCTGCCGTATTGGGAACAAAAGACTCCACGAATTACTCAGTAAAATCTGCGACGGCAAGGGAAGCATGGACGATATTGACCTGCTGCGGAACCTGAGCAAGGTTATCGTTGATACTTCGTTGTGCGGACTGGGTCAGACATCACCCAACCCAGTACTTTCGACGCTGGAACATTTCTACGACGAATACCTGGAACACGTTAACGATAAGAAATGCCGTGCCGGTCAGTGCACCGCCATGAAACAATACGTTATCGAGGCCGATGCCTGTGTAGGTTGCACTGCCTGCGCCCGTGTTTGTCCGGTGGCTGCCATCTCGGGTGAGAAAAAACTTGCTCACTCCATCAATCAGGATATCTGCATCAAATGCGGTGCCTGCTACGAGAAATGTAAGTTCAACGCAATTTTTATAAAGTAAAGGAGACCGAATCATGTCGATGATAAATATAACAATAGACGGACATACCCTGCAGGTTGAGCAGGGAACTACCATACTGGAAGCTGCCCGTAAAGTAAATATCGAAATTCCGACCTTGTGTTACATGCACCTTAAGGACCTCAATATCGAGCACAAACCCGGCGGTTGCCGTATGTGCGTAGTTGAGGTTGCCGGACGCCGCAACCTGGCTCCTGCCTGTGTAACCAAATGTTACGAAGGTATGGATATAAAAACACATACCATGCGCGTGCTGAATTCACGCAAAACAGTGCTGGAACTCATTCTCAGCGACCACCCCTTCGATTGTCTGGTATGTGCCAAAAACGGACATTGCGATTTGCAAAAGATGGCGCAAAATCTCGGAATCCGCGAAATTCATTATCAGGGAGAACAATCGGAATATAAAGAAGATAAATCACCGGCCATCATCCGTGAGATGAACAAATGTATCATGTGCCGCCGCTGCGAAACCATGTGTAATGATGTTCAGACCTGTGGAGTGCTGAGTGGAATCAACCGCGGCTTTATGGCAGTGGTAGCCCCTGCATTCGAACAGGATCTCGAAAAGTCACCCTGTACTTTCTGCGGACAGTGTGTGGCAGTATGCCCCACCGGTGCACTCACCGAGGTTGACCATACCAACAAGGTTATCAGGGCCTTGGCCGACCAAACCAAAACTGTAATCGTTCAAACCGCGCCGGCGGTTCGCGTAGCCCTGGGCGAAGAATTCGGTATGGCTCCCGGAACTATTGTTACCGGTAAAATGGTTGCCGCACTTCGCAAACTGGGTTTCGACAAGGTATATGACACCGACTTTGCTGCCGACCTTACCATTATGGAAGAAGGTACTGAACTGCTCGGACGACTCACTGCATTTTTACAGGGAGACAAAAACGTGCATCTGCCCATATTAACATCATGCTGCCCGGGCTGGGTAAATTTCTTCGAATACCAGTTCCCCGAAATGCGCGATATTCCCTCTAGTGCCAAATCGCCGCAACAAATGTTTGGTGCCATTGCCAAAACCTATATGGCCGAAAAGCTGGGCATTAAACGAGAAAATCTGGTTGTGGTATCGGTTATGCCATGTCTGGCGAAAAAATATGAAGCTCAGCGCGACGAATTCAAAGTGAATGGTAATCCCGATGTTGATTTTGCCATTACCACCCGCGAACTGGCATCGCTCATTAAACAATCCATTGGCGACATCAACAATTTACCCGATGAAAACTTCGACCATCTGATGGGTGAATCCACCGGTGCAGCCGTTATTTTCGGGGTTACCGGTGGCGTAATCGAAGCAGCCTGCCGTACTGCATACGAGGTTTATACCGGAAAGAAACTCGAAAAAATAGAGTTCACACAGCTCCGGGGATTCGACGGAATCAGGGCTGCCAGCATCGACTTCGACGGATTGAAAATTAATATTGGTATTGCCCACGGTCTGGGAAATGCCCGCAAACTTCTCGAACAGGTGAAAGCCGGTGAATGCGAGTTCCATGCCATCGAAATTATGGCTTGCCCGGGTGGTTGCATCGGTGGTGGCGGACAACCCCAGCATCATGGCGACTCATCGATCCTGAAAGCGCGCGCAGCAGCTATCTATCGCGAAGATGAAGGCAAACCCATCCGCAAATCGCACGAAAATCCCGAAGTGGCTTTGCTTTACAAAGAATTCCTGGGTGAACCCATGAGCGAAAAAGCACATCACTTGCTGCATACGCATTATTTCGACAAAAAGAAAAAGGTATTCATTGAATAATAACACACAATATCATGTCAACAATACATATTAAAATCAAAGAAAGCGATGTGGCAAAAATCAAAGAGATTTGCGCTTCATTCAACAATGCACCCGGCGAGCTCATCAACGTGTTGCATAAGGTACAGAGTCACTACGGTTATCTGCCTGCCGAAATACAGGAACTGGTAGCCCAAAACCTGGGGATATCGGTGGCTAAAGTTTTTGGTGTTGTCACCTTCTATTCGTTTTTCACCATGACACCCAAAGGCCAGCATCCGATTTCGATTTGCACAGGAACTGCCTGCTACGTCAGAGGCGCCGAAAAAGTACTTGAAGAGTTCAAGAAAGAATTAAAACTCGAAGTGGGGGCAACCACCCCCGATGGAAAATTCTCACTAAGCTGCCTGCGTTGTGTAGGTGCGTGCGGATTGGCCCCGGTGGTGATGATTGGCGAAAAAACCTACGGCAGGGTATCGCCCGAAGACGTTAAAAACATTTTAAGTGAGTATAAGTAGGTTGAATTAGCTTGGTTACAAACGGGGGCATTATGCCTCCGTTTTTATTTTATCCTTACGTGAATTCATTTTATTCATGAAATACACCGAAGGGAAATAAATCAGGGTGGCCATCATTATTCCCAGCGCTGCCCCGGCCGCTACATCGGCAGGATAGTGAACTCCCAGATAAATGCGGCTGTAACTTACTATGAAAGCCCAAATAAACAAGGCCAGGGCTACCCACCATTTTCGAATGAATAATGTACTCAGTAAAGCCAACCCAAAGCTATTGGCAGCATGCGACGAAACAAAACCATACAACGCCCCGCGGTAGTTATTCACCGTATGCACCAGCAACGATATTTCGGTGTTGTGTGTAGGGCGATAACGTTGCACCGTATCTTTAATAAGAACCGATAACTGCTCGGTTAAAAGATAGCAGAGGGCTATTGCAATAAAGGCGATCCAAAAACTTTTTCCGATTTTTCGGACCAGAAAAAACACAATTAAAACCACCACCGGCAACCAGATAATACGGCCCGACAGAAACCACATTAGCGGATCAAGCCATTCGGTATGCGCCGAGTTAAAAAACAGGAACAGTTCGCGGTCGATATTTTCGAGCGTTTGCATTAATGTACATCAGCTGTTAATGGCATCCCAAAGTAAATCTTTTAATTGGGAGAGACCCAGACCGGTAACCGATGATATAAAAATAGCAGGAATTCCTTTCGGAAGTGTACTCAGCAGCATCTTTTTCAGTTCCTCGTCAATCAGATCGGTTTTGGTAACAGCCAACAGCCGTTTTTTATCGAGAAGTTCCGGATTATACTCCGTCAACTCATTGAGCAGCACATTAAAATCGGCCGCTATATCCTTGCTGTCGCAGGGAACGGTAAAGAGCAGCACCGAGTTGCGCTCGATGTGGCGCAAGAACCGTATTCCAAGCCCTTTGCCCTCACTGGCTCCTTCGATAATACCCGGGATATCGGCCATCACAAACGAACGGTAGTCGCGGTACGACACAATTCCCAGATTCGGTGTTAAGGTGGTAAAAGGATAATCGGCAATTTTGGGTTTAGCCGCCGACAGTGCGGCCAGCAGCGTTGATTTACCCGCATTGGGAAAACCTACCAGACCCACATCTGCAAGCACTTTCAACTCCAGAATTACCCAGGCTTCAGTTCCCTGAATACCCGGTTGGGCATACTCAGGAGCCTGATTGGTAGACGATTTAAAATGATCGTTACCCCATCCGCCCTTGCCTCCTTCGAACAAAATTTCTTCCTGACCATCTTCGGTAATTTCGAGAAGCACTTCACCGGTTTCGGCATCGGTAGCTACGGTTCCAAGTGGTACTTCGATGATGGCATCGTCGCCATCGGCGCCCTTTTTCAGCGCCCCTGCCCCACTTTGCCCGTGACCGGCAACATTATGTTTCTGATATTGCAGATGAAGCAGCGTCCACAAATTGCGGTTCCCTTTTAGAATAACATGGCCACCACGGCCGCCATCGCCTCCATCGGGACCACCCATAGGCACAAACTTCTGCCGTCTGAAATGTCGCGAGCCGGCACCACCATTCCCCGAACGGCAGTATATCTTCACATAATCAATAAAACTTGGGTTGGTCATAATCCTATTCGCTTCAGTTTTTCGGTAATAGTCTGCAATACCAGCAATTCGTCTTTCTCTCCGTTAATCCGTATCAGTAAGCCCTTCTCGGTATAATATTGTATGATGGGCTCGGTAAGTTCGTGGTACACTTTAATCCTGTGTTTGATAATACTGATGTCGGCATCATCGGGGCGGTTCATCACACTGGCACGGTGCAACATGCGCCCAATGGTGATTTCTTCACTCACATACAACAAAATAAAAGCATGTAGCGATTGTTTCCGTTCGGCCAGCATGGCATCGAAAATAATAGCCTGATTCAGCGTACGCGGAAATCCATCGAAGATAAAACCGTTTACCTGCCGTGTATCGTTATCGATATATTCCCTGATAATCGACAGGGCGATTTCGTCTGACACAAAATTACCGTGATCGATACGTTCCGCTGCAATAATGCCCAATGGTGTTTTGCGCCGGATTGCATCACGCAGCACATCACCCGTAGATATATGTAATAGTTGCAAGGTATCGGCCAGACGGACTGCCTGGGTTCCCTTGCCACTCCCCGGAGGGCCTGCTATGATGATGTTCTTCATGGCTGTGAATCAGAAAAAACAAAGATACAATTAAAAGGCAAAAATGGGTTGCGATTTTATGCAATACAGGAATATTAATTGTGCTCGGTTACCATTGCAGCTTACATTCTTCGTTACTGCAACAAGCCGGTTGTGTTACCGGCAGAGAGTTTTTAAGTTCAATTTTGTTAGTTTCGGACCGTCCTCTTTCGTTACTCCCTCACAGTTTTCTCCTTATTTTTTAAATAATACGAAACCGAAACCGAGAGCGAAATGGGGTTATAATATTTTTTAAAAACATAATTCTCCCATATTTCATTTCTACCATAAAACGAAATCACTTCAAACATTTTAAAATTCAGCGATGCACTCATTGTATGCTCCTCTCGAATGCAAAACTTGCGACCCAGCTCCGCTTCGAGATGAAACGAAAATGGGATAATTGATTCAACAAATACCATAAACCAGGGTGTGAAATAATGGGATGTTTCAAAGGATGATTTATCCGTTTCGGATTGAAACAGAAAATAGTCGAATGAGGTGCCAATAGTTAAATAGTTGTTTTTTTTATTATTCCAATGCGCAAGGGTATCGATAAATATGCTTTTGTGGTGTTCACTTTGTAATAGTATTCCAAGTTATTAAAATATCTCTTTTCACAATTTTGAATTACACCAAGCCCTGTTCCGATTATCCAAGGCCCAAGCCTACGGTTTACCTTGTAGCCCAAATCAATCGATAAACATGGAACATTCTTAAAATGACCATCCATGAGACTTTTCAAATAAACAGGGTTTAATTGATTGGCTCCAGCCTGCAAATAAATGCTTCTTTCCCATGCGTTCTGGCCTGTGGCAAACAATGGCAGCCATGCCAATAGAAAAACTAGGGTAAAGAGTTTTCGCAGTGTCGGTTTTGGCTTTTTGTGGAGGGTTTTCATAGGCAATTATTCTTTAGGGTTCAGGTTTTCCAACTTACTGCCATCATCGTAGTTGTAATTATCCTCCCCAATAGGAATCTCCGTACCCGCGTATTCTGTATTTTCATCAAATTTATACCCTTTGGTTCCCGGTTCAAAAAGTCTCATATTCCTGATAAACTTTTTATCGCCAATAATGGTGGCATACAATTCCATTTCGTAGCCTTTGTAAAGTATTCTCCCAAAATAATCGGCCCAGTAATCTACATGTGCATTTCTTGCCATGATTTCGTTGGTGCCTTTTACAGGCAAATATACCACAGTATCGTAAGGCAATTGCTCGAAGGTTTTGGTCAGCTCGAGCACCACAATATTTGGGTCGTCGGCCCAAAGAAACCACTGCACAAGGCAATGTATTTTGTCTTCAGGAGAGGTGCATTCGTTAAGGCCCATATTCTCGAGCAGGTAATTGAATTGGGAAGAAAAATATATTTTGCCGCCGTATTTTGCCGTAAGCAAACATGAATAGGGCTTATTGTCCCAATCGCTAAGGTATTCATACAGCATTTCGGCATCGGGCAACACTTTGTTGATTGTTTCGTTGTTTTTTACCGGGTACGATACTTTCTTATAGTTCTGAAAATCTCGCCATACATCAATACTCCCATTTTCGGGGGTCATAAAAACTTCGCCTTGGTAATACAAATTTTGTATTTCTTCGTCGGAATAATGCTTTCGTTTAGGTCGTGGCATGCGTGGATCGCTGGGCTCGAGAAGGTATTGCGAAAAATTTTCGAGTTTACTCGTATCGGCACAGCCCGGGAAAATCGGTTTAAATTGCGCAAAGCTGTTTGCCACACCAAAGCTCAAAGGCTTAATATTATAATGAGGTGTTTTGTTTTCATAGGCAATTATTCTTTAGGGTTCAGGTTTTGTTCCAACTCTTTAATCCTTTTTTCCTGGGCAATGGTGTAACAATCTCAGTTATAACGAAATTTCCACAAAAATATGCGTTGAAACCATTCTCATTACTTTTTTCCAAAAACATAACTAATTCCCAACCTAATATTTAGTGAATTATAGTTTATTTCGCCTAACATAACCTGGGCGGGTTCGAGAGGCTGTGCAAATACATCTTTGTAATTGTGTGCCTCACCCAGTTGATAATCGTATGTAATATAAGATTCAGAAGTTTTTTCTTTTTGAAAATTCATGCTTGCCCAAGTGTAACCCGCATTTACAAATGCTGAGTAATTCTTGCCAATTTGATAGCTTATACCTGCGCCGACAGTATAACCTAAATTATAGCCATGATATTGATATAAGTTCGACTTGATTGTAACACTGTTTTTGGTGTTAAGCATTGGATGGTACCACGATTGCGCATTGATATTTCGCTCGGAGCTAAGCATTGAACTATAAGCCTTTAGTCCACAATCAGCAGAAAAAACGAAATCCTTATACGGATACAAAAACGAAAATTGCAGTGACGCTGCTATTACGTTATAGCTTATCTTTTCGGTAGTGGTGGAGTAATAAAACAATTGATTGTCGTTGTCGAAATGCTCTTCTGTTTTAATTGCCTCTACACATTGCCAATTTTGCCCTATGCCAATTTTTTCGAACGATAGCCCAACCCGAAAATAGTTTACAAATCGATAATTCAGAGCAATTCCACATGTATGCTGCGAAGTAAAATCGTGTTTGGTGGTGTCTTGCCGATAGTCATGTTGCCTCACATAACGCCTGATATAATAAAAATTTGAGCCGTGCAAATAAATCGTATCTATTTCGTTTGTGAAATATAGCTTGTCTGCGATGCCATCATATTGCTCAGGCAACGAATGTTCGTTACCCGAATGGTTATAGCCGTAAAAAACATCAACCGACAACTGGGCGTTAGCCACACAAACATGGGCAAATAACACGGCAATTAAAATGATTTTTTTTCTTATCATGGGTTTGCTTTTTAGCCTGTTTGAAAAATCACAAATACTACACTCATTTTTTTTGAAACAAATACGAATATCTGACAAAAACAATAGAACATACCGACAAATGAAAAACGAACGATTGAATTATTTTGAAACCTTTGTGTCGAATTATCACTCATACTAAGTATTTTTTATTTTTTACCAAAAGTATAGCTAAGACCCAGCCGTATGTTGGTGGAATTGAAATTAATTTTACCAAACGGTATATCTTCGGGGGCAATTTCCTGAGGCAATAACT
The DNA here is from genome assembly GCA_029564465.1 of Bacteroidota bacterium. Taxonomy (GTDB): domain Bacteria; phylum Bacteroidota; class Bacteroidia; order Bacteroidales; family ML635J-15; genus JAGOEF01. The sequence continues at coordinate 19,256 of JAKQPY010000210.1, read as the reverse complement.
CGGTATTGTATCTTGTTTCACCCTGCGAATTGATATTCATATAGTGATAGTCATAGCGTTCGCCTTTTTGAAACGCCAGGCTTGCCCAAGTGTACCCTATATTTACAAATGCCGAAAGGTTTTTGTAAAGAATATAACTTACACCAACCCCTGCTGAATAACCCATAGTATAGCCTTGATATTTATATTGTAACGATTGGGTTATCGTTAAAGCAGTAGTGTTAAATACAGCATGGTTTAAACTATTATATTGATAGAAAACGGATGATTTAAGTGTTGTGTAATAACCCGACAATCCAAAATTTGCTGAAATAGCAAATTTCCTGTATGGATATAAAAAAGCTAAATGAACTGTGCCAGTAGTAATGTCGTAATTCAACTTATCGGTTCTAAATTGATTTTGGAAACTTATGTCATCTTCATCATAAAAATCTTCTGTTTTTAACACTTCAATTCTTGGCTCTTTTGCCCAGTAAACAATTTTTTCGAACGACAGACCCACACGAAAATAGTTTACAAAACGGTAATTCAGGCTCAACCCAAAGTTTTGTTGCGAAGCAAAATTACACCGTGTTGTATTGCTCTGATCGATAATATACCTCACATTCCGATATGGATAAAAAGTGGAATCAGGCCGGTATATTGTATCTATTTGGTTTGTATAAAAACATTTTCTATTGATTCCATCGTATTGTACCGGCATCGAATGTTCGCGATTAGAATGGTTATAGCCGTAAAAAACATCAACCGACAACTGGGCGTTAGCCAAGGCAGCATAGGTAAATAACACAGCTACTAAAATGATTCTTTTACTTATCATGGGTTTGCTTTTTAATAAATTTCCGGGTTATACTGTTTTGAGAGTTGGTGTAGCGACAAAAATACAAACCGGGACTTACATTAAAATTGGTTACCTGAAAAACACAAAACCCTGCGGTCTGGTTGCTATTCGATAATTCCTGTATAAACCGGCCATGCGAATCGAATATTTGCAATAACAAAAAATCATCAAAAGGGTGATTTACCACTACCCGAAAGTTTTCCGATACAGGATTTGGCACAACATCTAACGAAGCTCTTTTTTTTGTTTCCATATCAACTTCCGAAACCTTGTCAGCAATTCTATTATTGGCATATTGAATCTGATGGCAGCCTTCTATTGTGTTGCCATCTATGCCCGCATAGGCAACAAAACTACGGTTTCCGGCAATAAACCCGTCGGTGAGCACAATTTCGTTGCAAGCATATAGAACAACATCGTGGTTGCCTACCACAGTGTTAACACCATAGTTGAGCGCCATAGTACCCGAAAAAAACTCCTTGGTATTGCCGTTATTAATCATAAAGCCATGCTCGGTAAATGGGGGTAACAATGGGTTACTGTGAGCCATTCTTGCAAAATTAAAATCATTTGAATTCATGAAACCATCGCAATAAATTGCAATAAGTTCAATATGGGTCGAGTCGTAACAAGAGCTTGAAAAATTGTCCGAAACTGTATGAAATAGGTCACCTTCAATGGTACAACTTACAGTGTTCTTATACGGCAAAATATATTGTTGGGTTGATAATTCAAAGTCTGTTTCATAGCTATGTCCTAAGATTATTGTTGCCCCATCATCAATACCTTCAACTATTTTCTCCCCATTTACATACCATCGATACCTTTGGGGGCGTTCGCCACATGTTGCACAATCGCAATGAGCACAGAAAGTTGTTAAATTAAAATCATGAAATAAATTAATAGAACAATCGTGGTTATTATGCATCCAAGGCACAATAAGGCGGTTCGAATTCCATAGTTGATCGGAGCCGGAAGAATGTATCTTTAAATTATTTATACAATGAAGTGGTTCTTCAATATGGATATATTTTGTAATGTTATCGAAACATCCGTTTTGATCCCATACATCAAGGGCAACAGGGTAAATGCCCGGTTGTGTATATGTTTTAGGCTGAGGGTTCCCATTGTGGCCCCACGCTTCCACAAACCCTTCATTCGTAATGCCACCAAGTGGCTCGTAATCGTTTTCTAAATCGCCCAAAAAGTACCAGGTTCCCGAATAATTAGTTCCACCGCTTGTTGAATTATAGAAATTTATCGTAACAGAATGGTTCTGAGACCCACCGGTCAGGTAGCCTATTTCGGGCGAGTATGTGAAGTCGGCTTCGAAATTACTACACGGGAAGGGGTTATAAAGACCAACATTTCCGCAATCGCAGCCAACAGCATAAATAACATCATCAAATTGCGACAATACCTCAACAAAAACAGTTGTTTCATAATCGGCATATTCCATGTACTCGTATGTAAAATCGGCAAAAGGTGAAATACCCTGCTGAGTGTCGGTATTTCCATCGCCGTAATCAATTGTAAATCGATATTCGAAGGCATAGGGTTCATAAGCGCCGATAAAGGATGCATTAAATTGCACAGTTTTGTCGTACAATACAAAGTTTGTGCACGACAAATCGCCGGAACTTTCGTTGTAAACCGAAATGTAGCTTGTTTTTCCCTTATATAAATTACCAATCGGGGTTGCCACCGTTAAGCTAACATCATACACCCCACTGGTAGTATAAGCATGCACAGGGTTTTGTTGGTTGCTCGTGCCACCATCGCCAAAATCCCAATTATACGAAATCGGATCATCGAGCGAAGAGGTGTTGGTAAACTGAACCGGTGTGTTCTCGAGTATATTTGTGTTTTCTGCAAAAAAATCGACATACTGTGCTGTTCCTGAGCCAATCTGAAAAACGTAATAAACCCCGGTTTCACCGTTGGGAGCCACACGGTCAAAGTCGAGTCTTTGCCCGCCTCCGCCATACGCTACTATTTTATCGGTATGCACATGTACGGTAACACTGCCCTGAGTACCAGTCCATTCATAAATAATTTTATTCGATTTGCCCGATGTGCCATTTTCCCAATATACACCCGTATTCGCATTTATTTGAATATTCCCAGTTGTCGAAAATGTTAAGGCCTGGTTGGCAGGTATTGTGGCATCGCACCATGTGTCAATCTCGAAATATCCCTGCGTTACCGCCGATGGTACAATACTGTTGTTTGCCGGAAAAATGGTTTTGGTGGAAGGGCAAAGGGTGATTGAATAATTCGAGTGAATGCTAACATTATCAGCAGGGTTTGGGATGCTTTCAAAAGCAACCACAGAATACCGGCTATTACCATTATTGATACTGCCATTCATCCTTAGAAGTAAATGCTTTAAATTATAGCTCACCCCCGATGGAAATATTGTGCCATAATTCCAAGCTGTCTCACCCGGGTAAGCCATAGTAAAACCACCCCCATAACTTTCCAACAAATTACCAATTGCGCCATAGCATGTCGATATTAAAACAATGGCCTTCGATTCAGTTAAAGGCACCTTCCAAAACTCTTGAAAAAATGTGTAATTTACAAAGGCTCCAAAATAAGGATAATTCTCATTCCAACCAACTGGCTTGTCGCTAAATGCACGTATTGTAACATAACTCAAATCGTTATTACACCATTGTCTCAAGCTCTCGCTATCTGAAGCAGATTGCACCAAAATATATCCCTCTTGGTTCCCATGAGCATGGAAATACACAATTCCCGACCCTGATGCCATATCTTTCAAACTTTGGTATGTGCAATCTCCAAAATCAATGTCCTCGTCATTTGGGGTTTTATCCATTTTAATATCCGACCATGATAAGTGATAGCCCTGATTTTGAACATAATTCAATATTCTGGGGATTGTAACGAATTCAAAATCTTGTGCGCTATTATCCCAAGTAGATGGGCAATATCCGGCAATTGAATTATTGGAGGGACAAAAAGCTATTTCGACAGAACGCTCACCTATGTTTTCGTTTTGTGAAGAAGGCTTATCAGCCCAATTGTTGCGGACTTGGGTTTGCTCACCGTTTTTATACGAAACCGAATTGGTTTCTTCTTGCAATCGCTGTTTAAGAGTTTCAGGCAATCGAAAATTTTTCAGAAAGATTTCAATCTGTTCCTTGTCCCTCCTAAATAAATTACATAGTGAATCAAGTTTAGTTTCATAATCCAAATCGCTGGCGTAAACAGAAATTATTTTCTTTAATTCTTCAGGACTTAAGATAACCCTATTATTGTAAGCACTTGACCAGAAAAACACCACTTCGCCTTCTCGTATATTTCTTTTTATGTCGGTTCTTATTTTACTTGTTCTCGACAAGTATTCTTTCTTTATTTTTCCATTTGAATTCTTAGAATGCAATAAATTAGTTTTATCTTTCGATTGGTTCTCTAATATGATTTTAGTAATATCTCCATTTTTTAGCGTTAGTGTCAGCATACTTTCACTTTCCCTTTCTAATAACAACACATTTGGTAGAGATTCAAGAAATGCACAAATACTATCATTTGCTGTTTTAGAAGTAAATAAATGATAATAATAATCATGGATTGAATATAGTAATAATTTCCCTGTAATGACCTCTCTGGAGTGATAAAAGTCGTTGGCTCCAGAGCTATCTGTAATGGTAGAAGGTACAATAGGTCTTTTATTACATCTATCACTTAAATACCTATTCTTTTCTGATTTGTAACGATCTGAATAATTAATAATTAGATAATTATTAATATAAACACCCATATCCTTACACTTTACTCTATACGGTGGCTCCACATATTTCCCATCGATAAACACATAGCCTGTGGTGATTTTTTTTCCATTATGTTTTGTTGGCTTTGCTTGGGTTGATGTGTTGCTGCCGGGGCCATACACATCATCCTGGGCATGAACCACCTGTATGGCAGCTACTGCAAACAACGTGGCAATTAGTAGGGGAAATCTTGTTTTCATGCCTTTTAGTTTTTTGAAATTGTTTGTTCGAGTATTTCAATTCTGGCATCCTGTGCTTCGATGGCTTTGTTTTGTTCTATAATTATCAAAGTTAATTCTTCAATTTTCTCGAGCAGTTTTTTGTTCATCTCGCCCAAATCGATACCTGTTTCAAGTACTTCGGCTTCGGGAGGTATCCCTGGCAAATGCTTGTTCTGTTTAATATAGTGCTCCAATTCGCCGAGATCGGGCAAGCGATAGTCTTCATCAAAAACATAGTCGCACCAACCTTGGGTCGATACACGTACTACGCAAAAATGTGCCTCGCCCCGCACGTCAAGCGTGTATTGTGGGTTCGCAGTGCCAATGCCCATACGCACATCGTTACCAACCAAGATTAGTGGCGCACCCAGCCTCGACCAAAACATTAGGGCGTTGCCCTTTTCGGGGTCGTTCACATGGGAACGTATTATCCACGACTCGTGGCCTACTCCCGGGTTTGAAAAACCAATATCGACATAGCCGGTGCCATTAGCAATAACCGGTTCAAGGAATACGGCTTTCGAATTCCCTTTTACATGAATTTTTGAAGAATAATCGGGGGTAGTGGTGCCCACGCCAATTCCTAAATTAGTAGAAAGCTTATTGTTGGCTTTAGTCCAGTGGCTGAACGAACTTACAGGAACCGAGCCACCATTGTTACTCAACACCAAACTGGTTCCATCGTATGACAAGGTCTGCCTGAAACCGCTTAAATCTACCGAGGTATTCAGGTTGGCAATGGTTAACGTATTTCCGTTCAAAGCGAGCTTCATCTCCTTCCACAACCCAGTGCCGTTGGCTGTACTGGTTAACACATAGTTTTCGGCTGCGCCCTGCCGTATTCTTAAATTGCCATTAATATCGAACGAGGCGGTGGGATCGTTGGTGTTAACACCGAGTTTCCCGCTTTCTTTCACTACAAAATAGTTGGTTTGCGAAGTACCAATAGATACGTTCCCGTTTGCATCCATTTTAAACCGCAATGGTTTTTGTGTCATCAGGCTCAGAGTTCCCGTTTCCTGCAAATAAATGGCAGCGTTGCTGTTGTCGCAACGAATTAAAAGCCCATCGCTCGCAGTATTTCCGGTATTTTTGTTGGTAAGCAGCAATGCCGATTCGGAATTGACTTGACCATCTAAAGTTTCGCGCCCTATGCCCCCCCCAATCCCACCTGATGCACCCGAAGTAGCCGAATTGTGAATATGCACCTGCTTTTGGGGTGCCGATATACCCACGCCTACCATACCGGTACTGTAGTACAGGTTGTTGTTCAGTTTTGTCCAATAGTTCAGCGAACCCAAGCTGGGCAAGCCCGAAAGGCTGTTGTAGTTTCCGTCGAAAAGAACAGGCAAATTGGTCAACGAATTATAGTCGCCATCGAAAAGAACGGGTACATTGCTCAGCGCGTTGTAGTCGCCATCGAAAAATTCGGGTTGGTCGCTTAAATCGTTGTAACTTCCAGTAAAGGCCACCGTGGCAAAATCGGGTTTACCGGTTACATCGGTCCATGCAGGCACCCAGGCAACAGGTCGGTACAAGCCTGCATGGTTGCCCCACGAATAGGCCGCGTTCCACGAAGCAATATGCGTATTGCTAATTCCAAAAGAGGGACTTGCTGCCCACAATGGGTCGGTTTCGGTGTAGGAGGTCAGATAACCTGCGTCGTTGGCAAATGCACTCACATTGGTAGGAACTGTAGGTATTGTGGGTTTGTTCAACAAATCGTTGTAGTTGCCCGAAGTGGCCACTGTGGCAAATGCAGGTTTACCCGTTACATCGGTCCATGCAGGCACCCAGGCAACAGGTCGGTACAAGCCTGCATGGTTACCCCACGAATAGGCTTCGTCCCAATTCGCAATATTTAAACTCCGTTTGCTAACATCGCCATTGGCATCGAGCATTACTGCCGTGGTTTGTGAACCATTTGCCAATGCCGAAAACCGAATGGTGCCATTCACATGAAACTGTTGCTGCGGATTGTTGGTGCCAATGCCAAAATTGCCATTGGGCAGCAGCCTCATCCGCTCAACATCGGTGCTTATAAAAACCACGCTTTCGCTGTTGATGGAACCCAATCGGTTTTTACCTGTTACCAAAGTATTGCCGTTTGGATCCCAATAAGCTTGACTATGCACACCAACCGGCATTAAAATCATTGTGCAAAACAATACAACTAAAACTCGAATTTTACAGAGAGTAAGTGAGTCCCGTTCGCTTCGACACATCGTTTTCATAAGGATTTGGGTTTATCCCCAAATATAATAAAAATATGTTTAGATTACAATACGAAAGGATTTTTCTAAACACACAGCAGTACTTATGAACTCCACAAAACATATAGTTATTGTTGAAAATTCATAGAATCAGCACCCTGTTATCACAAAAAAAACAGGCGACAATTTATGCCGCCTGTTCTTAAAAACAAATAGTAAACTACTTAATAATTTCTTTAAATGTGGCATCTTCGAAATATTTGAAGAATTCCATATCGTTTTTGGCTTTTCCTTTCAGTGAATCGTCTTTAGAAACTGCAGTGCGCAGGTTGTTGAACATTTCGTCTTTATTGCCTTTGCGTGCATAAGCAATGGCTTTCAGATAATAGTTCATGGCATTTTCTTTTTCGGGGCCACAGCTTGCTTTTGCAATGGCATCGTCATAGTTTTTGTTCAGCAGGAGAGCCAACGCATTGTTGAAAGAACAATCGCTTCCGAAGTATTCGGTGGCGGCTTTGTATTTGCCTTCTTTCACGCTGATGATACCCTGACCGAAACTGGCTTCTTTTATACCGGTAGCTGAAGCATAGTATTCTTTTGCAGCTTCGATTTCACCCAGACCCAAACAAACATTACCGAGGTTGTTGAAAATGGTAGCATTGGCGTTCAGACTTTTTGCTTTTTCGAGAGCAGTTTTCGAGGCAGTCAGGTTATTGAGTTCATATTGAACAACACCCAGATTGTTGAAACCTCTCCAGTCTTTGTTGAATTTCTCGGTGTATTTGGTGTAGATTTCAAGTTTTTTGTTGTTATCGGTGTAGAGGAAAGCACAATAGAGGAATTCTTCCTGAGCTAATTCGTCACTGTTTTTAGCATAGATGGCTTTGATTTCATCATCGGTATTACCAATCAGCATAACATTAACATACACTTCGGAACGACGCAGTTTGGGGTGAATTTCGGTTTCGAGGGCATCGAAAGTTTTCGACATGTTGCGGATTTCCTGTTCGCGAACGTTGGGGTCGGAATGCATCTGAACCACGCGCAGAACCATATCTTTTTCGGGAAGGCTCGATTCCTGAACAGATTTTTTGAAACCATCCCAGTCTTCAACAACAACTTCGGTTTTCACAAATTCTTTGTTTTCAGCATCTTTAATTTTTTTGAATTCCTTGGCTACAAAACCCTGAGCTGCTTTGTCGCGACCACCCGATACATCGGTATTTCTTTCGACGGTACCTTCGGGAGATGCATACGATTTTAGAACAACGCCGGTGAATTCAATGCGGTCGTTGGTATCAACTGCCACAATGTATTTTTGCATTTCAACAACTTCTTCTTTCTTCAGTTCGGTGTTCTTCAGATTGCTTTGATTTTTGTCGTAATTGATAACAGCAATTTTGGTGCTGGCAATATCCTTTACAAATTTATCTTTTTCAGAAACAGTTTGGGCAGTGTTACTAACCAGTAAGGGGGTAACAACTACGCCATAACCCAACAATTCGGGTTCAAAATCCTGTTCTTTTTTGCCTTGTTTGCCATGGATACGCAATTCAACGCGTGAAACCTTCATTCCATCAACATAATCAACCTTATCGGTGTAGGTAAACTGACCACCGGCTTTGTAATTGATGACCTGATTGTTTTCTTTGATTTTTTCACCCTGAATATAAATTGGGGTTAAGGCTTTTTCGCCACCTTCCCAAACAATCACAGGGGTAATTTCGGCTTCAACCTTCTTGCTGAAATACTTTTCAGGGAATTGACCGACGATTTTCAGTTCCACTTTTCCACCATGCATTTCGAGCACTTCGGGTTCCATTTTGTAATTAATATCGTCGGCGTTTTTAATCATTTTTTTCAGGCTGGCACAACCCGACAACATGAAAACGGCAGCGATAATCAAAGAAACATACATCAATTTTCTCATAATTGTATCGTTTTAGTAGTTATTGTTCAATAATTTTAAATTTATTATCTGCAAAAATAAGAATGTTTTTTGAAATTACACACAAGTATTCATCAGTTTTTTAACATTTAAAATACGATTGTGTTCATACCTGTTTTATAATCGTTTTTAAAGATGATATCCACCAGTTTTTCATAATCAGCCGGATTGCTCAGAAAGTCAGTATCAGCAACATCGATAACCACACATGGGTAGTCGTTTTGCTGTTTAAAAAAGCTAAAATATGCCGTTTCGATCTGCTTCAGATATTCGGGTGTTATTTGCTGTTCATAACTTCTTCCTCTTTTTTTAATTTGCTCGAGGAGTTTCGGAATACCACGGTGAATATAAACGTACAAATCGGGCTTGGGTAATTTGCTGTGTATAATGTCGAAAAGTTGCCTGTACAGGTGGTATTCATCGCTGCGAAGGGTATTCTGCGCAAAAATCAGGGATTTGTTGAAATAATAGTCGGCAATCACCAGATCATTGAATAAATTATATTGCGACAATTCGTTTTTAAGCTGATTGTAGCGTTCGGCCAGAAACGACATCTCAAGCGGAAAGGCAAAGCGGTCGGGGTCTTCATAAAAACGCGGCAGAAACGGATTGTCAGCAAAGCGCTCAAGCACAAGCCTTGCATTCATTTCGTCCGCTATTTTACAGGTGAGACTGGTTTTGCCTGCACCAATATTTCCTTCGATAACCAGAAAGCGAATATTCATGGAGCTAAAATAAAAAAATCCTGCCGAAACAGGATTTCTTTATCGAAATATTTATGAGAATTAATACAGTGGTGTAAATTTCATATTGTAAAAAGTAAAGGCATACACATCGGCATATTCCTGAATGATTTTATCGGTGGGTTTCCCCGCACCATGACCGGCCTTGGTCTCGATGCGGATCAGCATGGGCCGCTGACCTTTATACTTTGCCTGCAGGGTAGCAATATATTTGAACGAATGGGCAGGCACAACACGGTCATCATGGTCGGCGGTTGTTACCAGTGTTGCCGGATATTCTACCCCTTCTTTAATATTATGCAGTGGTGAATACTTATACAGGTACTCAAACATCTCCTTGCTATCGGCGCTGGTGCCATAGTCTGTAGCCCAGTAGCGGCCAATGGTAAACAAATGATAGCGAAGCATATCCATAACCCCAACAGCAGGCAGGGCCACGGCAAATAAATCGGGACGCTGATTCGACACTGCGCCCACAAGCAAACCACCATTAGAGCCACCCTGAATACCAAGGCGGTTGGGTGAAGTATACTTTTCTTTAATCAGGTACTCGGCTGCAGCAATAAAATCATCAAACACGTTTTGTTTGTTCATCAGGGTACCGGCTTTGTGCCAGTCTTCGCCATACTCGCCACCACCACGTATGTTGGGGATAGCCAGCACACCACCCTGCTCGAGCCATATCAGGCGAACCACACTGAAGAAGGGTGTCAGACTGATGTTAAATCCTCCGTAACCATACAACAGGGTCGGGTTGCTGCCGTCGAGGGCAATTCCTTTTTTGTGTACAATGAACATCGGAACTTTTGTCCCGTCTTTCGAGGTATAGAATATTTGTTTGGTTTCGTAGGCCGATGCATCAAAATCGATTTGTGAATTTTTGTAAAGCTCCGATTTGTTCTTTTCGATGTCGTATTTGTAAATGGTAGCCGGAGTAGTGAACGAAGTAATGGTATAGAAGGTTTCGGTTTCGGTGCTTTCGCCGCTGAAACCGCTTACGGTACCGATAAATTTCTGATCGAGATCGGCAAGATATTTTCCGCTGCGGTCATAGATTTTAATCACCGAATGGGCGTCTTCCATGTAGGTGGCAATTATACGATTCCCAAACACAGCCACACTTTGTAACACCCCTTCGGCCTCAGCAATCAGGTCTTTACGGTATTTTGCATCCGGCTTTTTGGGGTCTATGGTAATGAGTTTGTAGCGGGGTGCACCATCGTTGGTGTACACATAGAACAATCCGTCGAAATGACCGATTACGCCATAATCGTTTTTAAAACCATCGACGATATTTCGTACGGGTGCATTTTCGCGGGTGAGGTCTTTGTAGTACAGTGCGTTGCCCGAGGTTGATTCGCTGGCATAAATAATCAGGTATTTCTGATCTTCGGTTACCTCGGCTGAATAGCTTCGCTGCGGGTTGGCATTGTCTTCGTAAATAAGCTTATCGTTGGCCTGAGGTTCCCCGATGGTGTGGTAATAGAGTTTATTGTACATGTTCATACCACTCAGCTCGCTGCCTTTTTGGGGTTCGGGATAACGCGAGTAGAAGAATCCGTTGCCAAACCACGACATACCGCTGAACTTTATCCATTCGAGGTGGTCGGCTAAGTCTTTTCCGGTAGCGATGTCGCGTACAAAGATTTCGGACCAGTCGGAACCACCACGCGAAATGGCATAGGCAAGGTATTTACCATCGTCGGATACTGCCGTTGATGCCAGCGACACCGTGCCGTCTTCCGACAAGGCATTGGGGTCGAGCAACTCTTTATCTTCGCCGATAAGCGATGTTTTGTAGTATAACACATTCTGGTTCTGCAAACCATTGTTTTTGTAAAGGAAATATTTGTCGCCTTTTTTCATGGGAGCCGATTCCTTGGGGAAATCCCACAATTTGGTCAGCCTTTCGAGGATTTGCTTGCGGAAGGGAATCTGATCGAAATACGATTGGGTAACCTTATTCTGATCTTTCACCCATTGTTCGGTGTCGGCCGCCGTGTCGTTCTCGAGCCAGCGGTAAGGATCCGTCACTTTGGTACCAAAATAATCGTCGCTTACATCAACGGTTTTTGTTTTCACATACTGGATTTCGATGTTCTTAAAATCGTTTCCGCTTTTGCACGAAACAATCGCAATCGCAATCAACACCATAAAAGCTATTTTTTTCATTTTTCTATTTTTTTGTAAAAATACACTTATTAGAATCGGTAAATTCGTGCTTAACACAACTTTAACAAAATACAAACACTTTTTAAATTTTCGGGGTACCAATACGGTGGCTTCGTGTTGTGAATAGAAAAAATGTATTTTTGCCACAAATGATTTCTTTATGAAAAAAAGCTTTTATTGTTCTTTTATCGCTGCTAAGTATTCAGCTGATGCTATCGGCGCAGACCGATGAACCCAAAGATGTGAAAACCGGATGGAACTTCGGCTTACTGCCGGTGGTTTCTTATAACTCCGACCTCGGCTTTCAGTACGGGTTGCTCACCAATGTGTATCATTATGGCGACGGGAAGGTGTTCCCGAAGTATTACCATTCTATTTATGCCGAAGTAAGCCGCTACACCAAAGGCTCGGGTATTTACCGCCTGTTTTACGATTCGGAATACCTTATTCCGAAAATCAGGCTGACTGCCGATGTTTCGTATTTGCCCGACCAGGCCCTCGATTTTTATGGTTTCAACGGCTACGATGCCCTGTATAACAGCGACTGGACAAACGATGCCAATATCACAGACTATAAATCGAGAATGTTTTATAAACATCAGCGTAATATTTTCAGGGTAAAATTGGATTTTCAGGGAAAAACGGGTATCAACAACCTGCGCTGGGCTGCCGGATACGATTTGCTGGATGTAAAAATCGGCACGGTGCCCATCGATAAACTCAATAAGGGCAAAGACCCCTCCGAAATGCTGCCCGACGTGAACCTGCTGTATGATGATTATGTTGACTGGGGTATTATTGAACCAGCCGAAGCCGATGGCGGCGTGCATCACAGCCTGAAAGCAGGTGTAGTGTACGATTCACGCGACAACGAGCCCTGTCCCATGAAAGGTATCTGGACTGAACTGGTGCTGTTCAATAGTTTCAGTAACGAATATACATTTGGCAAACTGGCTTTTACGCACCGGCAATACTTTACGATTGTTCCAAAAAACCTGTCGTTTGCATATCGCATCGGATATCAGGGCATTGTGTATGGCGATGCTCCGTTCTATCTGTTGCCCTACATGATTTACTCGTATCTCCCCTCGTCTTCGATTGACGGACTGGGAGGCAGTAAGTCGGTGCGCGGATTGATCAGGAATCGTCTGGTAGCCGATGGTGTGGTGTATGGTAATGTGGAATTACGATGGAAGGTGGTTCGGTTTAACTTCATTAAGCAAAAATGGTATGCAGCCCTCAATCCATTCTTCGATTTTGGACGTACAGTGCAAGCCACACAAATTGATAAAAGCTTAATTCCCCCCAGTGTTAACCAATCGCAGTATTTTGCCGATGGTGCCGAAACATTTCATTTTGCTTATGGCGCCGGGCTTCATCTGGCTATGAACGAGAACTTTGTGATTGCCGCCGAAGTGGGTATGCCGGTTGATAAACGCGATGGCAAGATGGGCATTTATATCGGAATGAACTGGCTGTTTTAATATTGCAGGCAGGATACTAACCGGAACGAGTGGGGTGTGATATTCCGTCTTCCTGTAGTGAAGGGAAAGCGTAACGTGTAATCGTCAAATCCACTTCGTATACTTCAGAACAGGCTTAAAATCCGTGGGATAAATACTATCAGACCAACAATCGTTGCAGCTATGGCACCAAGCAGTACGCCCGCGGCAGATAAATCTTTGATCTTTTTAATTTTTTCATGCTTCGCGGGTGATACAAAATCAGCCAAATTTTCAATCGAAGAATTGATAATTTCTGTGACAAAAACAACTGCAATCGAAAAAACAACTGCAATCCATTCGCTCATCGAAATTTTGAAAATTATACCAGCCGCAATAACACCAATTGCAGCAATTACGTGAATTCTTGCATTATGTTCCTCTATTATTAAAATGCGCAATCCATTACCTGCGAATTTAAAACTTTTAAGTCGGTTAAATAGGGAGAATCGTTGATGTTTCATTCTTAGTTTTACCTTGTTTCAATTATATTGCCAATCGTTAAAATTATAATCCCAGCAACAAATACTTCGACTCAAAGCTCTTAGGATACAATTAAAACTAATAATTACTCCTTTTATTGTAAGCCGTGCCGGCATAACAATCATATTACCAGAAACAAAACACAATGCGTTATCCGCTACCACAGATTTAACCATGTAAACAAGCTTGCTATAAAGTTACAAATTGCCTGAAATTATTTCTGTCAATCAGGTTTGCTTCAGCCTGATATGCATCAAGAAAATTTTGAGGGAACTTAACGCTTTTGATGTTCCATTTAAACTCATATCCGGCAATTTGACCATTTTTCTCCTCTACATAATCGATTTCTTGCTGTTGTTTGGTTCTCCAAAAATACATTTTGGCAAAAGTATCTTTATAAATGTTTTGCTTTCGTCTTTCCGATATTAAGAAATTTTCCCACAAAGCACCTTTATCGCTTCTTAAATCGAGTGGATTAAAATTACCAATAATCATGTTTCTGATGCCATTATCGTAGAAGTAAATTTTACGGTTTTGTTTAATCTCATTTCGCATGTTTCGATTAAAACTATTTAATCTGAAAACGACATAGCCTTTTTCGAGGATGTCGATATATTTTTGAACTGTAGTTTTATTTATGCCAATTAGTTGCGATAACTCATTGTAATTAACCTCATTGCCGATTTGCAACGCCAATGCCTGAACCAATTTTTCGAGTATTTCGGGTCTGCGGATATCCGATAAAGCCAAAATGTCGCGATACAGATAACTATTAACAAGGTTTTTTAAGATTTCTCGTTCCTCCCCCTGGTTATTGACAACCTCAGGGTAAAACCCATACAACAATCGATTTTCGAGTTGCTGCTCCGATTTAACAAATCCGATGTTATTTTCGTATTCTTCCCAGGAAATCGGAAACAATTCATATTCCCATTTTCTACCGGTTAAGGGTTCGTTTAACTCATTCCCTAAATCGAACGACGAAGAGCCGCTTACAAATAGTTGGACATCTTTGAATTGATCAGTGATAATTTTTAAAGTAATACCTATCCCTGGTATGCGCTGCGCTTCATCGAGAAAAACATATTTGAAAGCACCAATAATTGTTCGTATTTGTTCAGTCGTTGGACTTTGCAACAAAGCCCTTGTTGAAGGATCATCGGCATCAAGAAATAAAAACTTCTTATCGCGTAGAATCGTATTTATCAGGGTTGTTTTTCCAACTTGACGAGCGCCGACAACAACAATGGCTTTGCCTGCTTTACGCTTCTCTTTTATTGTATTTTCCAATGTCCTTACAACCATATTTTTTTATTTCAAAAATACAAATAAATATCGTAATGACCAAAAGTTATGCTTTTAGGTCATTATAATGGCGAATGGTCATGTTTTTGGGTAAGACTTTGACGAATCTGTTTTACTACTTATCAGTGGGAGACTTGTAGAATATTGACTAAAACGACAGTAAGAATTGAAGGATGAAAGCCCCAAATACCCACATGCTGTAAAATATCTAAACGAACTGGTGGAATTGTGTGAATTTACTAATTTTGTTGACCTGAACCAATTATTTTGATTTACTAACTAACATTTACAGATATGAGAAAAATATTGATTGCTACCGACAAACCCTTTGCAAAAGATGCCGTTGAAGCGATTAAGGCAGTGGCCGCCGGTGCCGGTTACCAACTCGACCTGCTCGAAAAGTACACCGAAAAACAACAGCTGATTGACGCGGTTGCGAAAGCCGAAGCGGTGATTATCCGCAGCGATATTATCGACAACGAGGTGATGCAGCATGCCAAAGACCTTAAAATCGTAGTACGCGCCGGTGCCGGTTACGACAACGTTGACCTGAAATCGGCTACCGAACATGGCGTAGTGGTGATGAATACACCCGGGCAGAATTCGAACGCAGTTGCCGAGCTGGCTTTTGCCATGATGTTGTATATGGCCCGCGGCTGGTTCGACGGTGGCACAGGAACCGAATTGCGTGGCAAGAAAATAGGCATTCACGCCTATGGCAACGTCGGGAAATATGTGGCTGAAATTGCCAAAGGCTTCAGCATGGATATTTATGCCTACGACCCGTTTATTAAAGACGAAGATATTGCCCGCGACGGAGTAAAACCGCTGCATTCGGCCGAAGAGCTGTATAAAACCTGTCAGTATGTGTCGCTGCATATTCCGGCCAACGAAAAAACCAAGAAGTCGATTGGCCACGCCCTGCTTTCGGTGATGCCGAAAAACGCCGTACTGGTGAACACTGCCCGCGCCGAGGTAATCGACGAGGACGGACTGATGCAGGCTATGGAAGAACGTGCCGACCTGAAATATGTTTCCGATATTGCCCCTGTGGCTGCTGCCGCTTTTGCCGAAAAATTCGGTAAACGGGTGTATTGCACCCCGAAAAAAATGGGCGCACAAACCTCGGAAGCCAACAACAATGCCGGTGTAGCCGCCATGAAACAAATTGTAGGTTTCTTCGAAAATGGCGACAAAACTTTTCAGGTAAACAAATAGTAGATTAATCATTAAATATTTTTTGAAACGATGGCAATTGTAAAACCATTTTATGGATTGCGTCCTGCAAAAGACGTGGTCGAACGTCTGGCATGTTTGCCTTACGATGTGATGAACAGCGAAGAAGCTGCCCAGATGGCCAAGGGTAAACCGGAATCGCTGCTGCATGTTACCCATGCCGAGATTGATTGTGCTGCCGGTACCGACGTACACAGCGAAATAGTGTATAACAAGGCCGTGGAAAACTTCGAGAATATCCAGAAAAACCAATGGATGACCCAGGACCCCGAAGCCCGCTTTTATGTGTATGCCCAAACGATGAACGGCAAAACCCAGTATGGTATTGTGGGCTGCGCTTCGTGCGACGACTACCGCAACGGACTCATTAAAAAACATGAGCTTACCCGTATCGACAAGGAAGAAGACCGCATGGTGCTTACCCGCTACACGAATGCCAATATTGAACCCGTTTTCTTTTCGTATCGCGCTGTAGCCGAAATCGACGAAATTGTGAATACCGTGATTCAGAATAAACCCGAATACGATTTTGTGGCCGAAGATGGTTTCGGACACCATTTCTGGGTAATCGAAAATCAGGATTACAACCGCCGCATCGAAAAACTGTTTGCCGAAAAAGTACCCTGCATGTATGTAGCTGATGGCCACCACCGCACTGCTGCTGCAGCCCGTATTGGTCTCGAAAAAGCATCGCAGAACCCGAACCATACCGGCAATGAGGAATACAACTTCTTTATGGCGGTGATTTTCCCCGATTATCAGCTTAACATTATCGACTACAACCGCGTGGTGAAAGACCTGAACGGACTCAGCGACAATGAATTTTTGGCACGTCTCGAAAAAACTTTTGATGTAGCCGAAATGGGAATCGAAATTTATAAGCCCACCAAACTTCACGAGTTCAGCATGTACATGAACGGCAAATGGTTCCGTTTAAACGCCAAAGCCGGTACTTACAACGACAGCGACCCCATTGGCGTGCTCGACGTAACGGTGCTTTCGAATCTGGTTCTTGATCAGATTCTTGGAATTACCGACCTGCGCACAAGCAAACGCATCGATTTTGTGGGCGGTATCCGCGGCCTCGGAGAATTAAAAAAACGTGTTGACAGCGGCGAAATGAAAGTGGCCTTTGCACTTTATCCGGTTTCGATGCAGCAACTGATTGACATTGCCGATTCGGGCAACATCATGCCCCCGAAAACCACCTGGTTCGAACCCAAACTTCGCTCAGGACTGGTTATACACAAACTGTAGGAATTTAGGCCATTGGCCGAATTCCGGTTAAACACAAAGGCGCAAAAGAATCATACTTTGCGCCTTTATATTTTCCCCCCTTAGAGCCTGCGAGTAGAAAACCTTTGCGTCTTGGCGTCTTGGCGTGAAATCCCACCCTTCGAGCTTGCGAGAAGGAAACCTTTGCGTCTATGAAATCATCTTCGAGCCCGCGAAAAGAAGAACTCTTGCGTCTTTTAAATTACTTTCAAGCCTGCGAGAAGAAAACCTTAGCATCGTGGCGTGAAACTTACCACCCTTAGAGCCCGCGAGAAGAAAAACCTTCGCAAGAAACTACCAGCCCCGTGCCGAAAAAACTATTTTGCCTTTTCGTACAAGCCTGCCACCACATTCCAGTCAACCACGGCAAAGAATGCATCCACATAGTCGCCGCGCTTGTTCTGATACTTCAGGTAATATGCATGTTCCCACACATCGAGTCCCAGTATGGGTCTGCCCTGCACCTCGGCCACGGGCATCAGCGGGTTATCCTGATTGGGCGTTGAGGTAATCACCAGTTTGCCGTCTTTTACCACCAGCCACGCCCATCCGGAGCCAAAGCGCGACATTGCGGCTGCCTTAAAGGCTGTTTTAAACAAATCGAAGGAGCCAAATTCCGATTCGATTGCCTTGAGAAGTTTTTCGGGAACAGGCAGGTTATGCTTCGGACTAAGAAGCGACCAGAAAAAATCGTGGTTCCAGTGCCCTCCCCCATTGTTACGAATTGCCATCGGCACGTCAGCATTGATTTTTGCCTGCAATTCGCCGGAAGACAGGCTCTCGAGACCTGATCCGGGCAATGCCTTGTTGAGGTTGGCAACATAGGCCGCATGGTGCTTGGTGTAGTGTATTTCCATGGTCTGCGCATCGATATAGGGTTCGAGTGCATTATAACTATATGTCAGCGGCTGCTGAACATGCTGGGCAAATACAGCAACTGAAACAGTAAAAAACATTACGAGCAATTGTATTTTTTTCATTGTTGTGATTTTTAATTTATTCAAATAACCACCGCAACATGGATTTGTTCAATTTTGGCAAACGGGTAATTTTATTTTTAATAAGACTTTAAGAAATCGCACACAATAAAATCATCCATATACAGTTTTTTGAGGGAGTATTACAAAAAACCAAATTATTGCGTTAATTTTATACCCGAACCCAAAACCTAAACTTATGAAAAACAGCATTATCAAGGTGATCTTTGTATTGGCCGTTCTTTTTTCGATACTGTTCTACCGTCAGGCAATCGGCCTCAATCTGGTGATTTTCGAGTTACTGGTGCTGCCACTGATGTTATGGAATTATTCACCGATGCGAAAAACCGGCGTATTCTGGTTTTTACTTTCGGGTACGGTGCTCAGTCTGGCCTCGGTGTTTGTTTACCATACGGCCTGGGCAATACTGGTGCATCTGATGTTCGCATTTCTGTTTGCGGCCATCTGTTCGTTTCCCACCATGCGTTCGCTGCTGCATTTATGGATTGAGTCGGTTGTGCAGATAATAACTTCGCAGATTGG
>JAKQPY010000185.1:0-5340 GCA_029564465.1 Bacteroidota bacterium | reverse complement strand
CATGGAAGCCGGCTGGGACGGCAAACTGAGCAGTGGCAGCGAAGCCGCTCCGGGCGTGTATTTCTACATCATCAAGGCCAAGGGCATCGACGAAGTGGAATACGACCTGCAGGGACCGTTCCACCTGATGAGGGAAAAATAAGGAATGTAAATTTTGAAATATTAAAATGTCTGAAAATAATTTTCAGACATTTTTTTTTTGCAGACAACGTTTTCAATAGAAAAATTGTCTTGTAAATGAATTTAGCATGTAATTAATCAAATTTTATTAACTTGCATCATTTATACTCGAAATACACTATGATTATGAAAACAATATCAAAAGTTTTAATGATTTGCCTGCTATTTGCAGCTAATGCAGGATTCGTGCTTAGCCAGAATATTGATAAACCGCAGGGGCGTTACATTATAGTAGAGGCTCCTGATCAAATCTTTTCTGAGGTGGATGGTAATTTTGAGGTGAGAAATTTTTTGGTCTATGGTTTTTCAGAAGAGACCAGTTCCAAGCCATTCCACGAGAATATTAATGAAATGCAGGGCATTGTAAAATTCAGTATTGCTTCGCGTTCGGAAGCAGTTCAGGGCGCCCGCCGTTGTACTGCTATAATGACTTCCGATAAATATCAGGAAACTTTCCGAAAAGTATTGCTTATGTTAGAAGTACAAACGGTTGTTGTTGGTAATGACCACTACACTGTGGATGAGTTTTATCAGATTATCAAGCAGAAATAAAAACGAAATAGTATGAAAAGATTCTTGCAAATCGCCTGCAGTATACTTGTTGCGCTTGTTATCAGCAGCAACCTGCAGGCACAGATTACCGCCAACGGTGCCAGTGGTTCATTCCCTACCACCTATAGTCAGGGCTTCCTGAATAATGGAGGTACCAACGATTTGGTATATGTGTTTTGCGGAACACAGGATCAACCGAATATTGGCAGTCTGACAGTTAGCGCAGCCGGTTGCACCGTAGCATGGTATGTTTACGATGGAATCAGTTTTGTGCCCAATGGGCAAACAGGTGTTACAGCCAACAATCTGGCAACGGGTTGTTATATGGCCCGGGTTACCTGTGGCGGAAATGTAACATGCTACAGAGCCTGGGTTTGGGTAAACCAGAGTTACGTGGAGGTGAACCCGATAGCACCCGGTTGCCAAACTTTTACACTACAGGGAAGTGCGCAGGTTCTCGATAACCAGTTTACCATCAACGACCCTCCGGGATCGAACTTCCAGATTGACGCCAATACATACATCAAGGTGTGTTTTTGGGCAACACATACCTATGTATCCGACATAGGATTTTATTTAAAATCTCCCGGAAATCAACCCACCGAACCGCCAAATCCCGGTGTAGTTCAGTTGTGTCCTGCTGCCTCCGACTGGGGGCCTTTGGCTGAACAGGGAAGTTGGACAGGTATTCCCTGGACAACCCTGGGTTGCAGCGATCCCAGTGAAGAAAATACGGTATGTAACAGCGGAAATAATGTGACTAATTTTTGCTTTGCTACCCACACATCTCCGGGTGGGACTGTGTTGCCGGCTGGAAATCCAACCTACACGCCCTGTGTGTGCGACCTGCCCACACCATTGACAGGTACTTTTGGTTCTGTAGGTCCCTGGTCAACTATTTATGGATCCAATGCAGCCGATCCGGGTTGGAGCGTGCAGATTTATGACTGCGAAGCTGTTGACGTTGGGTCTTTGACACGGGCCACTATAACTTTTATTGGGCAAACCGAATGCGGTCAGGCAAGTTTTGTGTACGACTCAGGTACGATCAATTCTGCAATCAACGATAACTCTTGCAGTGCATCAACAGCTTCCTTGTATGTAGTGCCTCCGGGAGCTCCAGCAGGAACTTACACCGTGAGTTCGCAGATTGTAAATCAGGAATGGACATGCAGTGCATTACCGGGATGGACAAGTAATACCCTTTCTACACAAATTGTTGCCGGTTCAGGCGATTTTCCACCATCAACCTGTAATTATACCCTTACGGTTTACGAACAGGTGAATGTTCCGGGAAATATTATTTGCTCAACCTCAGCATCGCGCTTGTTCGAAACCATGCCTGCTGATGCCACCATAACACCGTTAAGTCCAATGTGTACCAACTCTGCTCCTGTGCAACTGGATGCCGAAGATGGCGGAGGAACATGGACTTGTACTACGGCTCCGGCAGCTATCGAAAATGGGGTATTCTATCCCGATGTGGCAGGTCCGGGTAACCACACCATCACTTATGCCATTGTTGGACCTTGTAGCGATAACGACCAGATATCGGTTACGGTGTATGATGATATTACCGTAAGCAACTTTGTTGACACTTGTAATACTACGAATACACAATATATTATTAGCTTCTCAGTGACGGGTTCACAAGGTAATCCGGCTCCATTTATGGCGAACTGGGGCTCAGGATTTCAGCCATTTACGGGTACTTTTCTACATGCATTCACCTCGGGAACAATCTATAATATTACAGTTACCGATGCCAATATGTGCTCCGAATATGTGTTCTCGGGATATCACTATTGCGATTGTGAGACCAATGCCGGCTCTATGGTCAGTCTGGAACCCTTACTTCTTTGTGCAAACGAATGCACCGGAACCAACCAGCACAACGGCGACCACACGCTCGATGGAGACGATATGCTTGAGTTTATCATCCATAACGGGGCATACCCTCCAACTATTTATGCAAGAAATAACACGACTAACTTCTGTATGAATAGTATTCCGGGTGGTGCACAGTTCAATGTTACCTATTATATTTCTGCTATTGCAGGAAATAATGTGGGTGGTCATGTAGATGTATCAGATATTTGTTACAACCAGGCTATCGGAAGGCCGGTTGTTTGGTATCCTATTCCTATTGCCCATATCAATGGAACTGAACTCGATACCTGTGGTTTATCGATTCACTTAAGCGCTGATCCTCCCGGCGATGGAATGTTAGGGTACTGGTCGGCTGATGCACAATTTGTTCCGCTTAATGGTACCAGTGTTTCCAGTCCGGAAATTGATGTGCTGGTTAATGATTATGCCGATGTTACCTTTACTTGGACGGTTACCAATACTGTATGTTCAGGAACCGATCAGATTCTGGTTCATTTCAGGCAAACACCCAATGCCTACGCCGGAGCTGATGTGACGGTTTGTGGTACATGTATGGATTTGGGCGCAGTTCTCAGTCTGCCCACATCAAATGGGCAGTGGAGTGGCAATGGAGTAACTTTCGACCAATCGACGAATCCCAATACACAGGCTTGCGTCAGCAATTATGGTACCTACATTCTCACATGGTCGGAGTTTAATGGTGATTGTTTCGATCAGGACAATGTGGCAATTACCTTTGTTCAGGAACCAACACCCAGTACTACGCTTAACCATGATACGGTTTGCGGGGTTACATACCAGTTACATGTTTACAATAATAACTTCCCCGGTCAGTGGCGTGCTTACGACGATGGCGTTCAGATAAACCCCACCTATATTAATGGAACCAGTTCCACGAACCCACATGCACAGGTGGTAATTCCTGCCTATGTCGGTTTACATAATACAGTTGTGTTTGAATGGACAGAGGTAAGTCAGTATGGAAGCCTTCAGTGTTTCGGAACGGCTAGCATAACGGTGACCTTTGCCCGTGAACCTGCAGCCAGTGTGGGTGAAGATGATCACGACCAGACCTGCGGTAATGTGTACACATTTGCAGCCGATACCCTGGGTTCCGGTTGGGCTTATGGTACTTGGGTTGCCAGTCACTTAATAGCCACTTATGACGATATTAACGACCCGTTTGCCACAGTAACCATTGACCCACTTGGGAGCTTCGGTGACTCAGCCTATGTGCAGGCTGCATTTTTATGGGTAATGAATAATACAGGTTGCACGGCCATTGATACCATGTATGTAACATTTTATCAGGCACCTGTGGCCAATGCTGGTATTAACGATTCCATTTGTGGATTCGAATATCCATTGCATTCCTACTACAGTATTGACGAATCGGATGCCTATTCGCCTACCGGCTGGTGGATTTACCATGATGGTCCTGTGACACAGGGAGTGAATATTGCAGACCAGAATAGCCCTGAGACCAATGTGACGGTTCCGGTGGAAGGCACCTACCGTTTTGTGTGGCGTGAATCAAACAGTTTACTCCCCAGTTGCTATACCACCGATACCGTCGAGATAAAATTCATCGAAATACCGGTAATTGATGCAGGCGACGACTTTAATGTTTGCGGTCAGTGTACTACACTGAACTGCACAGGAGCCGGCTACCCCGGATCGTGGCAACCCATGTCGGGTATCACCTGGGGTGACCCCACCGACCCACACACTACCATTTGTTCTCAGACTTACGGCCCACGACAGTTTATCTGGCAGGAGACCAATGGCATGTGTTTTGGCCGCGATACGGTTATCGTTAATTTCTGGCGTGTTCCTACCGCCGAAATCCTTACTGATGAAGCTGATTCCACCCAGTGCGGACTGTGCTTTACCCGCCTGCAGGCCGGTATTCCGGGAACAGGTATCAGCGGACACTGGTGGGATGCCAACGAACCCAACGCTGTGTTTACTGCCGTTAACGTGAATACTCCCGATTCCGTTTGTGTTACCCAATACGGTATGCACAACTTCTACTGGGTAGAAGAAACCGGACCCGAATCGGAACCGGCAGGTTTCTGTACCGACACCGCAGGACCATTGCCCATACGCTTCATCCGTATCCCCGAAGCCGATGCCGGAATCGACACCTTGTTCTGCGGATACTGTGGTACCATGAATGCACATCCATCCTATGGTATGGGTACCTGGACAACCCCATCGACCGAGAACATCACTTTCGACGAGTTGCACAGCCCTACCAGCGGAATCTGCTCCAACGTGCTGAATCCGACTCCTAATAACGATAACTTCCTGATTGTTTGGACCGAAGACAACACCAACAACTGTACCGATAAAGACACGGTGTACGTAATCTTTGCGCGCATACCTACGGGCGAATTCGAAATCAAGCCACCCAAATGCTTTGGTGAATTTGCCACGCTGATAGCCACCGAAGACACCCTGGCTACCTACAACTGGCAGTTTGTGGGCATACACACCGACAGTGTGAGCGGCCTTACAACACAAGGAGGCGACTATCGCCATTCGGTGATGTGGCACAACACCGACACAGCGCATTTTGTAACGCTGGTGACCACCAACTGGTGGGAATGCGAAAGTCCGGTATTCCGCGACACGATTTACGAACCGCCCATTCCCGATTACAGCTTCGGAGTATTCCCCGACACCTGTTTGCTGGGCAAAGGAGCTGTGCTGTTC
>JAKQPY010000142.1:0-30676 GCA_029564465.1 Bacteroidota bacterium | reverse complement strand
GCTTTCTTTGAGATAATTCAGAGTCTTGTGCGAATGACCGGGAAGGGAATCAAATTATCCGATTATCCACTTCCATGCGGGAATCGCTTTAATAATTAAATCATCCTTTATAAAGCTATCCGTTTGATTTTGAGTAATAATATAAGCTTCCTTTTTGTTAAAATATTTCATAGCTTCAAATAAGCCGTTTACTTCTCTATCAATATTGAGACTATTGATTTCTGTACATACCTGATATAATTCTTTTGGTATGCCCCGGTCGGAAATAATAAAATCACATTCGCCTTTGCCATGATAATAGAATATATCTTTTCCCAAGCTTCTCAAGTGAATATAAACTATATTTTCTAAAATATGACCATCGTTTGATGAGAAAACGATTTTATTTTGATGATAAATTCCTAAATCCAACACATACACTTTTTGTGGATTTCGCAATTGTTTTTTTATTGAATAGTCATATAATGGAACAAATTCAATTAAATATGCATCCTTAAGGTAGGAAAAATAATCCAAGATTGTAGTACTCGATTTTATGCCAAACATACCTTTTAAATTATTGGCAGATGCTAAATTGCCAATATTCGACAATAGATATACAGCCAATTGTCTTAGTGAACTCACATCACGAATATTGTATCTTATCGCAATATCTCTAATTAAAATATCGTCTAATAAATCATTCAGATATTTATTGTAATTGATTCGTAAATAGTCGGGCATCCCTCCTTTTTCGGAATAAAGTTTAAATGTTTCTTCGTTGGGCTCTAATTTTTTAAATCTTAAAAACTCTTTGTATGAAAATGGAAATAGCTCTGTAGATAAATGTCTTCCCGTAAGATGAGTTCCTAATTCTTTACTCAGCAACGATGCATTTGAACCGGTTATATATATCAAAAAATCTTCCCGTAGCAGCATATTTACAAATACTTCCCAACCATCAATAATTTGAATTTCATCAAAAAACAGCAGCTTTGTTTTACGTGATAAAATCTCAGAATATAATCGCTCAAAATCATTGGATTCAATGCCCGCCAGGCGAGGATCCTCAAAATTCAAGAACAACCCCTCTTTAGGATAATAGCGATTTTTTATCTGTAATTGCAAAGTGCTTTTACCGCATCTTCGTAGTCCTGTGATAATGCTTACAAAGCCACTAGCTTGGGGTATATTTTGCAATAGTTCTCTTTCAATACCGGTATTTTTTGCCTTATAACCGGCTTGCTGTGCATCTATGATACTTGCAAATATTTGTTGTGTTATCATATTATATATTTACCATTGCAAATGTAAGTTATTTTCCATTACAAATGGTAAATATTGATATTTTTTTCAATAACCGTAATTAAGTGGTCTTTTCCTTGTGACTAGAGCGAATGACAAAAGTTGCAACCAATCAAACAGCAAAATCACAGGTTTAAAAATACTGAGCAGAGAATTGAGTTTATACTAGACCGCACTTTTCTACCTTATCTGAGTGGTTAGCGACAATCTATGATGAAGATGAAAATTGTCCGATTTTCAGGAAGCCAAACCAATTTAACTCAAAACAAACTTAAAACATTATCAGAGTTTTTATCGCTTATATATGCTTTGCAAGAAATTGGAATATCCGGATAGAATTTACTAAAGCGAGCGTATTTTTTTGAATTAAATTGTTTACAATTAAATTTGGCTTCAATCGCAAATTTGGAATGCATTGCTTCAACAACAAAATCAACCTCGTCTCCATCGGCTGTTCTCCAATGCTTTACATTGTCTTTGTCGTAATGATTTATTAAAGCTTTATAGATGAAATTTTCTACAATAATGCCTTTATCAATGCGGTTATCTATGGGATTGAAGGAGTTAAGAATGATATTCCTAAAACCCAAATCAGAAAAATAAATTTTCGGCATTTTAGTAAGCTCCTTTCTGATGTTGTTTGAAAAAGGACTAACTATTGAGATATGAAAAGATTTATTTAAAACCTCAATATAATTGTTAACGGCTGTATTTGACAATCCTAATGTGTTTGATAATTCATTTACATTTAATAAAGATCCGGTTTGGTGAGCAAGCAAAGTCAAAAGTTTATAAAATTTTGGCTGGTCTTGTATTCCTGCATCAACTACATCTTTTTTTAAATAGGAATTGTATAAATCTTTTAACACATTATGCTTCTCTTCAATCTGACTTTCAATTACTACCCCTGGGTATCCACCAAAAGTAAGGAATTCATTAAATAATGATTGTATTTCGTTGCGATGCAACGAAATATAGTCTTCCTGTTGCTTCATCAATTCTACCTCTGCTATAAGATTTTCGGCTTCTTTAAAAATGAGAAACTCTTCAAAATCAAGACTTGGTAAGTAAAACAATCTCTTTCTGCCAGCAAGCGAATCCGCAAATTTCTTATCAATATAAAAGGCACTACTTCCGGTAGCAACAATTTTTAATTCGTCAGCATATTTATCATACAACAGCTTCAGAAAATTCGATGGTTTATCTAAATATTGGATTTCATCTATAAGAACATACATTCTAGAAGATTTCTGTTTAGAAACGAATTTGAAAATATTTTCTGGATGCTTATTCAGTTCATGCAACACATCAAAATCCTCAAGGCTTATAAAATAAACGGTGTCTTCCGACTTTTGCAAGAACTTCTCAATTTGCCGCAAAATTGTAGTTTTTCCAACCTGCCGTGCTCCAACAATAATGGAAAACTCTTTTCTGTTCAAATGCTCTTTTACAATATGAAATAGTTTTCTTGTAAACATGGTAAATAATTTTTACAAAGATAAATTTTATTTCGTAAATGTAAATTATCTAGATAATTTTTACTTTTAAAGTAAATAATTTCTTTTTTTGATTATGTCTTCACATAAACCTTAATGTCGTTAACATAATCAGGTTTTACAATCTTGCGCAAAGAATTGAATATCCACTGTTTTCGTACGTTGTTTTATTTCCATCTGAGTCTTCTGCGAATGACCCGGATGGAGAATTCAAATATAAACGGGATTGCCAAATGAAGAATTTGACAACCCCGTCAGAAAATCTATGAATTAGTCCTGCAGCAACAAGTCTAAAATCTGCACAGCCGCTTTGGCAACCGATGTTCCGGGACCAAAAATGGCTGCAACACCATTCTCATACAGGAATTCGTAATCCTGTGCAGGGATAACACCACCGGCAATGATCATGATGTCTTCGCGTCCCAATTTTTTTAGTTCGGCAATTACCGAAGGTATCAGGGTTTTGTGCCCTGCTGCCAGCGATGAAACGCCAAGAACGTGAACATCGTTTTCCACTGCCTGACGGGCAGCTTCTTCGGGGGTTTGGAACAATGGACCTATATCAACGTCGAAGCCTATATCGGCATAGCCGGTTGAAACCACTTTGGCGCCGCGGTCGTGCCCATCCTGACCCATTTTGGCAATCATAATTCGGGGCTGGCGGCCTTCTTTCTTGGCAAACTGTTCGCACAATGCCCGTGCTTTTTCGAAGTCGGGGTCGTTGTGTGCTTCTGAGGAGTACACTCCTGATATTGATCGTATCACAGCTTTATACCTCCCTGCTATTTTTTCACATGCATCCGAAATTTCTCCCAAGGTAGCTCTTTTTTGTGCAGCAATCACTGCCAGTTCGAGCAAATTTCCTTCACCGGTCTCAGCACTATGGGTAATGGCTTTTAAAGCAGCCTGACATTCTGCTTCGTTGCGTTCAGCCTTAAGCTTTTTCAATCTTTCGATCTGAGCCAGACGCACAGCCGTATTGTCCACGTCGAGAATATCAATCGGGTCTTCTTTTTCGAGACGGTATTTGTTTACGCCCACAATGGTCTGATTACCACTATCGATACGTGCCTGTGCGCGTGCTGCAGCTTCTTCGATACGCATTTTGGGAATGCCTGACTCGATGGCTTTTGCCATACCACCCAGTTGCTCAATTTCCTCGATGTGCTTCCATGCACGATGAGCAATGGCATGGGTGAGCGATTCAACATAATAACTACCACCCCATGGGTCGACCTGTTTGCAGATATTGGTTTCTTCCTGCAGATAAATCTGAGTATTACGGGCAATACGTGCCGAAAAATCGGTGGGTAACGCAATGGCTTCATCCAGTGCATTGGTATGCAGGCTTTGTGTGTGTCCCAATGCTGCTCCCATAGCTTCGATGCATGTACGGGCAATATTGTTGAACGGATCCTGCTCGGTAAGCGACCAACCGGAGGTCTGACAATGCGTGCGCAGTGCCAGCGATTTTGGGTTTTTCGGATTGAACTGATTAACCATTTTTGCCCACAACAGACGGGCTGCACGCATTTTGGCAATTTCCATAAAATGATTCATCCCAATGGCCCAGAAGAACGACAATCTGGGTGCAAATGCATCGATGTCGAGGCCCGAACGAATTCCGGTTCGGAGATACTCAAGACCATCAGCCAGTGTGTAGGCCAATTCAATATCGTTGGTAGCACCGGCTTCCTGCATGTGGTATCCCGAAATGGAGATGCTGTTGAATTTCGGCATTTTTTCGCTGGTATAGCGGAATATATCACCGATAATCCGCATCGAAAATTCCGGGGGATAAATGTAGGTGTTGCGAACCATGAATTCCTTCAGGATATCGTTCTGAATGGTACCGGCCAGTTCTTCGAGCTTTGCTCCCTGTTCGAGTGCAGCCACAATGTAGAATGCCATGATGGGAAGCACAGCTCCGTTCATGGTCATCGAAACGCTCATCTGGTTCAGCGGAATCTCATCGAACAGCACTTTCATATCGAGGATGCTGTCGATGGCAACACCGGCTTTACCCACATCGCCCACCACACGCGGATGGTCGCTGTCGTAGCCCCGGTGGGTAGCCAGGTCGAAAGCTACCGAAAGGCCTTTCTGACCAGCTTTCAGGTTTCTGCGGTAAAAAGCATTCGATTCTTCAGCTGTTGAAAATCCGGCATACTGTCTGATTGTCCACGGCTGCATCACATACATGGTGGAATAAGGTCCGCGCAGGTAAGGAGGCAGTCCGGCAGCATAGTTCAGATGCTCCATGTTCAGCAGGTCGTCTTTTGTGTAAACGGGTTTCACAGGTATCTGTTCGGGGGTAAGCCACCCGCCCTGAATACCGGCTTTGCCCGAGGACTTTACCTGCTTCATAAAATTTGTCTTTTTATAATCGGGTTTCATATTGATTCTGTTTTAATGCAACAATCGTTTTATAATCCCAGCTTTTGCTGATATTGTTTCAACTCGGCAAGCAGGTTCGACTTCACATGAATGTAATTACTGATGCCGGCTGCTTCAAGTTCCGGCCGGCAGGCAGGGTTGCCGGCAATTACGCTGATGGCTTTATTGCCCAGTAAACCGAACATTTCGGGTGCCAGCAAAGCATATTCGTCGTCGCTGCTGCACATTACCACAATATCGGCTTTGGCTGCCAGGGCATCATTGACGCCTTCAGCCACTGTTTCATATCCAAGATTGTCGATAATGCGAAACCCTGCGCAGGCAAAAAAGTTTGCAGCAAATTGTGCGCGTGCCTGACGCATGGCAACATTACCGATTTTCAGCATGAACACATTGATCTCGCGTGCTGCACTGTCGGTTTTCAGGCGCATGGCTTCGAAAGCTTCGGCTGCGCGGTGAAGACGAATGGGTCTGATGCCGCCTTCGAGTACCGGATGTGGCTTTTTCAGCCTGGCAGCATCTACTTTTTCGTTGAAATTCGGATACTGATTTGTCCCCAGAATAATCTCGCGACGCGTCTCCACATTGCTGTTGCGTTTGGCTAAAGTCTCGTCAATAAACTTCTGAATAAATTCCTGTCGGAATGCCGGAGTAAATCCACCCAAATCCTGAATCTGAAGGAAGAGTTTCCACGCTTCTTCGGCAATGGCTTTGGTGAGGTGCTCAATATAGTAACTGCCGGCTGCAGGATCGTTCACCTTATCGAAATGGGCTTCTTCTTTAAGAATAATCTGAATGTTGCGGGCAATGCGTTCCGAAAAATCATCGCTGCAGCTGTACACTGCATCGAAAGGCTGAACACATATGGCAGATGCGCCGCCCAGTGCTCCCGACATGGCTTCGGTGGTTGCTCTGAGGATGTTTACATAGGGGTCGTAAATGGTTTTATTCCATTCGGATGTTTCGGCAAAAATGCACATGTGTCCGGAATCTGCCGATTTGGGATTGAACTCGTCGCAAATGGCCGACCACAACAAGCGGGCAGCCCTGAGTTTGGCAATTTCCATGAAATAATTGGATCCTTGCGCAAAAACAAACAACATGCGCGGCGCAACGTCGTCGAAACTATGTCCGGCGTCGGTAAGGCGTTGCAGGTATTCGGCACCCATGGCAAGACCGGTAGCCAGTTCCTGAACAATGCTGCCTCCGGCATTGTGAATATGGCGTGCGTTGATATTCAGTAATTTAAAATTCGGCAGCGTGTTTCCGGCTTTGGCGAATGCACTTTCCACGCATTGGCAGGAATCGGAGTTGCAGGGTGTTTTTCCGCTCAGCATCAAAAATGCCAGCGGGTCGAATCCCGAAGAACCTTTTATTGCGTTAGGGTCAATATGATGTTTTGCTGCATATTCTGCCATCATACCCGGAACCGACGCGTCGGAGCCATTACCTACTATATGCACCGGAACTGTGGTCAGATCGATGCCATTAAGTAATGTTTCGAGTTGTTGATAAGTGAGTGGAGTGCAGGTAACGAAACCCAGCGATTGCGCACCTTTTTGCAATGCTTTCAATGCTTTGCGGTTGGCTTCTGCCGGATCGGCAGCACGGAAGTCCTGCCTGATTTTCCAACTGTGCGAAGGCTCACTGCCC
Organism: Bacteroidota bacterium; assembly: GCA_029564465.1. Lineage (GTDB taxonomy): Bacteria > Bacteroidota > Bacteroidia > Bacteroidales > ML635J-15 > JAGOEF01. Next base: position 23,846 of record JAKQPY010000142.1, on the reverse strand, counting down.
CGGACAAAGGGTTTTTCTCCCGGAAGCGCATCGGAATAAGCCAGATCTTTCACATCCTCGAAACGGTAGAAAGGTTCAAGGCTGATGCCTTCGAGGGTGTTCCAAACCACCTTTCGCCCGTAGTCGGCACCCTTCAGGTCTTTTATAACCTGTGCGTGCCATTCCTCGTAGCTTATGGGTTTGAATTCCCCGAATAAACTATTATTTTCTGCCATACTATTTTAGTTTTTGTTTCAACAGGCGAAAATAATGTTATTTTTTTGAGTAAGAGCATGTTTTTATCATGTTGTTGAGGTATGTGTTTAGAACAACACACCAACGATAGCTGATTCTATCGAATTGAAAATACAAATTAAAATAAATTTAAAATAAATCCGTAATTTTTATCTTTCAATGTAAATAACCACTAAATTTGGTTGTTCAATTTTCTTTTTTTTCTATGAAAAAGCTTTTGCTGATAATTTCAGCTTTTTTAATTGCCAACATGGCTCTGGGGCAAAGCGACAGTGTTTTTATGTTCGAAAATCATAATGATACTTTTGAAGAGTTGAGCTCTGAATTCTACAATGCTGCAAAAAACGATACTTATTTACGCAGTATTCACTGGTTTTCGGGCAAAGATAAAAATCGGGAGCCCGGAGCGATTAAGAAAAAACTAACTTCCATACCAATTTACGGCTCTTACTTTTCACATTACGGCAATTGGGAAACTTATGTAGCCATAGACTCAGCCTATTATTACAATCAGGATGATAACGTGATTCACAAAATATTATATAGAGAATGGGGATCTCCCGGTGAGGGGGGAAGTTATTATCGTCCGGATTGGAAAATAGATTATATATGGGAAAACGCCAACCGAATTCAGGAAGTTATATTCTGGGATTATGATTTATCGGGAAATTTTTATTTTTACAAAAATAGAATGCGGTATTATTATAGCGATGCATCAAAATTATCGCAGATTGATGCATTCGATTGGCAACAAAATCTTTGGGTAATGCGAAACCGGACCTATTATTCGTATGATATACATGCGAGGTTAACCGAAATTTATAAAATCAATTATGATGCAGTAACACAGCAGTATTCCAGTTCCGAGAAAAACTCAATCAGCTACGACAGTTGCCATAATTCGAGTACCGATATTTTCTGTAAATGGGATACAATCAATCAAAATTGGCAAAGTGTAAATAAAACCGTATATTTTAATGACTCGTTGAACAGACCGTCGCGAAAAGAATGTTACAATTACAATCCCATTTCCGGAAGTTTCAACATTTATTTGCGTTACGACTTTAATCATTCAGGAAGCGACACCCTAAGTGAAGTAACTGTATGGACAGTAGATTCAACCGGTAACGAACTCAAGAAATTATTAAAATGGAATCTCGTATATGGTAGTTTAGGCGAATTACTTAGCATCGAAAATTCGTACTGGAATGAGCCCAGTAATTGTTTTGTTCAGGGAGATACACGTTATAAACCATACTATGATTATGGGTATCCGGAATCAGCACTAGTATTTCCATCGCATTATCCAAAATCATTGTATCAATTGCCTTATAACCGCGAGTCTTCTTCAAACTTTGCATTTTTATGCAATAGAGTTCAACGAATGCATTTTGATACTGTTGCTAACAATTGGGTTTATGGAGCAGAGACCCGATTTCGCTACACAGACTTTGTTGAGACCATAACTCCATACTACTCCGAACAAAATTCTTTGGTTTTCCCAAACCCTGCCCACAACAATGTGTATGTGAACCTTCCCGAAGATTTGGTTTGGGCTGAATTCCGATTGTACGATTTGTCGGGTAAACTACTCATTGAAACCGCGGTTAATAATGGCAGCGAAGTAGCATTATACTCGGTAAAACCGGGAATTTACGTTTATAAAATTGTAGGAGACGATTTGAATTTCATAGGTAAATTGGTGGTGGAATAAATCAGCTCCCCCCTTCCTCGTCCTTGCTGCAACGCCGTCGCATCTAACTCAGCATTTGTAATGCATTGATGTATCGTACCTACAAAAGTTATCAGATTTACTTTTATCCCCCAAAATATTCCGCCAGATACGCGTCAATCTTTTCGGGTTTTGTGGCGGGCGAGAATCGCTTCAGGGGTTTACCCTTGGGGTCTATCAGAAATTTGGTGAAATTCCAGCGAATCTTGCCACCAAACAGACCTTTCAACTCTTTTTTCAGGTAAACAAAAATTTCGTGTGCCTTTTCGCCATTCACTTCGACTTTCGAAAACATCGGAAATGTAACCCCATAATTTATCAAACAGCCTTCGGATATTGATTTTTCGTCACCGGGTTCCTGATTGCCGAATTGGTTGCACGGAAACCCCAGTACCACAAACCCTTTGTCTTTATATTTCTGATAGATTTTTCCCAGACCTTCGAGCTGGGGTGTAAACCCGCATTGGCTGGCTGTGTTCACCACCAATATTGTTTTTCCCGAAAAGTTGCTCATCGGGGTTTCTTTTCCTTGTATGTTTTTCGCTGTGAATTTATAAAACTGTTGTTCCATTTTGACTATTTTTTTTAAGCAAACTATCTGAATAACAAATTAAATGCTTTTTTGTTACCACGATTTTATTAAAAAATAGTATGGCCGCAGCATGTGATGGGTAAAAGTGCCGGTGTTTTCGTTGCAGAAAACCGCATAATATGCCGAATCGGGTTTGAGGATGATTTGCTGACCAGCCGCCACATAATTCATACAGCCATCGTAGTCAGGTGCATGTATTGCCGTGTTTTTTGCTAGCTGGCCGTGAACTTTTTTACCCATGAAATGATTTAAACGACGCGAGGTTTTTTCGAGCGGTTTGTTCATTCGGTTATAGAGGTGCCTTACCACCAGATTCATGGGGAATTTTTGTTTGCGTATGTTGTTTTTGATATTGCTGAACGGGCTTTGCCGGTTCATATCGCGGGTTGTTTGCAGGGTAAATGGTGTTTCGGGTACCCAGTCGAGGGGATTAATCACGTTGAATGCCCATCCCATTTGGGTAAGCGATGTGAAGTCCCAAGCGAAATACTGATTGCCGGGTTTCGGCGATGCGCTGCAATAGGTTTTGATATTAAGCTTGGTAAAATGTCCGTTTAACTGCCGGTGCCGGAGCCATGCCGTGAACAGGCATGCCAACGCGCCTCCCTGACTATGGCCAGTAATGATGAGGTTGCGATAACCCAGGTTCATCACCGAATCGAGGGCATGCCCTATGTCATCGGTCATATAAGCGAGTGCAAGCATCCATCCGGCATGTACAGCAGCCCGGCTGTCGGTGGCCAGGGAATAGTTGAAACTCAGGCTGTCGGATATTTTCCATGTGCCGGTAGCGGGAATCATGGCTGCATAGTAGTTTTCCATCCAGCTTTCGAAGCTTCCGGTGGTAGCGTGCAGATCGATCACCAGCAGAGAATCGGCGCTTGTCCATAAATCCCAGCGATTGTCGGGAAAATAGCGTGGAGAACGAAGCGCAAGCCGGTATTTTTCATCCAACGGAATTTTAACCTGTGTCCAGGGGGTATCTATCTGACGGGCAATAATACCGAGCATTTCGGTGTATTCTTCGGGGTCGAAGCCGGGTTGCAGGTGTTTGGTTTGCGCATGTATCTGCCCGGTGAGCAGTAAGGCAAAAAACATAAAGATGAATTTTTTCATCAGCCGAAGTGTTTGTACAAAAATATCTATTTTACGATGAAACAAAAAAGAAAACGCCCCGGTAAACGGAGCGTTTCTCAACAAGTACACAGGTATAAACACTATTTTTTGGGTTTTTCAATTTGAAAAACATCGCTGAAAGCACTTTCGAAAGCATTCTTTGGCAATGCACCGGCAGCCATTTGGGGTTGACCGTTCAGGGGAACGAAAAGCAATGAAGGAATACTCCGTATGCCGAAAACCGACGCCAGTTCCTGTTCTTCCTCAGTATCAATTTTGTAGAAATCGATTAATCCTTTGTAATCGCTGCTAAGTTCATCGATAACCGGACCGACCATTTTGCATGGACCACACCAGTCTGCATAAAAATCAATAACTGCGGGCTTGTCGCCTTTAAATTTCCATTCTGTTTCGTTTTCGTAGTCGAAAACCTTGTCGAGGAAGCTTTGCTTGGTTAAATGTTCTGCCATTTCTGTAAAGTTTTTTATTTTTGTACGCTTTTAAAACAGATAGCCTATTAAAATGTTCAACAATTGATGACAGATAATGATAAATATTTGGTTTTGCCCGAAAACAATCTGTTTACAAAGGCCGGTGAACTAGCAGCTGAAATGCATGCTGAGGCCTATCTGGTGGGTGGTTATGTGCGCGACATGTTGTTGTGCCGTTCAGGAAACCCCGACATTGACATTGTGGTAACCGGAGATGGAATTGCATTTGCCGAAAAACTGGCAGCCTCGCTGGGTATATCGCAGGTGACTGTTTTTAAGAATTTTGGTACCGCCATGTTTCATTTTCACAATGTGCAATACGAATTTGTGGGGGCACGCAAAGAGTCGTACGACCGCAACTCAAGGAATCCATCGGTGGTGCCGGGTAGTCTGACCGATGACCTGAACCGCCGCGATTTTACGATTAACGCCATGGCCATCAGTTTGCAAAGCAACGATTACGGAAAGCTAATCGACCCTCATGGTGGAATGAATGACCTGAAAAATGGAATTATCCGTACACCACTGGAGCCTGATATTACTTTTTCGGACGACCCGCTACGTATGTTACGGGCTATCAGATTTGCCTCGCAGCTGGGGTTTACGCCCGAAGCCGAAACACTTGCGGCCATTGAGCGTAATGCCCACCGCATCGAAATTATTACACAGGAACGCATCCACACAGAACTCAATAAAATTATTGCATCCCAAAAACCTTCTGTGGGTTTTCGTCTGCTGAAACAAACCGGATTGCTCGCGCTGATTTTTCCCGAACTCGACTTGATGTCGGGCGTCGAAACGCAACATGGTATCGGGCATAAAGACAATTTTTACCACACCATACAGGTTCTCGACAATCTTGCTGCGGTCAGCGATGATTTATGGCTGCGGTGGTCGGCATTGCTGCATGATATTGCCAAACCGGTAACCAAAAAATTTGTTGAGGGACAGGGCTGGACTTTTCATGCGCACAATTTTGTCGGCGAAAAAATGGTGCCACAGATATTCAAGCGTCTCAAACTTCCGATGAACGAAAAAATGAAATACGTTCAGAAGTTGGTGGGTTTACATATGAGACCAATTGCTCTGGTCGAGGAAGAAGTTACCGACTCGGCAATCCGCAGGTTATTATTTGAAGCGGGTGACGATATTGACGATTTGATGAAATTGTGCGAAGCCGATATCACCTCGAAAAACGAAGAAAAAGTAAATCGTTATCTGAAGAACTTCAGTATGGTGAGAGCAAAGCTGAAGGAAGTGGAAGAAAAAGATGCACTGCGCAATTTTCAGCCACCGGTTTCTGGTGAGGAAATTATGTTCGTGTTTGGATTGGAGCCTTGTCGTGCCATCGGTGAAATAAAAAATGCCATTAAAGATGCCATTCTCGATGGTATTATTCCGAATAAACGTGATGAAGCACTGCGGTTTATGTACAGCAAGGGGGTCGAGTTGGGTTTGGAAATAAGGAATACTATCGAGGCTTCAAACCCTGATTAAATGTCAACTTCGGGTTTATAGCCATCGCAGCGCACCACCATGGCGTTTTCGTAATAGCTCCAGGTGCCGGCTACTTTGGGAATAATCAGCGATTTTACAATTCGGTGGGCAAGTTCATCGCTTTTTAGCAGTCGTTCCTGTCCGGAATGAATCATAATGCGGAAACGGGCATTGTCATCAACATTATCAAGAAAATCGTTTTCAGCAAAGCCCGGCATATAATACACTATACGTATTCCTGCACTTAAAAACTCACCTGATGCCGAAGCTAATGCCCCATGTAAGGCTTTCACAGAGGCAACCATGAGTTCGTGACCCGGAAATCCTGTGGTTTCGGTTATGCTGCCAACAACGACCATTGCCCGGGCTTTCTGCTTTGCAATAGCTTTGATTATTTTCAACGGGATATCAAAATTATTCGCGTAATTATTGGAATACCTTCCGGGTTCAACCAGCAAAAAATCGTAATGTTCTGTTCCTGCATCGATTTCTGCTAATAGCGATTCAACAGCCCCTGCCCTGTTCAGATTAATGCAGCGAAGCCCGGTTTCATTTATTGTTCTTTTCCAGTCGGTTGTTTCACCAAATAATGCGGCTGTAAGATCAGCACCCCGCTGCACCAATAATCGGGAGGCTTCCCGGCTTACTGCATTTCCGGCACCCAGAAGGAGTACTTTTGTTCCTGCAAAATCGCGGGCAGGGGTTAGACTGATGTTATTTTTGTGTTGAGGAACCTCATAGGTAAATGCGCCATAATTTCCACCTACTCCTGCCATAGCGCTGAGGATTCGTGTACCGGGATTCAAGCGGTTTTGTTCCCTGAGCATCGACAGACTTATGGGAACTGTAGCACCCGATGTGTTACCGAATTCAAACTGTTCCTCCATAAATACTTTATCGGGTGCAATACCCAATTTCCCGGCCACAGGCAGCAATATGGCATTTCCGGTTTGATGAGGAATGAAAATATCGACATCATCGACTGACCAACCGGTGTTTTTCAACGCCTCGATTGCAGCAACCGGAATGTTTTCGACGGCGCGGTCCTTTATGACCGAGTCGTCCATATAAAGATTCCATTTTTTATCGACGCCCACAAAATCAACCATCGAAACATCATGGTAATTCACCACATTGAGCAAACCTCCGCGGCTGTCTTCAAGTTTACGGGTTAAAATTACTGCGGCAGCACCATCACCAAAGGTGACAAAAGGAACAAATTTGATGCGGTTTGCCAAAAATGCCGACATGGTTTCGCTGTGAACAATCACAACATTACTGACTTCGGGGTGCTGATCCATATATTCGCAGGCGCGTTCCAGATTTATATTGAACCCGGCACATCCGCTGGCCAGTGTAAATGTAGGCGTACTATTTTCAAATGGAACCAAATAGGCCTTAAGCGTTGCAGCCATTCCGGGAGCCTGTTCGTGAGGAGATACCGTACTCAGAAACCAGGCACCTATGTCGGCCGCATGAGTGCCCGAATCCGAAAGTGCGTTTTCGACTGCCCTGATGGCCAGATCGAGCGACGACTCGGCAAAATACATTTTTTTATGTGTGGGCGGAAATGGTGTAACATGGTGTCGTTTGCTGAAACCCATTTTTTCTTCAGCAAAATAATCAAACGGCGTTTTATCGGGGTGGGTGCGCTGATACTCTTTGTAGTTTTTACTTTCGAGAATTTTTTCATGGCTGAAGCCACTCAAATGGTAATGGTCGAGAGCCGCTCCAATTTCGTTGTTGCTTATCGCATAGCGTGCTACTGCGTGTCCTGTCCCCGAAAAATAATAGCGTATCATTGGTTAAGCAATTTCGTGCGTGAATATTTTATATAAATCAAACAAGCCATCCTTCGGGACAATCAGACCATGCTCAGTCTCGCAATGATCAGGCGAAAACAGAAAGGCTGATTTGCCATAACCTCCCCAGGGTCCGGAATAGCCTTGTTGCGGGGTAATGAGGTCGAGAAAATCGCTGTTCTCAAAAACAAATGCATGATTATTCTTACAATGGTTACGGAGCCTGGCCGATATGGCGTTCTCTCCATAAATACTTACTGCCAGCGGATATTCGTTTTTATTAAGAAGCTCTTCAATTTCGGAGTTTTCGGCAACTTTAATGCTTAATGCCGGAATAAAATGATAATGTTGCCATAGTTTACTGTTGGCATCAGGTTCTATAATTATTGCAGGATTTACCAAGGTTCCGAAAACGGTGTCAATCAGGGAGTAACTCCATGCCTCTGCACCGGCAGTCACCGCATGTTCGATGGAATGCTCGGCCAGACGAACGATACTCGGATAATGAATGGGTGTAACAAAATCGGTTTCAGGGTTCAGTCCTGTTTTAATTTGTAAGAATTCAGCTTTTAAAAGCTCAAAAAATCTGCCGGTATCTACATCACGGCTAATAATGCAACGTTTGTGGCAAATGGCTGCCTGCCCCGATACAATACAGGTTAAACGGGCAATACGGTGCGCCCTGCTTTCAAGATCATGATTGTCGAGAACAACCACGGTGTTGTTTCCGGGGCCAAAATAGAGCAGCGTTTTTCGTTTTTCTTCAACCATGGGAAGATATTGTTCCACCCATGTATCGCCATAAATCAGCAGACTACTGAATATATCATCGTGGAGTGCCATATCGAAAAACTCTTTCGATGACGATGCAAATCTGATATTTTTGAATGTACTGCTTTCGGAAAGAATCGAAGCAAATAGTTGGCTGTATGATTTCAGCAGCGACGGAAAATATATTAAAATCGGAAGTTCACTGCCATTGGCCAGCAATGCAGGGGCAAGACTCAATCCAAGACTTACAAACGAGGGATCGCCATAACACGAGTATATGGCTATTCCACCCCGGCTACTGCGGGTTTCGTGAATTACGCTATTGGCGTAGCTTCTCAGTGTGGCTGTACCCCGATCCACATTATCGAGATTTACCCCGAGATTTGTCATACTATCGAGGCTATTGGCTTCGGCAAGAGCTAGCCTGTGTTTTTCGAAAAGCGAAGCCATTTCGTTGAGCAGGTGGCTGTTGCGGTGTGTGTGGATGTTTTTCATGTTGTTAAAATGCGAAATATCCGTCTTTTCGTACCAATAGCTTATTCTCGTAAATATTGCGTGTATTAATCACTTTGGGAAGGTAAAGCGACCGTACCATCCGGTCGGCAATTGCGTTCACGTCAATCAGTTCCGGTTGTTTAATCTGAAGCATTGCTGCATTTTTTTGCGCCTTATCGAGTAAATCGCCCATACCTCCGTCGATAATGCCGGGCATATAATAAATGCAGCGTATTCCATTCCTATAGGCTTTCGATGCAAATTCAACCGCGTAAGAATGCAGGGCTTTTTTTGAGGCCACGTAGGGGGATGAGCCCGAAAATTGGGCATCTTCGGCCACTGAGCCGGTGAACAATATCGTTTCGCTGATTACCGGGGCAAGCGTTTCGTTAAGCTGTATTGCTGCTGCAGTATTTACCTGCCAGGCAAACTGCATATCTTCGCTGCTGATATTGGAAGATCGGTCGACTTTGCCCGAAACAGCAGCTGTATGTATCAGGTAATCGACACGCTTGTGCTTGTTTAAGATAGTTTCTGCAAAGGCTATGACACTATCGGAATGGCTAAAGTCAGCCTGTATATATTCAGTTTGAACCGGATAGAGTGTAAGCAGTTTTTGCAAGTTTTTTATTTTATCGTTACCGGAATTATACTGTAATATCAGGTTTGCACCACGGCAAGCCAACTGGGCCGCGATGGCTGATCCTAAGCCTCCGGTACTACCGGTAAGAATGGCTGTTTTACCTTTAAGGTCACGGGTATCGCAATTAAACCCGTCAAAATTGGGAACTATATAGCTGAATCCCCCGTATTCGCCACCCAATCCGGCAACAGCCGTTATCAGTTTTTGCCCGGGTTTGAGTCTTCCTGAGCTTTTTAGCTTTGCAATAGCTACCGGAACCGATGCACCCGAAAGATTTCCGAAGCTGTATTGCACCTCCTGGAACAAACGGCAGGGAATAATATCGAGGTTTTTGGCAACTTCATGAACGATGGCATTTCCTGTCTGATGAGGAATAAACCAATCGGCTTCTGCAGCACTGATATTCAATTTTTCAGCCAGATTTGAGGCTGTACGTGTAATATTGGGAACTGCGCGCCGTTTTACCATGCGAGGATTCATGTACAAATCGCCTTTACGATTGGCTCCCAAAAAGTCAATCATCTGCAGGTCTTCGCCATTTTCGACATCAATAATACCTTCTTTCTGTTTACCATCGATGCGGCTAACTACCACAGCAGCAGCACTATCACCAAATGTTACAAAGGGTACAAAATCAGTTTCGTTCACCAAAAGTTCCGACATTACCTCACTATGAGCCACCACGACATGCCGCGCTTCGGGATGGGCCTTGAAAAAACATAAGGCTCGTTCGATATTATAGTTGAATCCCACACAAGCCGATGTAATGGTCATGCATTGTTTCTTATTCTGATAACCTGTAAAAAAGCCTTTCAATGTTTCGGCCATTCCGGGAGCCTGCTCGTGGGGTGTTGCTGTCGATACCATCCAGGCATCAATTTGTTCGGCATGAACCCCAGAATCGGTAAGAGCAGCTTCTACAGCTTTAACGCAAAGGTCTAAGCTGTTTTCGGCATGTTTATAGCGTGAGGCCACCGGAGGAAAGGGAACAACATAATACCGCGTGCGGAATCCCATCAGATATGCGGCCATATAGCTGAACGGATGCAGTCCGGGTTCAGCTTCGAGTGCCTGTTGGTAAGCATCTGATTCTTTAATTCTCGAAGCATCGAAGCCCGACAAAAAACCATGATCCACAGCACCGGCAATCACGTCGTTGTCGATTGGATAACGCCCCAGTGCGTATCCGATTCCACTGATAATGTAGTTTTCGTAATGTGGTGAATTTCCTTTCATAGTACGTTTCAACGCGAGACTCAGGAGGTTTTCTTCGCTTTTTTAGAATTCATGAACTCAATAATTTTGTCTCTTCCAAACCGGTTAAGCAGGCTTCCGAATTCCTGTGATTCCATGCATAAGCACTCGCCGATACTACGGTTCAGATTACTCCAGGCAATGTGCTTTGCAGTTGCTGCAACCTCACGTTCTGTTTCCATCATAAAACTTGCTGTCCTGCTTACAAATTCATCATAGTGTTGATTGTCGGCAACATGCTGCACAATACCCGTCCTCAAAGCATCATCTGCCGAAAACGAAGTTCCACCGGCCAACAGAAATAAGGTGTCACCAATGCCTGCAATCCGGCTCAAAAGACTGATGCCACCGGCACCTGGAATCATACCATGGCGCAGTTCCGGCAACATCAGCGTCATATTTTCGTGTGCAATTCTAAAATCGGCATACAGGCACAACTCGGCACCACCACCCATCACTTTACCACGCATACAGGCCACCACTATCTGAGGTAGCTTGGTCAACTTCGAAAAAACCGATTGTACCCGCAAACCCAGATTATAGGCATCATCAGGGCTTACTGAGGCTATATCGGTGAGGTCGCCTCCTGCTGAAAAAATTTCAGGATCCGGGCTTTTCAGCAATACCACATTAATTTCATTATCCTGCATCAACCATTCAAATGCAAAGTCAAGTTCCTGAAGCATTTCGAGGTTGATGGCATTTTTACGTTCAGGCCGGTTCAACAAGATTTCGCATTGCTTTCCTTGTTGAATTACCAGAATGCTTTTATAATCAGGATGCTTCATGATTTACTTTTTTATCAGTTCCAGTATGGGTTTACCACTTGAGTGCGATGGCATAGGCATTTGCAGCATCTGCGAAATAGTCGGAGCAATATCAGTTATATTGACAGCATCGTATATGGTATTTTTTCGCACCTTCCATCCATACCATAATAATGGTACATGGGTATCGTAGGCATAGCCGCTGCAGTGGTCAGCCGAATGGCTGATGTCGTATAACCATCCGGGCTTCAACGCAATCATGATATCTCCGCTGCGCTTTGGGTGATAGGAATTCTGCATTTTACTGCGAACTCCGTCGTTGTAGGTTTGTACGGCCAGATTCTGCGCCCCCAATGCATAAGCCACCGATTCACTATTAATGATAAAGGCTGCTATTTTCTCCTGCATTTCGCTCAGGGGTATCTTGGAGTCTTCGATAAGAAGTCTGTTCAGGTAAATTTGCTGATTGGCAAAGTCCATAATCCAGTTTCCTTCGCTGTAAAGTGCTTTAATATATGAATTGAGCAGGGCTGTAATATAGTGATGCTTGAAAATACCCGCCGGAAGTTTATTGTCCTGCAAATAGGCAGGAACCTGACTTACACCGCTGGTTGACGTAAGGTAAATCAGAACATTATTTTTACCCAGTGTTTCTTCGAGAACACTTAACAAATGGGCAATTTCGTTGTCGAGCCGCAGGTATATATCCTCGGTTTCCATCGCGTCGGGACCAAAAAGCTTGCCCGTACTTTCGGTAACACAGTAGTTGACAAACAGGAAGTCCGTATTATCTGATTTACCCAAATTTTCACTCATCAGGGCGTTAACAGCAAAATCAGTCGTCAACGTATTTCCTTCAGGTATCATGGTTATCAGTTCGTAATTTTTCACTGTTTTTGCAATTTCGGGGTACACATACGGGAATGTTTTGTACATTCCATCAATACCGTATTCATACACACTTGTGTCGCCGGTCGAGGCGGAATAGTCACCCATGGGCAGCAAGGGAGTCCAGGTACGGGCCAGATACAATTTGGGATATTCATGAGCATTGAATTCTTTCGCCCACTGGGGAAGATCCTGCATGTAGTAGGTGCTGGTCATCCAGTTTCCTGTTTCGGTGCAGAACCAGTAGGCAGCATCTGCCGAAAAACCTGCCGAAAGCACCGCTCCCATTTTGGTAAGACCAATGCTGACAACTTTAGAACGGCCTCTGTTGGCAAGCTTAATTTCATCGCTGAAGCTGGGTGCCAGCATCTGAACCGGTGAGGCATTTCCTGAGTTGATTTTACCACCAACACCTTTGGCATTGTTGTCTTCGGTGCTGAAAACTTTTTTACCCGTCAATGGAACATACCAATAGTCTGAAACAATTCCGTTTTGCGAAGGTTCTGCACCAGTGGCTATGCTTGCATATCCCGGCGATGTCTGGGTTATAAAATAATTCAGATGGGTATTCTGGCATGTAGCTCCGTATACAGCCATTTTCTTAAAACCATTTTCGCCAAATTTATCCCAGTAGCGGGTCAGGTAATCATAACGCATTTGTTCCACAACAATACCAATGACCAATTTGGGTTTATCGGCCGGAATCAGATTGTCCTGCGCTTGTAATACCATTACCGTTGCTAACATCAAAACAATCGCGCTTACAGTTTTTTTTATCATAAAAAAAAAGAAATTCAACATTAATAAGCTATACCAATCCTTCTCTAATCAGGTCGTGTAGATGAACAATCCCTGCGTATTTCCCGTTTTCAGTAACAATCACCTGCGAAATATTGTGTTTCTCGATTAAGCGCAGCGCATGAATGGCCAGTTCGTCAGCGTCGATTGTTTTCGGGTTCACGTTCATAATATCGCGTGCCCTGAGCCGGGCTATTTCGCTGAGGTTTCTCTGCAACATTCTCCGTATATCGCCATCAGTTATTACGCCAAGAAGCCTGCCTGTTTCATCAGTGACCGCAGTGGCTCCCAGTAGTTTTCCGGTTATTTCAAGAATAATGGTATCGATTCCTGCATCGGGCGACACCTGTGGTTTCGGGTTCATCTTACAAATATCGCTTACGTGCAGATACATTTTTTTACCTAGCGATCCTCCCGGGTGCAGGCGGGCAAAATCGTCCTGAGTAAAACCCTTGAGTTCGAGCAGGCACACTGCCAGTGCATCGCCCATCACCAATTGGGCTGTTGTGCTGCTGGTGGGCGCCAGGTTGTTCGGACAGGCCTCATTGCTTACAGTAGTTCTGATTACATAATCAGACTCTGTTGCCAGATAGGAATTGGTTTCCGATACCATGGCAATCAGTGTATTCCCCATGCGTCTGATGAGGGGTATTAAGACCTTGATTTCGGGCGTGTTTCCACTTTTCGAAATACACATTACCACATCATCAGGCTGTATCATACCCAAATCACCATGTATGGCATCGGCTGCATGCATAAACAAGGCAGGCGTACCGGTACTGTTTAGGGTTGCTACAATTTTCCCGGCTATGATGGCGCTTTTACCTATACCGGTTATTACCAGCCGGCCTTTTGATGATGCAATCAGGCGAACACAATCGTCGAAGCTTTCATCACAATAAGAAACCAGCCCTGTCAGTGCTTCAATTTCGGAGGTAATCACCTTACGTGCCACATCGGATATGCTGTTTTCGGAAGCAGTTTTCATAGAAAATTTGTCATTCATGCAAAAATAACAATCAGGCAATATTAATATTGCCTTAGCGTTTAATTTAATCAACACATAGAGGCTGATAAGTGGACATTTATTTTTTTCGAAAAAAAAATTTTTCCTCTTTTTTGAAATAATAAAATTATTAATTTTGATTTAGACAATTCTTACTCGAATGCAATTTGAAGAAACCCAAATTTATGACCTGCTGAAAAAGTATTTCGGATTCGATACTTTTAAAGGTCCCCAAAAAGAAATTATCATCAGCCTGCTGAATGGTAACGATTCTTTCGTGCTGATGCCCACGGGCGGTGGGAAGTCGCTGTGCTATCAATTACCCGCCCTGATGTATCCCGGAACGGCCATTATCATATCGCCACTGATTGCCCTGATGAAAAATCAGGTTGATTCGATGCGGGGTTTCAGCACCGAAGATGGAGTGGCGCATTTCATGAATTCTTCGCTGTCGAAGCAGGAAATCCTCAAAGTGAAAGAAGACCTGGTGGCCGGTAAAACAAAATTGTTGTACGTGGCACCCGAATCGCTGACCAAGCGCGAGAATGTTGATTTTTTGAAAAGTGTGCAGATATCGTTTTATGCCATCGACGAGGCACATTGTATCTCGGAATGGGGTCACGACTTCAGGCCTGAATACAGGCGTATACGACCCATTATTGACGAAATAGGCAAGGCTCCGCTGATTGCTCTTACTGCCACGGCTACACCCAAGGTTCAGCATGATATTCAGAAAAACCTCGACATGCTCGATGCGCAGGTATTCAAATCGTCGTTCCGCCGGCACAATCTCTATTATGAGGTTCGCCCCAAAGAACACACGACCAAAGAAATCATCAAATACATTAAAAATAATCCGGGAAAATCGGGTATTATTTATTGCCTGAGCCGGAAAAAAGTGGAAGAACTTGCCGAAAACCTGGTGGTGAACGATATTAAGGCACTGCCATATCATGCCGGAATGGATGCAAGTACACGCTCGCGCAATCAGGATATGTTTCTCAACGAAGAAGCCGACGTAATTGTTGCCACCATTGCGTTTGGTATGGGTATCGATAAACCCGATGTGCGTTTTGTTATTCATTACAATATACCCAAAAGCCTCGAAGGATACTATCAGGAAACCGGTCGTGCCGGCCGCGACGGTGGCGAAGGCAATTGCATTGCATTCTATAGCTACGACGATATTCAGAAACTTGAGAAGTTTATGCAGAATAAGCCGGTCAGTGAACAGGAAATTGGGAAGCAACTCCTGCTCGAAACCGTATCGTATGCCGAATCGTCGGTGTGTCGTGTGCGTCAGCTGTTGAATTACTTTGGCGAAGTGATGGAAGAAGATTGCGGTAATTGCGACAACTGCTTATCGCCCAAACCCAAGTTCGAGGCTAAAGAACAACTGGCAACCCTGCTCGAAGTAATCGACGTGTTGAAAGAACGCTGCAAGGGCGAGCATGTAGCCAATGTGCTGGTCGGTAAATCGAATGCCGAAATCAGTACTTACAAACACGATAAATTGCCTATATTCGGATGTGGCTCCGATGAGTCGGTGAAGTTCTGGAAAGCATTAATCAGGCAGGCACTGATAGCTCAGCTTATCGAAAAAGAAATTGTGAACTATGGTTTGCTTAAAATAACCAAGGCCGGCAGGGAATTCATGAAGGAACCGCGTTCGTTTATGATGACCAAAGATCACGATTATGAAGATAACGACGAAAAGGGTGAAAACCTTACCGGAGGAACCGCCGCCGCCGATACAGTGCTTTTCTCGCTGCTGAAAGATCAGCGCAAAGCCATGGCTAAACAATATAACCTGCCTCCGTTTGTCATTTTTAGTGACCCATCGTTGCAGGATATGGCCATTCAGTACCCGATAACCATGGACGAACTGACAAAAATTTCGGGTGTTGGAGTTGGTAAAGCCCAGAAATACGGAAAACCTTTCGTCGAACTCATTCATAAACACGTAATCGAAAACGAAATCGAAAGACCACAGGATATGGTGGTGAAGTCTGTGGTGAATAAATCAACCAACAAGGTGTTCATTATCCAAAGCATCGATCGTAAAATTGCCCTCGATGATATCGCTGAATCGAAAGGCCTCGAAATGATTGAATTAATTCAGGAAATTGAAGCCATCGTAAACGCAGGTACCAAACTCAATATCGATTATTACCTGTACAGCATTATGGATCAGGAACATGTCGATGATATTTACCTTTACTTCCGCGATGAAGCCGATACCGAATCAATCGAAGATGCTTTGAAAGAATTGGGCGAAAACGAGTTCACCGAAGAAGAAGTCCGCCTCGTAAGGGTTAAGTTTATTTCGGAAATGGGAAATTAACCGAACAGCTTGTTTCGAAGTATTTCAATTCGCTAATTATTCGGACATTTACACGCGCTGAATCAATAATAAAGTTTTCGCGTAAGCATTCAAAAAAGTTGTAAATTGCGCAAAATACATTGAATACTGATTTATTAATTTCGATGATTATGCATTGTTTTACCAAACTTCGGTGGCTACGTTCAGCACTAATTGCGACAGTATTGTTAGCAGGATTTGTAAATATCAGCCGTTCGCAGAATGTTTACGATGTTTCCCTAACACAGATTCTTTGTCCGGTAGGTCAGTATCTTACCGAAGAAGCCCAGCAATATCCTTACGTGGTGGTGACCAACATGGGCACGCATGTGATTAACGCCATCGATGTCTATTATCGAATCGACGACGGGGCTGAGGTGTTGCGGCATGTGGAACCCGTAATTTTAAACCAGGGTGAAACTAGAAATGTGATATTTCCACAAGTGACTTTGCCCGAAGGTGAACATACTTTTACAGCACGGGTGAACATAAGCAACGACATTACCGACGAAAATCCCGTTGATAACCAGTTACAATCGCAATTTATTGTTGCCGGCGGCGATATTATGATACAGGGGATTTTGGCCCCTTCGGGTTCGGCGTGCAATTTCGACAGCATTCAACCTGTGGTTGTGGTGAAAAACAACGGACAGGTAGATATCGGAAGTTTTGATATCAGCTTTTTTCTGAATGAGGAAGAACAAGAGCAAATTCACTGGGAAGGCATGCTCTTGCCGGGGCAAACGGTTAATTTGAGTTTTTCGAAAGTATTTCCCGAAACAGGTGTACACAATTTTAGTTTTTATGCCGACGCTCCCAATGGAAGTTCTGATGCAGAACCAGATAACAATGGCATGGAAACGGGCTATAGTATTACCCGCGGTAATACCATTCAGGTGACAATTACCACCGATCAAAACAGTTGGCAGAACAGTTTCGAGATTCTCAATTCGATGTCGCAGGTTGTGGTTTCCGAAACCAATCTTCCCGAAAACGAAATATTGGTTTATACGTATTGTCTTCCGGCCGGCAACTATACTTTTGTGATATACGATTCCAATGGTAACGGCATGTGTCAGGGTCCGCAGCAGGATGGCTGGTACAATGTTACCAACCTATCAACCGGTAGCAGTATTGCCGATGCTTGTAATTTTCAGTGGGATGCATCGCATCCTTTTCAGATTATTAATCCTTATGGAGCGCCAGTTGTTGGTTTTCTGTTTGATAAACTCGAGGCGTGTTCTTCCTATTACCAGTTCACTTCCAATGTTGTTTCTTCAGTACCGGTGTTTTCCTATAGCTGGAACTTCGGAGATGGTGGCGTTTCGACCCTTCAGAATCCGGTGCATGTTTATGCTGAATCGGGCATTTATACAATCAGCCTGACTGCAATCAGCAATTACGGACAAGGCAGCTACACCTGCGAGCAATGCCTAGTGGTTGATGTTGCAGAAGGCCCTGCGGTTACTGATGGATTCAGTTGCGGACCGGGAGCGGTAAACCTTTCGGCTGGTACTGCCACCGAAGATATTTACTGGTTCGTTAACCAAAGTCAGACTGAAGCATTTCATTTAGGAAATACCTACACTACTCCTAATCTGAATTCTACTGCCACCTATTGGGTAGAGAAAACGAGTACAAACCCGCATCAATATTTTGGAATGTTCGATAATACCGGCCCCGGAGGATATTTCGGATGGAATATTACCCGCACCCTACAATTCGATGCTTACAGCGATGTAACCATTGTTTCGGCGAAAGTTTATGCTCAGGGTGCCGGCAACCGCACGTTCACACTTTACAATGCTGATAACGTGCAAATTGATCAGAAAAACATTTACATTGAAGCGGGCGAACATCGCATTGATTTAAACTTCCAGCTGCTGCAAGGTTATGGATATTCCATTGCTGTATCGCAACAAAACAACTTGGCGTACACCGGCGATTACAACGGCCCTTCGTATGCATATCCCTATATGATTGATGATTTGATTGCACTTACAGGTAACAACTACTCCAGTTCATTTTATTATTTTCTGTACGACATCGAAGTTTTTGCAGGATTTTCTGACGTATGCCATAGCGGCAGGGTTCCCATAACTGCACACATTCAGTACCCCGATGCAGGCTTACCGCCCGAAAGCATTTGTTGTATCGAAAACCCATGTTTTCTGGTGGCCGCTCCGGGTTATGCCCAATACCAATGGTCATTATTTAATCCATACCAAACGCTGCAGACTTCGTTTCCCGGTGTGTACACGGTTACCGTTACCGACGAATTTGGCTGTACGGCCATGGGCACAACAAACCTCGAAATTCTTGAGCCCGGTAGTCTGACCATCGATTCAGGCAGTGCCTCATCAGGCAATAACGGATGGGCTAATGCAATCGTAACGGGGGGAAATCCGCCTTTCATTTTTAGTTGGAGCAATGGAGCCACATCAGCATCTATTTCGGATCTTGCACCCGGAACTTATTCGGTTACAGTTTCGGATGCTGCAGGTTGTGAATTAACCGGAGAAACCGAGATAAGCGTCGGTGTTAAACCCATCCAAAGCGATTTGGTGCGTGTTTTTCCAAATCCCTCAAACGGAAGGTTTGAAGTATCGGTAAGCGGAGAAGAAATTATTGGCATCGAAGTGTATGATATCACCGGATTTGCTGTACTAAAATGCACCCACACCGGACCTATTGCCGTAACCGATATCAGCACCCTTCCCGATGGTGTTTACGTGCTTCGAATTGTAACCCCTTCAGGTTCGCATACACAAAAAATTGTTAAACGCTGACTCTGATGCCCCGCTTTTGCATCGAAATGGCATACGATGGTTCAGCGTTCTGCGGCTGGCAGGTGCAACCCACAATGCCCAGTGTGCAGCAACTTATGCAGGATAGTCTGGGAATGCTGCTTCACGAACCCATCGAGGTTACCGGATGTGGCAGAACCGATACCGGTGTTCATGCAGCCTACTATGTAATGCATTTCGATGCGATGTCACCCGTCGATACCGAAGACCTTTTGCTACGGCTCAACCGTTTTCTGAAAAGTAATGTCCGAATTTACTCTGTGCAGGCTGTTGATTCCGGTTTTCATGCGCGATTCGATGCGGTGCAGCGTGAGTACCGTTATTATATTGCATTGCAAAAATCTCCGTTTTTCTCTCAATATTCATGGTTCCTGCCAATTAATGCCGATGTAGACGACCTGAACCGCGTTTCGGCGGTATTGTATGAGTATTCTGATTTTACCAGTTTTAGTAAACTTCATGGCAATGCCAAAACCAATATTTGCCATATAAAACTGGCGCAATGGCAACAACATGACGACATACTGGTATTCACCATCAGGGCAGACCGATTTCTACGAAACATGGTCAGGGCTGTTGTGGGAACTTTGGTTGAGGTGGCCAAAGGCCGGGTTGACGAAGCAGGATTCCGGAGTATAATTGAAGCAAAAAACCGTTGCGAATCGGGTCAGTCTGTACCGGCGCACGGTTTATTTTTAACCGATGTGGTGTATCCCGAAAACTTGTTCAGCAGAGCACCAAAACAACCGGTACTTCCCCTGGGTTTTTAGGCTAAGTTAGTTCAGGGTGTAAATACGATATTCCCAGGCACTCAGTGTAAGCTTCCATTCATCGCTTAGCAAAAGTTTCTCTCCTTTAAAGTAGTGGGAATACACTCCATTGAAACAGGATGGAAATGCGATAGATGGGTTGCTGGTTCCACCCGAAAGATTGACAACAGTTAATACCACATCGTCGTGCTTATAGCGAACAAATGCCAGCACCTTGTCGTCGGATGACAGGGCAAAAGCAATACCTCCGCCATATTCTCCGTTCCACAGACTTTCGTGCTTGTGCTTCAGCGCATTCAGCGCAGCAAACAACGACTGCTTGCGGAAATTTCCCCATTCAACCAGGTCTTTATCGAAAAATGCCAGTTTGCGCGACAAGCCGGCTTCCTGTCCGGTGTAAATAAGCGGCATCCCAGGAAGGGTATAGCATAGCACCATGAGTGTATCGGCTGCCGGGCCCAACCTTTCGAATTCTGAACCATTCCATGAGTTTTCGTCGTGGTTGGTAATAAAACGTAACCGGTAACTTTTTTGAGGGAACAGCAACAACTCATTATTGAATTGCTCCTTTATGGCATTAGCATTTTTTGTGCCTTTGGCTGCTGCAGTAAATGCGTGAAGCATTTCCCAACTGTAGGATGCGTCGAACGAACAAAAATGATGTTCAGGCTCTTCGGCTTCGGCGAGCATAAAAACGTGTTTAATTTCGTGCAGCTGCCTGCGTGCTTCTTCCCAGAACGAAACCGGCACCATCATGGCCACGTCGCAACGGAAACCGTCGATATCGGCTTCGTGTACCCAGAATTTCATGGCATCGGTCAGGGCCTGGCGCATTGCAGGTTTTGTGTAGTCGAAATCAATTACATCGTTCCAGTCGTTAACTCGGCACATGAAGTTTCCTTCGGCATCGTGGCTGAAAAACTCAGGATGTTTCGTGGTCCACACATTATCCCATGCCGCATGGTTTGCCACCCAGTCGATAATTGCATACATGCCTTGCCTGTGAATTTCGCTGACCATGTTTTTGAATTCCTCAAAGCTGCCGTAGTCGGGATTTACAGCCGTGTAGTCTTTCACCGAATAGGCACTGCCCAGACTCCCTTTGCGGTTTTTTTCGCCTATCGGATGTATGGGCATAAACCAAAGTATATCTACGCCCATGCTTTTAAGCCGGGGTATATGTGGTAAAAATGCACTGATGGTTCCTTCGGGGGTAAATTGCCTCAGATTGACCTCATAAATGACTTTGTTTTTTGACCAGTCGGGTGGATGAATGTCGCGGGTTAACATAGTTTATTTATGGTTTGTAGTGATAATTTCGAAGGAGTGCGGGGGCATATCGAGCCTGACATAGTTGTCGCCCTGTTTAATCATCGAGCCAAAATAATCGGTAAACTGTAATCCGGCCGGAACGTCAACCAAATTTAGTCCGATAATTTGACGGAAGTCTGATTTGTTGAATGCTACAACCACTACATTATCGAAATAGCTGCGCTGAAATGCGAAGCCGAAATTTACCGATTCAAGAATATTAAAATCGCCCACCTGCAGGGCCGGGTTTTCGGTGCGGATTGCAGATATCGTTTTCAATTCAGCCGCCATCCTTTGCGGGATAAAAACCATTGTTTTTCCATCAATATCGGTAATAAGTTCATTACCGGTGAGCAGAGCCGGTATTCCTGGGATGCACATGCTAAAAACCGTTAGTTGACGAAGTTTGTCGTAGGCTTTGGTATCCGGGTTACGAACAGCGTTAATCCACTGGACGGGTGTGGGTAGTAAATTGGCCAACCGATGCTGATAACCATGTTTCCGTAAGGTTTTCCGCATTGCAGTTGCTAAGATACCGAAGCTAAGACTGTCGTTGTCGAAACAGGAATAGGCATCGTTGAATAACTGGTGGTCGAAAATCAGGTTGTTGTTGCAATTGCCGAGTAAACGCTGATATCCCGAAGTTTTTTGGCCGGCAAAACAAAGGCTGTATATTGGGTTGAGGTTGTCGTCAATACATGCCGAAAGCGGATCGAAATTCGCAGGCAGATTTTCGTCGGATATAAAAAGTGTATTAAAACCTGTCGCATTGCAAAGATTGTTGATAGTCAGGCTGTCGGAAGTGCCTTCATAGCTGTCTTTATCGAAACACAGAAGCAAGTGGTTATAAGATTCCAGTCCCGTGGATTTATTGTTGGCAACAGCCCCGTTTATCAGCGGAATCAGCAGGTCGTTGGTAATTCCCTGTTGATTGAAAGCTATAATTCTGATGGAAGAGGTGTTGAGTTTTGCTGCAGCAGCGGGAATCATAAAACTGTAATCCATGGCTTCGAGCCCGGATAGATCGGGAGGAATCCGATATCCCTGCCAGAAAATGAAGTATTCGTCGATCTCTTGCGATGCACTGATGGTTATGGTATTCTTATCGTATTTTTTCAAACGGATTGTGGCTGTTTTTTCATATGAATCGCTAATGGTCAGCCTGGCTAATCCATTGGAGGTATCAGTATCGGAAGGTAATAAGATTTTGCCATCGCCACGATAATAATAGGTGTAATCGCCCGGTTCAAGGTAGAGGTGCTTTTGCCAGCGCTTTCCCTCAAAATTCATTTCGACAGAATCGGAATAACGGCCGAAGTTTCCATGTAGAAAAACCTTGTTGTAACTGACTCCTGATGGAACTTCGAATTCAAATGCAGTGCGGGTAAGCGATGCTTTTTTGCACAGTACTGAATAATGGTGCCCCTGAATGTAAAACGTCAGCTCGCTGAGCCATGGCAGTGTTTCGAAATCACAAGTCAGGGTAAAACTGCGTTTTTCGTCGGATACCTGCAGGCATCCCGGTCTGGAGTAGCCTATCGAATCGATTTGCGTATCCGCATCAAAAAAATGATCGGTCTGGAAAGTGTTATCGCCTTCGTAAAGCAACAGGGTGGCCTGGTCGGTTTTCATCAGGTCGTAGGGATACATGTCGGCGTCGTGCTGCTTTGGTTTGCAGCTCCAGAGCACGAGAATTCCGGCCAGGGCAATGAGAAGTCGTTTCATCTGAAGAGGTTTTATCATTCCGGTTTATTGTAAGGCATCTATCAGACTGATACTATAGTCTTTTTCAACAAGGATGCGGGCTTTTGATTTGAGTTTCATCACCTCGGTGTGTTCTTTTTCGAGCACGTTCCAGCGGAAATCATTCACAGGTTCTTTGCCACGGTCAGCCTGGGCTTTCTTTGTTTCGTGATAGGTGAGGTCAATAAATACACCGAGATCGACGCCTTCGGCATTCAGGGCATACAAACCGTCGATAATCAGGAAATCGATTTTCGAGAAATCGGTAATTAACCTGTCGGGTTCATCGGGTACAATATCGATGCAGGGCATTTCGGATATCCGGTTGTTTTTGAAGTCGGTAATGTTGCCGTTGAGGGTTTCCCAGTCGATTTCGGACATACCCACTGCCTCAAACCCGTGCTGTTTGCGCCATTCGGTGCGCAGGTGCGGATGAACGCGGTAGTAGTTGTCGGAATGAATTATTTTGGTTCTGATACCATGCTCTTTTACGAGGGCTTTACCAATGCAGTGCGCTAATTCGGATTTACCACTGCCCGATTCCCCCGAAATAGCCATCAGCATTTTGGGAAAATAGTTTTTCAATACGATTTGGGTGATTGCGGCTGCCGCAATACGGTGTTTTTCTGCAATAAGCAATACGTCGCCTAACATATACTGGATTTTTTACGAAAGTTATATGAAATTGTCGGATTTTCAAAACAACAGGGATTTTTTAGCTTTTCACTGAAAAATTTATTATCTGGTGGATTGGCTAACCGAGCCGG